>JAHDHK010000002.1:0-31595 GCA_020631335.1 Chromatiales bacterium
TGCCTGAGGTCAGCTACCCGGACTTTGACGACAGCCATATTAAAGCGGCCCTGTCACAGGCTCGCGGCTTAATCCAGGACTCACCGGTTGACCAATGGCTTGAACGTCAGGCCGTAGCGATTGAGCGAAGCGCTGATATGCTGCGCTATTGCGGTACCCGTGAGTTTTTTCTTTATTCCAGTTTGCTTTACGGCGCGCCGGGTGACTATCTGATCGACCAGCGCAGTACCGCGCTTACCTTGGCCAGTGATTTTGAAGATGCGCTTGCGCAACTGGACGGTCTCAACAGCAAGTACCTGCCCGAGGAGTCTGTGAGCAGCGAGCATCTGGCCGGCCAGATAGAAGCGGCCGTGGCAGACATGTTTGGCGATGACGCTCCGCAGGTGATGTTAGTCGATGAATTGTCTGCCAATGCACTGGCGGGTCGCGAGCGAATACGCATCCGGCGTGGCGCAAAGTTCAACGATAAAGACATCGATCAGCTCATTCATCATGAGGCCGGTGTGCATGTGGCCACATCGCTCAATGGCATGTATCAAAGCGAACTGCCGATATTGGGCTCCAGTCATGCCGGAACTACCCGCACGCAGGAAGGTATAGCGGTTTTTTCTGAGTTTATTACCGGTTCGATGGATCTGGATCGGCTCAGGCGTTTATCCGATCGCACGCTGGCGATTCAACTTGCCGCCGACGGTGCCGACTTCCTCGAGGTTTACCATTACTTTCTTGAGCGTACTGGCTCGCAGAATCAATCATTCGAGAACGCAAGGCGTGTTTTTAGAGGTGGTGTGCTGACCGGAGGTGCGCCGTTTACCAAAGATATCGTTTACCTCGATGGATTGATCCGGGTTCACAACTTTTTGCGTGCATTGGTCGCTAACGGAAGAACGGACTGTTTATTGTTGTTGTTCTGTGGAAAGCTCGATCTTGAAGATATACCCGTACTATGTGAATTATCGAGCATGGGACTATGTAAAGCGCCGCGTTACCTGCCTGCATGGGCAAGTGATATGCGCTTTCTGCTGAGTTACCTGGCATATTCAGGTTTTTTAAACACAATTAACCAGAAACAGGTGAGCTTACATTATGAGAACTTGCTTCGAAGCGCTCCTCTTGTTGAAATGGGCGGTTGATGCACTGTAAGGCGATGCAATGAGCGCGGCTAATCTGCCCAGCGAAGTTTCAGATTCATTCAACCCGTTCGGGGAGGATGAGCTTATGCGTGCCTGCGGCATAGAGTTCGATGAGTCGACACTCGCTAAAGGCCGGGAATACGCCGAGCAGCAGCGTGTCGAAAGTCTGGTCTTTGACGGTGCGAAAACCGTCACCGCCCGTGTCGCGGGTACAGAAGAACAGCCCTATGAGCTGCGACTGGTGATTACGCGCGGGCGGGAGAATCTAAGCCTCCGGGGAACCTGCAGTTGTCCGGTGAGGCTCAACTGCAAGCATGTGGCCGCAACCATATTCAGCTGGCTGCAGACCAATGACAGCCCCGGCAACTCCGAAGATGCAATTGCCCAGTGGCATGATGCACTAAAGCACCACAGTGATCAGGAAGAACTGTCATTCTCTGCCGATGCCGTGGTGGTGCTGTATCGCATCCGTCAGGTCATGCAGCGACAGGAAGTGCGATTTGAAGTTGCCGTCTACTCGGCGCGTAAGCTGCGCAGCGGTGGGCTGGGCAAGTCTTCGCCTTTACCGCTGGATCGACGCCACTTTGACGCGACCGATCTGAGTAATCACGATGCCAGAGTCTGTAACGCGCTGATCGGACTGAAAGACAGCCCGGGCGGACTGAACTTGAGTGGCGAACACGGCTACATGGTTTTTCGCTGGATGGTGGAAACCGGTTCGTGTTACTACGAGGCATTCGATCGGGAGCCTCTGGCATTTGGACCCAACTTGCCGGTGAGTGCGAACTGGAACACCGTTGCGAACGATTACCGGCAGCTTGAAATAGAACTCGTCGGCAGCAAAGATAAATTTGTCACTCTGCCCACCGATCCGCCCTGGTACATACAACCTGCCACGGCTAAATGCGGTGTCATTGAAACCGACGTGCCGCCGAAGTTTCTTGCAGGTATTCCGCAACTGCCCGCTATCGCCAGGGAAGACGCATTACGCGTGTCGGAACTGATGGTGGAATCCATCGAATCGGTGGATCTGCCGCTACCAGCCGATCTGGATATACGTCAGATTTCAGGTATTGATCCGCGCGGTGTGGTGGTGCTCAGTGCCCGAAAAGACGCTGCCGGAACCCATCGCTTTGCTGAAATCATGGTCGACTATGATGGCGCACGTCTGCCGCACATGATGGCAATCTCCGAGCAAAAAGAATTTCTGCACCGGCAGGACAACGGTCAGTTTGTCCGCGTTATCCGCGTACCTGATCGTGAGCTGGCATTGATGAATGAATTGACCGGTACGGGTCTGCCGGAATGGGTCAACAGGCTTCATTTAAATGGCGCGATACAACTCACGGTCGATGCTAAAACCTCGAAAGACATGGTGTTGTGGCAGGACCTCATTGACGGCAAGCTCGCTGCGCTGAAACGTGATGGCTGGATAATAGAGCGAACACCGGAGTTTGAATTCAAGATTGTCACCTCCCGTGAGTGGCAGATGAATGTCGACTACTCGGCAGAGAACCGCTGGTTTGATCTCGACCTGAATTTTATTATCGATGGTCAGACTATTGCCCTGATTCCGGTGCTGGCAGGGTTTCTCGAACGCGTCGGCCCGGAACTGCCTCGTTACCTCGATGACCCCGAAGCCTGTGCCACGGTGTGGCTCGATGAAGAAACACTCATTGAGTTTCCTATAAAACATATTCGACCTGTGCTTGAAGTACTGGTTGAAATGCATGAGCACGAAGACGGCAAGCTGCGCTTTTCCGACCTTCAGGCAACCGTGATCAGTGACATTGCCGATGGCATCATGGAGGCAGGAGAAGTAGAGCTTGAGTGGGATGTGCCGGCGCGACTGGCCGACCTGCTGGAGCGACTGAAATCTTTCAACGGTATCGAGACTGTCGACGTGCCGCAATCGCTCACGGCAGAACTCAGAGACTATCAGCGCGAAGGGCTGAGCTGGCTGCAGTTTCTGCGCGAGTTCAGTCTCGGCGGCATACTCGCCGATGATATGGGGCTGGGTAAAACCGTTCAGGCGCTGGCCACAGTATTAATCGAAAAGGAATCGGGCCGTGCTACCGGTCCTTCGCTGGTGGTTGCACCGACCAGCCTGATGGGTAACTGGCGCAGAGAGGCAGAGAAATTTGCGCCGGGGCTCAGGGTAGCCGTGCTCCACGGTATTGAAAGAACCGACCACTTTACCAATCTGGCCGACTATGATCTCCTGCTCACCACGTACGCGTTATTATCCCGCGATCTCGATGTACACAGAGAGCAGCAGTATCACTATCTGATTCTCGATGAAGCCCAGGCGATTAAAAACCCGTCTACCAAACAGGCCAAAGCAGTGTGTGCCGTTAAGGCAGAACACAAGTTGTGTCTGACCGGTACACCGCTTGAGAATCATCTTGGGGAAGTGTGGTCACAGTTCCGATTTCTGATGCCCGGCTTCTTCGGTGATCAGAAGCACTTTAATAAAACCTTTCGTACCCCCATCGAAAAAAATGCAGACCGGCTTTCATCCGCAGCACTGACAAAAAGACTCAAGCCTTTTGTGTTGCGCAGAAGTAAAGATGCCGTTGCTTCAGAACTGCCATCTAAAACTGAAATCGTACAACGCGTGTCACTATATCCGGAGCAGGCCGTGCTCTATGAAGGCATTCGAGCGTCGATGGAAGCGCGGGTGCGGCGTGCGCTTGCGGAAAGTGGTCTGGGGCAAAGTCACATCACGGTGCTTGATGCATTGCTGCGTATGCGTCAGACCTGCCTCGACCCGCGACTGGTTAAAATGAGCCAGGCGCAAAGTGTCAAACAATCAGCAAAGCTCGATGCACTGATGGAAATGCTGCCAACCTTTGTAGAAGAAGGCAGACGTGTGCTGTTGTTCTCTCAGTTCACTGAAATGCTGTCGTTGATCGAGGCGCAAATTGAGGCGGCCGGAATCAGCTATGTCAAACTGACCGGTAAAACTCGCAACCGGGACGACGTCGTAGACCGTTTTCAGGCCGGGGATGCCGATGTGTTTCTTATCTCGCTGAAAGCGGGTGGTACAGGTCTGAACCTGACACGCGCCGATACAGTGATTCTTTATGATCCCTGGTGGAACCCCGCGGTGGAAAATCAGGCCATCGATCGTGCACATCGAATCGGTCAGGATAAACCGGTGTTTGTGTATCGCATGATTACCGAGCAAACCGTAGAAGAGAAAATTCTCGAGTTGCAGCGCCGCAAAAAAGAACTGGCCGATCTGGTCGTCGAAAATAGAGAGCAGGTGGTGCAGGGGCTAGCAGCGGACGACATACTGGAGTTGTTCTCTGCCTGATCGCCATCAGTGTGGCGCCTGGCGTCTGTTACTGGCGCTGGCGGCGTTGATGTGTTGCACGGCTGCGCTTGCCGACTCCGGTTGGTGGCGACCTCAGCTGTCAGAAAATCTGCGATGGCAGCTACAGTTACAGGGTGATCTTGAGTTGATCGATTCGGTAGATGTCTACAGTGTAGATTCTGCCGCCTCAATAGCCTCGATTCAGCAAGCACAACGCCGGGGCGCGAGGGTGATGTGTTACATCAGTGCGGGCAGTGCTGAAAACTGGCGCGACGATTTCAGCCGCTTCCCGCCGCAGGTGATCGGTAATGCGTATGAGGGCTGGCCCGGGGAGTGGTGGCTCGATATCCGGCGTCTCGATCTGATTGCGCCGGTCATGCGTGCGCGTATACGGGCCTGTGCTGAAAAAGGTTTTGATGCACTCGACCCCGACAACATTAACGGCTACGAAAACAACACCGGTTTCAGGCTTACGCGTTCTGACGCGGTGCGATACATTCGCTGGCTTGCAGCAGAAGCCCATCGCCAGGGTATGGCGTTCTCACTCAAAAATGGTGAAGCTTTGATCGGGTCCGTAGCTGACGTCATAGATATGATGCAGTCAGAGTCCTGTGTGTATTACCGCAACTGCGGTGCGGTCAGTGCAATGGTCCGGTTGGGTAAGCCGGTATTTGCGGTTGAATATCAGGAGCTTACCGGCGCTGTCAATTTTTCCCGTGCTTGTGATGTTGCCCGTAAATTCAATTTTTCAATGATTCTTCGTACAACGGATCTTCGTGCGGGCGGCCTCTATAAGAGTTGTAATTAACTGGCGCGCTGTTTCTCAGTTTAGAAAAATTCTGAGCCGCCGATCACTGATTATTAATGGCAGGATAGTGTCAGGTTAATCAGTTGCGAAAACGAGCCGACAGAGCAAAGCTTTGTGATTGCCTGCCGCACGCTCGCGTAGAGTTACTTGAAACTCGAATTCTGTATTCTGCCGATGTACTCCCCGGCATCTTCGTTGACACAAACAGCGATCTTACAGACGCCTCAACACCGCAGGGCGACGAACGCCTGCCCGATATTCTGACGCCTCTGACGATTCAGAATTCAACCAATACCGACCTGGCAATACAGCCAAATGAATTAATTGTCGTCAGTCGGCAACTGGCAGATCATGTGCGACTCGCCCATCAGGTCGCCGCCACACTGCAGCAGCCGGAAACTGCTCGAATCCTGTACCTGAGTGAATCGGATAATGGGATAGAGCGCATAGCCACGGCTTTGCGCGAAAATGAATTCTTCGACTCCCTGCATTTAATCGCGTCCGAACCCGAAATCGTACTGGGCAGGGTCAACCTGGACCTGTCTGCCATTCTTCGTCACGAATCACTACTGAATCAGTGGAGCGCTGGCGGACTGCATGATCAAGGCTTAACGATTCACCACAGCAACGATGCCAATATTGATTCAACTCTTGAAAATATGATTGAGAGTGCTGTGGGTGTGCAACTCAGGTTTGAAAACCTGCAGCAGACAAATGCTGCTGCACCGATAACACAGCCTGATAATCCTCCCGGGGCAATCGATACCTCAGATGGACAGACTCAAACGGAAGATGCTGCCACTGAGGTAGAAACCGGTGACTCGCGGCAGCTGGTGTTTATCGATACTGCTACACCGGATTATCAACGCATGCTGTCCGACCTGACAACCGCGCGCACCGGTGTTGAACTTGAAGTCATACTGATCGATCAGGCAAGCGATGGATTGCAGTTAATTACCCGTACGCTTGAACAAGCCGGAACCGTCGACGCAGTACATATTATTTCGCACGGTACTGATGCTCAAATCACGCTGGGCTCAGCGGTGTTGAATCAGGACACCATGCAACTTCGCAGTAGTGAAATCGGTGGCTGGGCTGAACATATGAGCCCTGACGCTGACATACTGGTTTACGGTTGTAACTTTGCACAGCATCAGTCGGGTCAGGATTTTATACAGGCATTTGCCGAGCTCTGTCAGTGCGACGTTGCCGCCAGCGATGACCTTACCGGTCATGAAAATCTCGACGGAAACTGGACATTAGAATACCGCATCGGACCCATTGAAACTGACATCGCTTTCAGTGAGTCATTTCAGCAGTACTGGCTAAATAGTCTCGATATCACCAGTAATCTGGTAGCACACTACGAATTCGAAGAAGGCATCGGTACGACCAGTAGCGACTCGTCAATAAATAACAACGCAGGGTCATTGTCGAATAGCGGTATATGGTCGACAGATGCAGCCGTGGGTAATTACGCACTCGATTTCTCCGGCGATACAGGTGCAAACTATCGCTTTACTGTGCCCGACAATACAGCATTAGAATTTGGTACCGGAGATTTCACAATATCATTCTGGATGAAATCCAACACGGTTCCGGCATTCACCACTAATGTGGTCAGCCAAACGACGGGTGGGCTGGACGGCTTCAGCTTCAATACCGATGAGTACGCAGATATCAACCTCGAAGCGCGACACGCATTCGTTAATGTCGAGGATGTGCACGATAACGACTGGCATCTTATTACCGGGGTCAGGAGTGCGAATACGCTTAGTCTCTATTATGATGGCGTGCTGAAGGACTCGGGAAGTTTAACGGGTCAGGTAAGCAGTCATGTCGATTTTACTGTCGGTGCAACCGGCGCCAATACCGATGACTTTGAAGGGCTTATAGATGATGTGCGAATCTATAGCCGTGCGCTGAGCGGGGCAGATATCAGTGAGCTGGCAGCACCGCCGAACACTGCCCCTGTCATCACCATGCTGGATAATAACCCGGTCTTTACCGAAGATGGATCAGCCGTTCTAATCGATGGTGACGTGCAAGTGGCTGATGCTGAGCTTGATGCACTCAACGGTGGTCTGGGTAATTACAATGGTGCCCTCTTTTATATTGCCCGTAATGGCACCGAAAATACCGACGATGTATTTACACTTGCAGAAATAAACGGTTTATCCGTTGTAGACAGTTTGCTGTATTACAACGGAAAGGTAGTCGCTAGCCTGGATCAGGCAGATGGCCATATCAGCGCTTCATTCACCGACACCTTTGGTGAAATACCGACCACCAGTCTGGTCAATGATTTTATTCGCCAGATAAATTACTCAAATACTTCGCACAACCCGCCTGGCTCGGTTGAACTGTTGTTACTGGTGCTGGATGGAAACACCGGTTCGCAGGGTGCGGGTAGTTCGGGTATTGCCGGCTCCACCATTACTGTGTCCATAACACCGCAAAATGACGCGCCGTCTCTGGACAATACCGGCGACCCGTCGCTGACAGTCGTTTTCGAAAACTCGACAGATAATACCGGTACATCAGTCGCTCAGCTAATTCACAGTGCCGGCAGTGACATCATTACCGATCCGGATGCGAGCAGCGCCGAAGGGATAGCGCTGGTTGCTGTGGATAACACCAACGGGATCTGGCAATACTCGGTTGATAGTGGAGTGACCTGGATAACCACCGATCCTGATGTTAGCAATGCTGTTCTGCTGGATGAAAATTCACTTATTCGTTTCGAGCCGGACACAGGTTACACCGGAACTGCGGCAATCGCTTTTAAAGCCTGGGATCAGTCTGCCGGAACTGCCGGATCACTGGTGAGCGCAACGCCGGGCGGGGGGACGTCTGCATTTAGTACCGCAGCGGAGACTGCCACCATACTGGTGCAACCGATGTCGTTGTTGTCCATCGATGCGCCGGTATCTATGGAGGTAGATGAAGACAATGCACTTGTGTTTGGCGGTGCTGATGCACTTCAGGTAAGTGACGGTACTACCGGCAATGCCCGTTTACGTGTCTCTGTTAGTGTATTTGACGGTCAGCTGCAACTGGCCGGTAACACCGGATTGACGATGATTGAAGGCAGTGCCGGCGCATCGAAAATTGTTTTCGAAGGACTGGAATCCGATATTAATAACGCCTTGCAGGGTTTGCAGTATATACCTTCGCCTGATTACCATGGAATTGACTCCTTACAAATGTCAGTGGAGGTTGCCGGTACCGAAGCCCATTTTCCGTTTGACGTCAGCGCCGAAGACAAAAGCACGGGTGCTAATTATGACGGCACACTTCGAGGCAGTGCCGCTATCGTCCCGGACGCCGAACGCGGTAATGTGCTTGCTTTGAACGGGGTGTCTGGTACAGATGTAAAAATTGAAGAAGGATTTTCGGGTTTTGATGGCCTTACTGCATCGGTCTGGGTGGATGCTGACAGCGGCTATTCAGAGGTGATTTCAATCGGTGACGGATCGTTCAGCATCAGAGTAGATGACCCCTACACAAGTGGAAATGTCAGTGCTTTTTTCTATAACGGAAGTCAGTTTTTTCACGCCACATCCACCGATGCAATTGCCGGTACCGGTTGGCGTCATCTGGCTGCCACTCTTGATAACGTCACCGGTGAATTAGTACTGTATATAGATGGTGTTGCAGTATCCCAGGTCACAGGGACTGGTTCTGCACTACTGGCCGGTGATACCTACATCGGCTCAAACAACGGGGCGAGTCTTTTTCTAAATGGCCGCGTCGATGATGTTCAGCTGTTTAATCGTGTGCTGGATGCTGAGTCAGTTGCACTGCTGGCAACCGATAGTGCTCACGTTAAAAACACAGTTGCCATCAACGTGGATCCGGTAAACGATAGTCCTGTAGTCTCCGGGGTAGAGCCATCTGCTCTTCTTTACGCAGAAAATAGTGGCGCGGCTCTCTTAGCTTCTTCGTTGAGTATCTCTGATATTGATCACACTCATCTGCACGGTGCAACTGTCAGGATCACAACGGGTTTTGTGCCGGGTGAAGATACTCTGTCATATTCGCCGGTTTTCGGAATAACCGGTGACTGGAATGCGGGTAACGGAACATTGTCGCTCAATGGTACTGCGACGCTTACTCAGTACCAGTCGCTGCTTCGCAGTGTGACTTATGAAAATAGTAGTGAGGATCCAACTGAGAATACCCGGAATATTTCGATCTCTGTTAATGACGGTGTTTCAGAATCGAATGTTGCTGATCGTACTCTGTTGGTATCAGGCGAGAATGATGCACCGGAACTTTCATCTGTAGAGACGATCGAAGTTTATTACGTTGAGGGTGACGGAGCGGTGCCCGTTTCATCACAGATAACTGTTAGTGATGTCGATGACAGTATGCTCGAGTCTGCGGTGGTTAGAGTAACGCCGGATTCCTACTTCGATGATGAAGACGAACTGTCATTTACCGACACCGCCACGATAACCGGAAATTGGGATGTTTCGACCGGTGTTCTAACGCTGACAGGCGTGGATACGGTTGCCAATTATCAAAGTGCTCTTCGTGCGGTAACTTACGAAAATATTTCTGAAGATGTTAGCGACGCGCTGATAGGTGTCAGCTTTGAAGTATATGACGCTGCCGAAAGATCAGACCTGGTGACTCGTGAGATAGATTTATACTCTGTGAACGATATACCGGTGGTGAGTGAAATTGAGACCGGCACTATCCTATATACAGAGAACGCCGTACCTGCGGCGATAAGTGAAACTATAGAAATTACTGACGTAGATAACTCTTATCTTGAATCAGCAACAGTGCGCATCAGTAACAATTACGTTGCATCTGAAGATCGGCTCTATTTCAATGAAACTCCGGATATCAGTACCGTCTGGGACAATACTTCCGGTACGCTGACTCTCATCGGCGATGACACGATTGAGAACTACCAAAAAGCAATCAGGGAGATACGTTATCAAAACAGTAGTGATGATCCGGATACTTCAGTACGCGAGATCAGCCTGTTCGTCAGTGACTTTGATTCAGACTCGTTAACCGTCAGCAGGTCCTTGTTAATCGATTCAGTGAATGATCCGCCGGTTGTTGCCTCTATCGAGGCTCAGTCACTTAACTATAACAGCGACAGCGGAGCAGTAACGGTATCCGAAGCACTGACGATTTCGGATATTGACGACACCCTGCTGGAGTTTGCCGTAGTCTCGATCAGCAGTGGCTATCTGATTGATCAGGAAAGATTGACCTTTACTGATACCGCAGATATCAGCGGGGTATGGGATGCGACGCTTGGCACGCTGACGCTGACCGGTGTCGATACAGTTGCCGGCTATCAGCGGGCGTTGCGCAATATTCAGTATGAAAATACGCAGTTTCCGCCCACAGCGGGTAGTCGGGTTGTGACGTTTACGGTGAGTGACGGCGATTTCAATGCTGCTGTCGTGCAGCGGGAAATCAACGTTATCTACGATAATATTGCGCCCGAGCTAAACCTGGTAGATTCGGCGGCAATGATCTACCGTGAAAATGATCAGCCGCTGACCGTCAGTCAGGATTTGTCGGTGACAGACGAGACAATTATAGAGTCGGCTCGTGTGTGGTTCGGTAATAACTATTTCCCGGCAGAAGATGTGTTAATCCATGCAGAATCTGCGACTATTTCTGGTGTCTGGGATCAGTCAACCGGTATATTGACATTCAGTGGTGCCGATACGGCCAGTGCCTATCAGGCGCTGCTACGCACTGTTCAGTATCAGAATGTCAGTGACGATCCGGCTGTAGTTGATCGGCAAATCAATATTTCCGTGACCGATAGTGAATTGTCGTCAAACACCATCACTCGTTTGATTCAAGTGGTCACTGTTAACGATCCGCCTCAGGCAGAAGATAACAGGTTGTCCCTGCCGGAAGATTCAATATATACGTTTTCAGTACCGGACTTCGGGTTTGCCGATCCAGTAGACAACAATGAACTGCATTCGATTGTAATCGGCAAACTACCGCATAAAGGAGTCCTGAAACTCAATGGCACCGACATAGCCACAGGGCAGACAGTTGAGGTCAGTGCGCTGAATGCAGGGCAGTTTAGCTATCATCCTGAAGCCGATGATTTTGGTCTGGCTTATACGTCATTTGAATTCAAAGTTCGAGACAATGCCGGTGTCGAATCAACAGGCGCTGATCTGTCTGTTACCAGTAACACCATCATTCTCGATGTGTCCTCAGTGAATGACTTACCTGTTATCGTCAGTCAGGTGCTCACGCTGGATGAGGGCGCGCAGGCGCTGATTGACCCGTCTGTGCTGAGTGGCTTTGATGCTGACGTCCTGCAACCTGCAGAGCTGGTATTTTCCGTGACTAATGGCCCGGCTAACGGAGAGTTTCGCTTATCCGGTGTTTCTCTGCAGGCAGGGGAGACGTTCACTTTGTCAGATATCATGGCCGGGCTGGTCAGCTACCGGCACAATGGTTCCGAAACAGACAGTGATCAGGTAGTGCTTTCCCTGGCAGACAACATCGACAATCCGGGTGCCGCTGCAGTGGGCACCTTGTCTCTGGTGATTAATGAAGTGCTGGATAGTGCGCCGGAAGTAAATGATGAGAGCTTTACAATAGCGTTTGCCGGGTCATTCGATTCGTCCGCCGTCGATGCGCTTGACTCCGGTCGGATGGCACTGGGTGGTGATCATGGCGCGGATCCAACTATGACGATACAAATAGAGCGCCTGCCCGAGCATGGGGTACTTGAATTGCTCGGTGATAACACTTTTAGCTACCAGCATGATGGATCGTGGCATCTGAGCGATGATTTCACGTACCGGGTAATCAATGTAGACGGCATATCCACTATTGCCACGGTGCAAATAACGATCGAGCCGCCTGTCGCTGCGCTCAATACCAGTATTGTCGAAGAGTACGTGGTCAGCGAGCCCGAAAGTAACGTCTCGTCTGCAAGGGAGCAATCCGCTGAAGCACAGGAGGAAGAAGAACCCGCCGTTCAGGAAGTTGCCCCCGATCCGCAGGAATCACCCACTGCATCCAGTTTCATAGCGTTTGGAATTTCCCCGTTTGATCAGCACCGTGAGCCTGAACAAACGGAAAATACAGAGACTCGTGTAGTGCCAGTGGTCACTCTGGATACGCCGCACACACTGGATGATCTGGTGAATGTAGTGCGGGAAGAGCCCGGGGTGGAATGGCATCAGAAAGTAGCGGATCCATCCCTTGTGAGTTCAATTTCACCGGTAATAGCGCAGGCGCTGGAGCTGGAGATTACCTGGGAGGACAAGACGGTTGGCATATCCAATCCTATATTTCTTCAGGGGCTCTTGAACCTCGAATCCAGTTTGAAACAGGCGGAGTCTGAGTCAGATCGTCGAATAAAGCTGACCAATGAAGCGTTCCTCGGTGTGTCATTCAGTGCCACAGCAGGGATCGTTGCCTGGTTACTGCGCGGGGGTACCTTGTTTGCCAGCATGATGGCTTTTACCCCGCTATGGTCAGGGGTAGATCCGATAAACCTGCTGAATAAAAGAGCAGAACAGAAAAAGACCGAAGACGTCGAAGAAATTTTTGAATCCAGGTAGCGGCATACGGCTACGCATCACCTGCACCTGTTCATCAGATCGACCGTTGTTGGTCTAGTTCAGGCCCGGTAGCCATAATGCCAGTGATGGAAACATTGCCAGCAGAAACACCAGCAGCAGTGAACAGATAATAAAGGGAATAGCGGCACTGTATATATCCCGCATAGTGGTATCGGGTGGCGATACGCCTTTCATCACAAACAGCAGCAGGCCAAATGGCGGCGTTGTAAAGCTGATTTCCAGCGCCAGCAGCATAATCAGCCCAAACCAGACAAGATCAAAACCGAGCGTCTGTGCCAGTGGAAAGAAGATAGGAACGGTCAGCAGCATCATAGATATCTGCTCCATAAACATACCCAGTAACAGCAGCACTGCAAACATCACCGCAAGCATTGCAAACGGTTCAAGATCAAAGCCGGTGGCCCAGGTAACCAGACCGCGTGAAGCGCCGGAAAAAGCCAGCAGCTGACTGAACGTTGCCGAGCCAAAAACAATGAGATACGCCATTAATGTCACACGCAGTGCACCGGTCAGCGACTTCTTCATGGCATCTAACGTCAGGCAGCGATAAACCACTGCCAGTATCAGTACACCCAGTGCGCCGAAGGCAGCGGCTTCTGATGGCGTCACAATGCCCTTTATCATCAGTACAATAATCAACACCATCACACCGATCATCGGCACCACATCGGTGATAAGAAGCTGTATTTTTTTACCCGCAGACATGACCTCTACTTCATAAGCGGGCGCTGCAGACGGGTCCAGGCGCGTCTGTAAGGTAATGGTGGCGATATAAAACGTGGCAAGCAGTAACCCCGGAATGATACCGGCGATCAAGAGTGCTGCCACGTCAATTTGAGCCAGTGTGGCCAGCAGCACCGCCAGCGCTGATGGCGGGATAATGATAGCCAGCCCACCGGTGCCCAGAATCGGCCCGATGCTCATATGCTTTTTGTATCCGCGGTGGTTCATCTCCGGCACCATCAGAGAGCCGAGTAGGGCAGTTGAACCCATAGAAGAGCCTGAAAGCGTGGAAAATGCAGTACCGCCGAGCACTGTGACATAGCTCAGTCGCCCGGGTAGCCGGCCAAGTAGTCGATCTATGGCATTGAACATTCGTGCGCCAAGGCCGGTATGAAAAAATATTTCTCCCATCAAAAGGAAAAGCGGAATAGGAACCAGTGCATATTTGGTTAAAGCACCGAAACCGTTGTTCAGCAGCAGCATGACACCGCGTTCGCCGCCCATGAATATCCACGCGCCGGCAATGTTGGCTGCCAGAAATGCCAGTGCCACCGGCATGCCGATTGCCATCAACAGGACAATGGTGCCAAGCAGCAGACCTAAGGCTTCATACCATTCCATTATTCGTGTATTCCCGCCACACCGCTGTGCAGTAATTCGCGGCCGAATACAAAGCGTGAAAATTCAACCACCATAAAACCGAAGCTTAACGGAAAGGCGACTGTTAACAGCCATTTCGGAAAGTAATATGCGCGTACGTCAAAGTCGTTGCGCTGAATGTTGGACAGACAAAGCTCAAAGCCCTTGTAAGCCAGTACCGCACAGACCAGTACACAAAGTAGTGCCACCAGTCGACTGACTATTTCTCTGATAGTTGAGGGTAATATGGCGGTTACCAGTTCTATGTGAACATGGCCCTTTTCTCTGACCAGCCAGGGGGCGCCGAGCATGGTCATATACAACAGACCATACTCGGCGGAGGTAAACAGCCATGCAAAGGGCTGGATACCGGCGTTGCGCATGGCGACAGACAGTATCGTTGATACCATCAGCCATAATAACGTAGCACCGGCGATGACAGCCATGGCATACAACATAAAGTTATACACCCTTACAATAACTTGCATGGCAGCAGACGGCTTTACTTATCGGCAGCCGGATCGTAGAAAAGCCCGATCAGCTTGTCATAGTTTCCGTCACCCTGAGGGCTGTCTGCCATTAAACCTTTCATGCGCTCCCATGTTTTTTCACGTGCAGCGGCCAGGTAGTTTGCCTTTGCTTCGCCTTCCAGAGAAACGACCTTCATACCGGCAGCTTCAAGAGCGGCAAAATCTTCATCACGCTTGCCCTTGAGTGCGCTGACGCTGTCTGCTTCGTGTTGAATGGCCACATCCTGAATGATCTTTTTTGATTCATCGGACAAGCTGTTCCATTTATCGAGGTTGACAATCACACCCAGGTCAGTAGAGAAGAAGCACGGTTCAATACGATAGTTCAGAAACTCATTCCATTTCAGATCGATCAGGCCGATTTGTGTCCAGCCGGTTGCATCTACTACACCACGCTGCAATGCAGAGTACACCTCTCCGGTAGGCAGATCGATGACCTGAGCCTTCAGGTAGTTGGTGAAAAAGGCATTGTAGACTGCGTTGCCACGCAGTTTAAGCCCGTCCACTTCCAGGTTGCCCTGATCGTCAAACGCAGGCTCGTTTCTGGTCCACAGGTTGTAACACACGCCACTGTCAAACCAGCCGAGGTATTTAACCCCCATCTTTTCCTGATGAACCTGATCCATCAGCTCGGTTCCGCCGTTCGCGCGCGTTTCGACTGCAGTCAGGTTTGAGGCGACCATCGCGTCTTTTTCGGGCACTGTGCCACCGTAAAAGCTGCCCGGTGTGTACACCATATCGACAATGCCATCGCGAACAGCATCAGGTTGCTGAAACATACCAATCGCTTCCGGTCCGCCACGTACATCAATCTGAACGACACCTTTGCCTGCTTCATTCACTTTATCAACAAAGCTTAGAAAGCTCTTGGTGTAGATCAGTGTTTCAGGAAACGCATGTACTGCACTGATTTTGTCCTCAGCCTGGACGGCGCCTGCCATCAGCACCGATCCTGCCAGTATGCTCAGTAACAGATTTTTTTTCATTGACTCTCTCCCATTGAAAGTTGGTATGAGTATTGGAACCGCTGAATACTCAACTGGTAAACCATGATTGATGTAATCATGTGTGTCCGGGCCATGCCCAGGAAAACTGTTGTCGACGGCTTGTGCCGAATGCCGAGATCGCACCGGCATGTGAAAGCGTCAGATCGATATCGTCCCATCCGTTGATCAGTTTGGTGCGCCACGCTTCGTCAATAGTGAAATCGATAGTGTGTTCGCAACAGGTCAGTGTGCACCGTTCCAGATCAACAATACAATCACCGTTTGAGTTGTTTATAGCGTCCCGGAAAATCCCGTGATTGCGTTCATCCACAGTTGCCGGTAACAAGCCGTTATTCACGGCGTTGGCTGAGAAGATGTCTCCAAAGCTAAGTGCTACAACCACTTTAAAGTTCGCATCAACCAGCGCATAGGCTGCGGCCTCTCTGGAAGATCCGATACCGAAGTTTTCGGTGCACAACAATATGCTTGCGTCAGGTGTACGATTTACCGGAAAGTCTGCTGACCACTCACCGTTGTTATCACGCCTGAGATCATAAAACAGGAAGTCCTGGTAACCATCGATCCGGGGCTGAGACATAAATCGCGCGGGTATAATCTGATCGGTATCGATGTTGTCCAGCGGCAGATGAACCGCGACACCGTGATGCTTGCTCCAGCCGCTCATGGTCGCATCTCCGCGTTCAGCGACATCGCCCGAACATCAACAATTTTCCCGTGCAGTGCGGCTGCAGCAACCATCGCCGGAGACATCAGATGTGTACGGGCACCAGGCCCCTGTCGGCCCCGGAAATTCCGGTTGGTGGTCGAAGCACAGCGTTTACCGGATGCGACACTGTCGCCATTCATACCGACGCAAAGCGAGCAGCCCGACTCTTCCCAGTTAAGTCCGGCATCAATGAATATTTTATCCAGCCCTTCCTGCTCTGCCAGCTTTTTAATTGCTGTAGAGCCGGGTGATACCAGCCCGGGTATTTTTGCACGCTTTCCTTTAAGTACCGAAGCAGCAGCACGAATATCTTCCAGCCTGCCGTTGGTGCAGGAGCCTAGAAAGACCTGGTCTATTTCAAGCCCTTCCAGAGACTGGCCCGCTGTCAGGCCCATATAATCAAGCGCGGTTCGCGTGGCCTGCGCAGTGGACGGTTCCATAGAGTCGGGGTCGGGAATGTTGTCATTCACGGCAATTGACTGTGCCGGGCTGATGCCCCAGGTGACCACTGGCGCAATAGACGATGCATCAAAACGTACTTTTTTATCAAAGGTCGAATCGCTGTCACTGCATAGATGCAGCCAGTCATTCGTTGCAGCACTTATATCAGCCGGTGAATAAGTTCTGTTGTGCAGGTACTCAAAGGTTGTCTGATCGGGGGCGACTAATCCGAAGCGTGCACCACCTTCTATCGAAAGATTGCATAGCGTCATTCGGGCTTCCATCGACATCGTCGTAACGGCCTGTCCGCTGTATTCAATAGCGTGCCCGGCGGCGGCACCGTTGCCCAGCTGTGCTATCCAGTAAAGGGCCACATCCTTCGCGCTGACGCCGGCGGCTAATTCACCTTCAAACAACAGCTGCATGGATTTGGGCTTTTTCTGCCACAGTGTCTGTGTCGATAAAACATGAGCGACTTCGGTGGCGCCAATGCCAAACCCCAGTGCGCCGAAAGCGCCATGTGTGGAGGTGTGGCTGTCACCGCAGTTGATCAACAGGCCGGGCAGGGTAAGTCCCAGTTCCGGTCCGACCACATGCACGATGCCCTGTCGTGGATCATTGAGACCGATCAGCTCTATACCGTGCAGCGTTGCGTTGTCTGCAAGTGTTTTAATCATTCTTGCTATGGTCGCATCGGCTAAGCTCAGCCGGTTGCGTGTCGGTACATAGTGATCAGTAATCGCAAATGTCAGTTCCGGATGGGCGACTGATTCACCGCGCTGTGCCAGTTTGGCAAACGCGTGGTGTGAGCCTTCATGCACAAAGTGTCTGTCTACCCACAACAGTGAAGTGCCGTCTTCACGCTGTAATATTTCATGCGAATCCCATAACTTGTCGAGCAGTGTGGCACTCATGCTCGTCGTCGCACGCTATTGCCCGTCCGGTTGTTTTCGCGGTTGGGCGTAATGGAAGGTTCCCAATAGCGTGTGCTGCCGCTCTTGACTCTGGATAGCGTCATATCCAGTCGAAATAGATCAGGTCGATAGCGTGCTGCTAGAAACTCAACCCCCGCACCGCGGCTGTCATACACAACTCTCTGCAGTGAAAGCACCGCAGCGCCAACCGCGATATTCAACGCCTCAGCCACAGAGGGGCTCGCCAGTGTTGCCGATACCGATTGCCGGGCGTTTTCTATTTCAACACCGCTTCTTTCCAGCAGCTCAAACAGCGCAGTGGTGGCCAGATCCTGTTCGCTGTAGTTGCAGGCAATGGATTCCGGTACGTAAGTGGTGAGGTGTGAAAACGGCTGATCGTCGGCGGATCGCACGCGGGTAGCAATTTGTACGCGCGCATTGTTTTCAAGCCGGAGTGCAGTTGCTACGTGTTCCGGCGCCGTGTCATAAGTAAAGGATAATAATTGTGCAGTGGTGCTGCGGCCCATCTCGGCTACCTGCGGCATCAGCGTGCTGAAGTCCATTGCCACGCGGTTATCGTTACTTTGTAGTGCTTTAACTACCGTGCCAATGCTTGCCTGCTTTTCAACCAGTCCGTCGGCACACAAGGCTTCAAGGGCTCGTCGTACTGTGACCCTTGAGACGGCAAACGTTTTGGCAAGCTTCTGCTCACCGGGCAGTGTCTGTCCCGGCGGGTAAGTGAGATTGACGATATCTTCGCGCAAAGCAAGATAGACGCGCTGGGCCTTGGCACCCTCGGGTAGCGTTGTCCTGCTGCTTTCCACCTGTTGTTTCCGCCCGCCTGTTTATCGATCGTTGTTATCGATGGCTGCAGGGTTGTCTCCTTCCCCAAAGCCGATGTAGCATGTGCATAACCATAAACCGGTATTATCTATGATACAAGTGCCGGTCTCATTTTGGCTAATCTCAACTGCGATCCGAAGATCGGGAGGGACTGGATGCCGGTTATCGAAGTGCATCTGCTGGAGGGCTACTCCGCAGACGATAAACGAAGGCTGGGTGAGGCGCTGACTGACGCAACCCGTCTGGTGGTACCTGCATCCCCCGAACTGGTGACTGTCATGATTCATGAGATGCCGGCTGACAATTATTATCGCGGGCGCACCAGTCGCACGCCGGCGCCGGCACTGGCCGACCCGTGTGCCATTGTCGAGACATTTTTACAGCACCTCGGCAATCGTAATCTTGAAAGCGCGCGCGAATTGATAGCGGATGACTTTGTTATGTTCTTTCCTGCCGCTGCGGTGATGCATCAGTTTGCACAGCTGCTCGAATGGTCAGAGACACGCTATAAACGAATCGAAAAAACGATAGATGGCATCGAAGCAATGCAATCTGCCGGTGATGAATCCATTGTCTACTGTCGTGGTACCTTATCGGGGGAATGGCTCGACGGTAGCGCCTTCAGCGGGATTCGTTTTATTGATCGTTTTGAGCTGGTGAACGGAAAAATCACTAAGCAGGAAGTATGGAACGATATTGCCGAGACTCAATCAGTCAGTGGTCAAAGCGCATGAAGACTGATACCGAAGTCGATCCGATCACGCTGGCGGTGCTGGCAGGTCGTATGGAACAAATTGCCGATGAAATGGATGCCACCCTGTTTCGTGCGGCATTTAACCCGATCATCGCTGAAGCCCATGATGCGAGTCATGGGCTCTACCACGCGACCACCGGTGATACGCTGGTACAGGGTAAGTCCGGCTTGCCGATCTTTGTGGGTGTCATGGCACTGGGGGTTAAAGCCGTGATCGATAAAGCCGAAGCTGATGGTGATCTGCAGGATGGCGACATCTATATATTCAACGATGCACACATCGGCGGCACACATCTGTCAGACATGCGGCTGGTGCGTCCCTATTTCTACCAGGGTGAGTTGTTCTGTTATCTCGCATCCGTTGGCCACTGGCATGATGTCGGTGGTGCGGTGCCCGGCAACTACAACCCCGCTGCCACCGATGTGTTTCAGGAAGCACTGGTGCTGCCACCGGTAAAGCTCGCTACAGCAGGTCGAATAAATCAGGACATCATCGATATACTGCTGCGTAATACGCGTCTGCCACAATCGGCACAGGGTGATTTGAACGGTCAGCTCAGTGCGCTTGATCTTGGCGTTAGCCGTATGGATGAACTGTTAGATGTCTATGGCAGCGGTACAGTTAAAACAGCACTGAATGCACTGGGAGACCGGGCAGAGGCACTCATGCGTGCCGAGCTCAGCGCGCTGCCCGATGGACGCTACAGCGCAACAGACTATCTCGATAACGATGGTATCGAAGACGAGCCGCTCGACATAAAAGTGGCGCTTGAAATAAATAGTGATGAGCTGATTATCGACTTTGAAGGCTCTGCGCCACAGTGTGCAGGTCCGGTGAATATCTCGCTGCCAACCACCATAGCTACCGCATACGTGGCATTAAAACATCTGTTTCCCAATCTGCCCGCCAATGCCGGCGTGATGCGACCGGTTAAAGTGAGAGTGCCTGAAAAATCTTTGTTATCGGCCGAATTTCCTGCACCCACCGGGGGGTATACAGAAACCATATTGCGAATGATTGATGCGATCTTCTGCGCCGCTGCACAAGCCTCTCCCGAACTTGCCGTTGCCAATGCCTATGGCACCATCAACGCATTATCCATTGCCGGTAAACGCAGTGATGGTCGTCCGTGGGTGATGTTTAGTTTCTACGGTGGCGGACATGGTGCCTGCTGTGATGGCGACGGACTTAATCATGGCAACGCACCGATATCCACCGCGACTATTCCGCCCATGGAAATACTAGAGTCTGCTTATCCGGTTATGTTTAAACAATGGGCGTTGCGACCCGATAGCGACGGTGCAGGTGAATACCGCGGCGGCATGGGGGCAGTCTATGAAATTGAAGTGCTGGAAGAAAACGGTGCAGAGGCTTTTCTGTTCGGTGAACGAGGCAAGTTCGCACCCGGTGGCATTGCCGGAGGGCAGGAGGCTGCAATGAATGTATTCAGCTACGAGAACAATGGCGAGTGGAAGCATCCGCCTATGGTGTCGAAAATGCGAGGCATCAAACTCAAACAGGGCGAATCGGTAAAGCTCGAAACGCCAGGCGGGGGCGGGTATGGAAACACCGCCAGGCGCAGTGCGCAGCGAATTGCGCGTGATGTTGCACGTGGTCTGGTTACCGGGCAGCGTGCAGATGCGTTGTATGGCAATGCTTGGCGCCGGGAAAAATCATGAGTGAATCCGTGCAAAAAAACACTGCACAATCACAGACCGGCTCCATAGCAGGCGTAGACGTCGGCGGCACGTTTACCGATGTATTCGTGCTTGACGAAACCACCGGTATGGCAAAGGTAGCCAAAGTCGCAACTACCCGGCCTGATCAGTCCGGTGGTTTTTTAAACGGTTTACAACAACAGGTAAGTGAACTGTCTTTGCTTACCGCAGTAGTGCATGGCACCACTGCCGGTACCAATGCGCTACTGGAGCGCAAAGGGGCTAAAACCGGTGTCATTACGACTCAGGGCCTGAGAGATGTGCTGGAGATGCGTCGCCGTGACCGACCGCATACCTGGGGGTTGCGTGGCAACTTTGAACCGGTAGTCGATCGACAGTGCCGGATAGAAGTACCCGAACGCACACTTGCCGATGGCACGATCAGAACATCGGTCAATATGGACTGCGTTAAAGATGCAGTAAAACAATTGCTGTCGCAGGGGTGTGAATCTGTCGCCATATTGTTTGCCAACGCCTATGCCAATCCCGCCAATGAGGCACAGGCGGCACAACTCGTACGAGCGCTATGGCCCAACGCGCATGTGGCAGTGTCATCAGAAATACTTCCCGAAATTCGTGAGTTCGAGCGCTTCTCCACAACGGCATTAAATGCCTATCTGCAACCTGAAGTCTCCGGATACTTCCATCGACTTGAAAACGCACTGACCGCTGGTGGTTTTAACGGCGAGTTTATGATTGTGCAGTCGAACGGCGGAGTGATGGCGGTAGATACCGCATGCCGTTTACCTGTTCGCACCGCGCTGTCCGGTCCTGCAGCGGGTGTTATTGCAGCAGGCTACATTGCAGGTGCGGCGGGTTACGACAACATCATTACCGGTGATGTCGGTGGCACCAGCTTTGATGTGTCATTAATCGCAGCCGGTAAATCCATGCTTAGCGCACAAACCTCCATTGATTTCGGCATGGTCGTGCGCACACCCATGATAGAAATTACTACTATCGGTGCCGGAGGCGGATCAATTGCCTGGGTAGATAACGGTGGCTTTTTAAATATCGGTCCTGAAAGTGCCGGTTCAAATCCGGGTCCGGTGGCCTATGGACTGGGCAATGATCGCCCGACCGTGACCGATGCCAATATTGTATTAGGACGTATTAATCCGGATAAGCCGATTGGCAGTGTCAAGGAAGGTGATGGTGGTGCCCTTGATAAACAGTCTGCTGCGAACGCAATCGATAAACACGTAGGAAAGCCACTGGGTTTAAGCACTGAAGCCGCTGCTGAAGCGATACTGCGAGTCGCTAACTCGCGCATGGCCGGGGCGATACGTCTGGTCAGTATTGAACGCGGTTTCGATCCCAAGCAATTTGCGCTCATGCCATTCGGTGGCGGTGGCGGGCTGCATGTGTGTGCAATGTTATCGGAGGTTGGAATAGCAGGTGCGATCGTGCCGCGTTACCCCGGGGTCACCAGTGCCATGGGTTGCGTTATCGCAGACATGCGGCAAGACTTTGTGCAAACCATTAATGCGGTGCTCGATGGTATAAAACTCGATGAACTCACCGGTTTCATGCAACAACATGTCGATCAGGGCAATACAGTGTTAAGTGCGGCAAACACAAGATTCAAACAGATAGAAACCGGCTTTGAACTTGATATGGCGTACATTGGTCAGACACATACAGTGCCAGTCCCTTTGCTGGTAGACGTACACAATAATCAAGTACAGCCACTGAACCAATCCCGGTTGCTGCCTAACGGTGTAAAGCGCGTGATCAACCTTCGCAGCACAGTAACCGGTATCCGACCGAAGTTTGATCTGTCTACGCTGGCACCGGACGAAAACACCCGTGCAGAACCACCTGAACTGCGTCGTGTGCACTTTACGGACAGGTGGCATGACACGTCGATCTACAATCGACTGAGCCTGCCGGCAGGTACTGTGATACAGGGTCCTGCAATACTGGAGCAAGCCGATACCACGCTATTGATTGAGCCTGGATACCACGGGCGTGTTGATGATTTTGGCAACACCATCATCGAGCAGGCGTGAAGCAGACCGAACAATGAGTGAATTATTTCATGAGTGACTTTCAAGACTGGGACGTGAACACTACCGGCTTGCTGACGATAGATTTGCAAAATGATTTTCTACACCCGCAAGGTGCCTATGGCCGTGCTGGTCAGGGAAGCGACAACATCGCGGTGCTGCCGGCGCGTATCGCACCGATCGTCACGGCGCTGAGAAATCGTGGTGGTCATTACTTTTCTGCGCAGTTTACTCTGGTGCCACAGCCGGACGGTGAACCGCTGATTGCCCCGCATTTAAAAGCACTGCGGCCGTTTCTAGGTAAGGGAGATTTCACTCCCGGCAGTTTTGGCCACAACCTGGTTGATACGCTGGCTCCGGCCGACTACACCATCGAAAAAGTCGCCTATTCGGCGTTTTATCAAACACGGCTTGAATATATTATGCGTGCCGTCGGTGTACAGCATCTGATTGTTGGCGGTATCGTTACTAACGGGGGAGTCGCCAGCACAATGCGTGATGCTCATT
Source organism: Chromatiales bacterium (assembly GCA_020631335.1). Classification (GTDB taxonomy): domain Bacteria; phylum Pseudomonadota; class Gammaproteobacteria; order Granulosicoccales; family Granulosicoccaceae. Next base: position 23,651 of record JAHDHK010000002.1, read on the forward strand.
TACGCAACATAGAAACGCTTATGCTTACAGACGGCTGTGCCGCCTTCGATTCAAAAGTTCATGAAGCAACACTATTATCACTCGCCACGGTGACGCAGCAGCAGAGCTGCAGCGAAGTGCTCAACTGGTTAAGCGCATGAGCACGCTGCTTGACAGACTGAAACAAAATCGCATTGTCATCGCACCGGGTGTCTATGATGCGCTGACCGCAAACATAGCCGCAGAGGCAGGGTTTGAAGCGCTCTACCTGAGTGGTGCTGCAGTTTCGTACACACGCCTCGGTCGACCGGACATCGGTTTGACATCGGTCTCGGAAATGGCCGATACAATGGCATTAATCGCCGATCGCGTATCTACGCCCGTCATTATCGATGCAGACGCGGGTTTTGGGAATGCACTGAACGCGCAGCGTACCATGCGGCAGTATGAGCGTGCCGGTGCTTCCGCATTGCAGCTCGAAGATCAAAGCCACCCCAAACGCTGTGGCCACCTGAGTGATAAAAGTCTTGTGAGCACCAGTGAAATGTGTGGAAAGATTAAAGCCATGGCAGATGCACGCAGCAGCGACGACACTTTGTTAATCGCCCGCACCGATGCCATTGCGGTAGAAGGCTTTGAAGCGGCTACCGATCGGGCAGAAGCATATATTGCCGCCGGTGCCGATGTACTTTTCATTGAAGCGCCACAATCTGCAGAGCAGCTGGAAGAAATCGGCAGCCGTTTTGCCGCCAGGGTACCGCTGCTTGCCAACATGGTAGAAGGTGGATCCACTCCGATGAGTGATGCCACAAAACTTGAACGCCTGGGTTTCTCCATTGTGATATTCCCCGGCGGTATTGTTCGTGCACTCGCACATACCGCGAAAGCCTACTACCAAAGCCTGCACGCGCATGGTTCTACCGTTCCGTTTAAAGATAGAATGTTCGATTTCAATGGCTTGAATGAAACCATTGGCACAAAAAAAATGTTAGATGAAGGAAAAAAATACGCTGACAACTGAACGTGGTTTGCCGGCGTTCTTTTACGGCATTACACAAAGCAGCGACACTCACACTTTTGTTTGCGAGGAAATGTCGACACCTCAGCAAGCCCGTCCGTATGCAACCTTCTTAACGCATGTACAGTTATCAACCGTGATACAAGAAGAAAAAACAAGGAACCCAGGTGACCGATCCTGTCACAGCACCTCCACCCGGTAACGGCTTTGACATACAAGTCGAAACTCTGATCGTCGGTGCAGGTGCCTGTGGTCTGGTAGCCGCGCTTGCAGCAACAGAAAACCATCAGCAAGTCCTCGTCATTGAAGCTGATGCCATCCCTGCCGGTTCAACTTCACTATCTGCAGGGTTGATACCCGCGGCGGGCACTTCGCTGCAGGCAGCCGCAGGAATACAAGACACATCAGCGCTTTTTGCAGCAGACATACAAAAAAAAGCCAATAATGAAAACGACCCTGAGATTGTCAGGGCGCTGACCGACGGATCAGCTGACGTCATCGAGTGGCTGATGAGTCGCTATTGGCTGCCTTTCTCAGTGGTAGAAGACTTCGACTACCCCGGTCACAGCCGACGTCGTATGCACGGTTTACCATCACGTTCAGGTGCAGAACTGATCAACGCTCTGCGTACTGCCTGTGAAAAAGCGGGTGTAGACATCATCTGTCAACGGCGTGCCACTGTTTTGCACCACGAAGGTAAAACCGTCTATGGTGTAACTGTGACCAACACGGTTGATAACAGCATTGAAACCATAGGCTGTGACAGACTCATACTTGCCTGCAACGGTTTCGGTGGCAACCGCCGCATGGTTGATCGCTATATGCCCGGGATCAGTCAGGCAGTATGGTTCGGACACTCCGGCAATCAGGGAGAGGCAGTAAAATGGGGCGAGCAGATGGGGGCATCAGTTAAGCAACTTGGTGCCTATCAGGGACATGGCAATGTGGCACACCCGCATGGCATTTTAATTACCTGGGCTGTCATTATGGAAGGTGGCATACAGGTGAACAGCAATGCGGAACGGTTCTGGGATGAAACACAGGGGTATTCCGAAGCAGCCCGTGCGGTGATGGGCCAGCCTGACGGAATCGCAGTGACTATTCTGGATGAACGCATTGCCAGAATAGCGCGCCAGTTTGAGGACTTTAAAATGGCAGAGTCTGCAGGTGCAGTGGTGGTGGCTGAATCCCTTGCAGAGTTAGCCGGGCGGTTCGGGCTACCGGCGCGACACCTGGCTCAAACAATAAAGCAGTTGCCGCAGGATGGTGTCGATGAGTTTGGACGACACTTTACCGGGCCTTCGCTGCAGCCACCTTTCTACGCCGTTCGGGTAACCGGTGCCCTTTTTCATACTCAGGGCGGACTGGAAGTTGATGTGACCGGTCGGGTAGTGTGTGCAGAGCAGGGTGTGTTTGAAAATCTGTTTGCCGGTGGCGGTGCAGCTTGCGGGGTGTCAGGGAGCGGCGATGCCGGGTATCTGTCGGGCAATGGATTATTGAGCGCAGTTGTTTTTGGATATAAATGCGGCTCCCGGTTGTAGCGACCGGTGTGTCTGTTAATACGTAGCGGTACTGCTTTTATCGATCATGTACAGTCACGTGTGCTGGTCGCATCTGTCACCTGATAATCATCCTATGTTACTGCAGGCTGTCTGCATCTTTATCTAAAACCTGCTAACGTAGCTATAAATCCCCACCGACTTGAACCCGCTATGTCCAGCCAGCGTAAGAGTATGTTTCACAGTGGTCATCGTGAATTGCAGGATCGTTTTGATGGCAGGCGTGTAGCCGATGCACTGGAAAAGCATCGACGCATCGAATCTTTCAGGGCGGAAGATATCCTGTTTATTGATCAGTCGGAGTTTTTCTTTCTGGCAACTGCTTATGGCGATAGTGTTGACTGCTCGTTTAAAGGAGGACACAAAGGGTTTGTGCGGGTAACCGGACCCCGCTCGTTGCAGTGGAGCGACTACGATGGAAACTCGATGTATCGAAGTCTTGGCAATATTCTAAAGTCGTCCCGCGCAGGCCTGTTGTTTATTCAGTTTGGCGCAGAGCCGAAACGATTGCGCGTCAATGGTCCTTGCACGCTCGGAAATACCGATCAAAACACCGGCAAGCTCACAGTGAATCTGGAAGCCGAAGAGATATTTCCGAACTGCCCGCGCTACATACCTGATCTGTCAGAAAACAATGCCTCTGTCTATCTGCCCGATGAATCGGGCGTGGGTGAAAAGCCCGCCTGGAAGTCCATGCCGCAACTCAGAGATTCACTGCCGGATCAGGATCCCCATGCTGACTAGCTGACAGGATTCATCTGCATTGTGTACCGGCAAAGGCCTGGTCGCCTTTGTGGCTGTGTGGTGTGATGGATTGTATTAACCCGGGTCGTTATCCCCGTATATTGTTGTAGTGATAACCAGATTCTTCTGCTGTATCGATACATTTATTGTTAACGGCATCTTCAGAATCGAAACAACAGCCGGCTACGATGACACCAAAAAACTATTGATGATGTGTTCATCTGTTTTAGTATCAACGTTGTATATACGCCTGATACGACATTGCAGCGTTTTTATTTCGCACGTGTTTTCTACCGGGAATAGATATCTTCATACGGTAGCAACAGAAACCTTGCGGTAACATATTTTCAGCTGCGTGGTTAACCATTACAATTATTAATTAACCAAAGAGAGTACTTTATTGTGAGTAGCGAATGGGCCCCCAGTCAGCGATATCCTGATCCATCAATTGTGGCAGTTGATCCGTCCTTTAAACAATATATGCTGCCGCTGGCCAAAGTTGATCGAATCGCAACCGGGTTCAGATGGTGTGAAGGACCGGTATGGATCGGTGATGCGCGGACTTTGATCTGGAGTGATGTTCCGGGTAACGCCATGTACCGGTGGGACGAGCAGTCCGGTGCCACCCAAATTTACCGGCAGCCGTCTGACAACAGTAACGGCAATACGCGTGACAGACAGGGCCGACTAGTCACCTGCCAGCACTTGAACCGCCGCGTAGTGCGCACGCAATATGATGGCACTATTGAAGTGGTCGCCGATCAGTTTGGCGGCAAACCGCTGAATTCCCCTAACGATGTGGTTTGTCACTCCGACGGCTCAATCTGGTTCACCGATCCGGTGTTCGGTATTCTCGGCTACTACGAGGGTGAAAAAAAATCACCGCAGCTGGAAGCCAATGTTTATCGCGTTGATGCTAATGGTCACATCGAATTAATGGCTTCGGGCATTAACCAGCCAAATGGTCTGGCTTTTTCACCGGATGAGTCCATTTTATATGTCGTTCAATCCCGGGGTGAACCGCGCAAGATACTGGCTTTCGACGTTGGCACGGATGGCGGCTTATCCGGTCAGAGAGTCGTGATCGATGCAGGCCCGAAGGGCACGCCTGACGGGTTCAGAGTCGACATCGACGGAAATTTGTGGTGTGGATGGGGTATGGGTGAACACGGGCTCGACGGTGTGCATGTCTTTAACCCCGAGGGCCGGTTAATCGGGCGTATAGATCTGCCCGAACGTTGTGCCAACGTATGCTTTGGCGGGTTGCATCGCAATCGATTGTTTATGGCTGCCAGTACTTCTGTGTACGCGCTCTTTGTTAACACACAGGGATGTGCAGGTGGTTGAGGTGGTTATTCACAGAAATTGCTGGGCTGCTCTGCAGTTGCAATTATGTTTATCAGTTTAAGTTGCGCTGACACGCACAGAGACCTGTGCGGTATTCGCAGGCAGGGATTTAAAAATGAGTGATAAGCATGGCGCTGAGCGGTAACGCCAGCTTTCCCGAAAAGCGCAGTCGAACCTTATTAAGCGAGCGTTTTGACGGGATAATTAACGCGCTCAGGCCTGACAAAATAGTGTTGTACATTCTGTCAGGTTTTGAAACAAATAGCCGGATTAGCCAAATGGCTACCTGTGTTTAGGGTTATCGTCGTCCTTCATTCTTTCCTGCCGTGCCATTTCCTCTTCTCTGACGGCGTTGATTTCTTCCAGCACGCCATCGACATCCGCGTCATGCAACGATTCTGCAAATTCACCGCTGAGTGTTGAATCGGGTTCGAGCTCTCCATCTTTGAACAAGCTCCATATTTCGCGATGGTAGCGGCCGGACAATAACTCGGGTGCGTACTGGCCATAGTACTCAGTGATGTTGCGAATATCCCGCTCAAGCAGCCGCTCGGCGTTATTGTTGGCCGCTGCATCTATAACCTGTGGCAGGTCTATGATCACTGGTCCCTCGGCATCGACCAGCACGTTAAACTCGGATAAGTCCCCGTGGATAAGCCCGGCACATAACATTCGTACCACGTTGCGAATCATTTTGGCATAGTGATCGCGGGCTTCATCTGCCTCCAGTAAAACGTTGTTCAGGCGAGGTGCGGGCTGGCCGTCGGCATCAGTGATCAGCTCCATGACCAGTACGCCGTCAAACACGCCAAAAGGTTCCGGCACTCTGACGCCTGCCGCAGACAAACGGTAAAGAGCATCGACCTCTGCGCTTTGCCAGACTTCTTCCTGTTGATCACGGCCGAATTTTGAGCCCTTCTCCATTGCTCGTGCCCGGCGGCTGTTGCGTACCTTTCGACCCTCCTGATATTCAGCTGCTTTTTTGAAACTGCGCTTGTGGGCCTCCTTGTAAACCTTGGCACAGCGTACTTCGTGACCTACCTGTACTGTGAATACATCTGCTTCCTTACCACTCATCAGGCGCGACAGTACGCTATCGATAATACCGTCTTCAATCAGTGGTTTGAGTCTTTTGGGTGTTTTCATTAAGTCGAGATTGCGGAAAGCATTTAGCGGTGAAGACTAGTCAATTTAACTGTCCATAGCGTATTGCCGGTTGCCAGGGAGCAGTGAATTGCGGCGTGACGCTACAGGTGAATAGTGCCGGTGACAACATTTTCACTTCCGATGAGTATGTGGGTTGATAACCCTCAAAACAATGACAAGCCGCATAGAATATGACCGGATTTACATCGTTTACGAGCCGGGCGGAAGGCCGGGCCCGCTGCCGGAAATACTGGTTTACAGATCACGCCGGCCCGCGTGATTGACCCGCAGGGAGCAGATATTCAATTATTCGCTTAATTGATTTATGTCGCGAATAAGCGACCAAAGTATTTAGCCAGTCGCTAACCTTGCGCTCCTGACTGAGTGAGTAAATCTATGGTGACCTCCAAGGTACCTCCTGCCGGTGCGGCACATGGTCACGCCCATGGTGTACTGTTTGTGTTTATTGCGGGCGTACTCTGGTCAACCGTCGGGCTGGGCATACGCTTAATTGAAGACGCTGTGGTGTGGCAGATCCTGTTTTACCGCTCAATCAGTCTCTCCGTGTTTTTGTACATCGTGATACGAATGCGCTCCGGTGAGAGTCCTTTTACCCAAATCCGACGTGTGGGTATTCCTGCGGTGATTGCCGGCCTGGCGCTAGTGGCTGCCTATGCCGGGGGGATTTACGCCATCCAGGCAACGTCTGTAGCAAATGCCATGTTGTTGTTTGCCACCGCCCCCTTTATGGCGGCGGTGCTCGGATGGATCGTGCTTCGTGAATCCGTGCGCGGCGCTACCTGGGTTGCGATTGTGGTGGCTATCGCGGGTATTGCCATCATGGTTGCCGATAAGTCCGGCGGGGTTGCCCTCAAAGGCAGCCTTGCCGCACTGGGGTCGGCTTTTGGCTTTGCAGTGTTCACGGTTGCTCTGCGGTGGGGAAAATCCGGAGAAATGTTGCCTTCGATTTTTTTGTCCGGGCTGTTTGCCATTGTTGTCACCTTTGTGACCTGCCAGTCCCTGGGGCTTTCTCTGGTGCTGTCACCTCGTGATGGCAGCATCGCGATGGGCATGGGCGTCTTTCAGGTGGGCGCCGGATTGATCCTTTATACCCTGGGATCCAAAAGCCTGCCTGCGGCCGAGCTTACCCTGCTGTCATTGGCAGAAGTACTGCTCGGTCCGCTGTGGGTCTGGTTGTTTTTAGGGGAGACTGCCACGCTCAATACGCTGCTTGGCGGGGCGGTATTGCTGGTGGCCATTGTTGGCAATGCGTTAACAGGCAAGCGTCGTAAACCACCGCCGATTACCGGCCCCTAATGCTAACGCGTTGCTATTATCTTTCTCAGCCTGCCGCATTAACCACCTGTTTAACCGGCTTTATGTGCAAGCACCTTTTGTACGCTTTGACGTTCGCGCATGCGGGCATTGTGCGCAGTGCAATGCTCAAAGCCGCTCAGGTCCCATCCCTCACCTTCGCCACGGTTATATATCCAGAAGAAATAAGAATCACATACCGTGTAATGGTCAAAAAACCAGGTTTTATTTGTCAGTTCTGCATCTACCAGTGCCAGTTGTTCCATATACATTGCCTTGGCCTTGGCTTTCATATCGTCATGGGCGTCGGTATTGGCGCAGAATTTTACCGGTTTGAAGTGACGCGTGATGTGCTGGTGAATACCTGCGCCAAACCACCCCATGTGTGAAAGTGCTTTTTTCTGATCCCAGTTATCCGAGGGCATCAGTTTGGCTTCGGGCCAGGTTTCAGCAATCCAGGCTTGCATGGCGATGTTTTCGCTGAGACCGTTTCCATCGACAACCAAAAAAGGAACCTTTTTCTTCGGGTTGATTGCCGCATATTGCGGGGACGACTGGTCATTGGTTTTCAGGCTGATGATATTTACATCAAATTCGGCACCAGCCTCAAGCAGCGATATGTAGGTGGCCATCGAACATGCACCGGGTGAGTGGTAGAGCGTAATATCCATTGGGCCTCGGGTAATCTCTAAAAGTTTGTCGGAATTCGCCTGGCAGGATGCATGGTCTGTTGGTATGCGCACCCGGCGCTGGTCTGATGATAAAGCCAAAATGATTGAGCGCCAAATAAGTGGAGAATATCAACTACCCGTTATCCTGGATTATTCGTGAGAATGCG
>JAHDHK010000002.1:31605-33414 GCA_020631335.1 Chromatiales bacterium
GCGGTGTTCACAGACTTTCTGAAGGATCACCGGGTTGCTAAACCGCTCGGCCAATCGTCACAGACACCTGGGCCGTCACGTGCCGGGGAGGATGGGCCGCGATGTGATGCGAGATTTTGTTCCGTTGTCGAATAGGCACACTGCTATTGTGAAAAAAGTGCTCAATAAGTAGTTTGGAACTGTATAAAAAGCACTTTGCTGATATTTACTTGTTGCCTTATAAATAATCCGGGTTAAGTGTCGCTACCGGTTTTTACCCGTTGGTATCGGTGGAGGCCGGGCACGCCTATTTTGCCCCTGCCATATACAAACCCAGTTGTTCCCGTGTCGCCTCTTCACGTACTACCTCAGCGACAATCCGACCCTTATACATAACGAGTATCCGGTCTGATAAAGACAACACTTCGTCAAGCTCTGCGCTGATGAGTAATACGGCAACCCCTTCGTCGCGCTTTGCCACGATGCGACGATGAATAAACTCAATAGAGCCGACATCGATACCGCGGGTAGGCTGGGCGGCGATCAGCAGTTTTGACGGGCGGCTGAATTCGCGTGCGACCACCATCTTTTGTTGATTGCCTCCCGACAGGCTGCCCGACGGGGTATTAATGTCGGGAGTGCGTACATCAAAAGCCTGTACCAGACTGTCTGCCTGCGCCCGGATAGCCGGGCGATTAACTACCCCGTTGTGAGAAAATGGCGCGTTGCGGTACGTGTTGAGTACCAGGTTATCCGCAACACTGTAGTCCGCGACCATCGCATGTAAGTGACGATCTTCAGGGATATGACAACTTTCACCGCGTTCTGTAAATTCGCGTGGTGACTGGTGGGTAAGGTCTGTGCCGTCTATTTCAACAGTACCGCTGTGGCTGCGACGCAGACCGGTTAACACCTCGACCAGTTCGCTCTGACCGTTGCCCTGCACACCGGCAATACCGACAATTTCTCCGGCACAAACCTGCAGGCTGACGCTGTCAACTGCAAGATGCCCGGTATCATCCAGTGCGGATACATTCTGTGCATTGAGTATAAGGTTGCCGCTGACGTTGGCAGCAGGCTCGAACGTCAGATCTACTTCGCGGCCAACCATTAAAGTGGCAAGTGATTTTTCGCTGGTAGTGACCGGCTGTGCGTTGCCGGCAACGCGTCCGTTGCGAAGCACCGTAATGCGGTCGGCGATGTGCATCACCTCTTTAAGTTTGTGGGTAATGAATATCATTGATTTACCCAGCTCACGCAGGCGTTGCATGATCGAGAAAAGTCCGTCTACTTCCTGTGGTGTCAACACGGCACTCGGTTCATCTAGAATCAGAATTTCTGCATCACGATATAAAGTTTTCACTATCTCTACGCGTTGCCGTTCACCTACCGACAGATCTTCAATGATTGCAGCAGGGTCAACATCAAGTCCGTAGCGTTGAGACAACTCTTTAATGCGTTGTGCTGCTTTTTTTCGATCGAGTAGTCCATGACGAATGCTTTCAGCACCCAGCATAATATTTTCGGTGACGCTTATATCTGGTACCAGTTGAAAGTGCTGATGTACCATGCCGATTCCGTGCGCAATCGCATCGCGCGGTGACGCCAGCGACACGACTTTTCCATTAATGTATATGTTGCCGGTATCTGGCTGCTGCAAACCGTAGACAATGTTCATCAGTGTCGACTTACCTGCACCGTTTTCACCCAGCAGTGCAAGGATTTCGCCTTTGTGCAGAGTAAGATCGATGTCTTCGTTGGCAATGACGCCCGGGTAATATTTACTGACGCCGCGTATGTCCAGCACCGGTGTCATCAGTGCCTCCCTGA
>JAHDHK010000002.1:33514-66724 GCA_020631335.1 Chromatiales bacterium
TGCAGTATGACGGGTGGATTGCGAATGCGGTGGCGAGGCTGTGAGGTCTTGTTGTCACTGCTGCCCGTCCTTGTTGTAGACTTTACCGCTGGCTGCCGGTGGTCGTACGCGTCCGACTAACCCTGCCACCGCAATAATCGTCACTACATAGGGAATCATGCTGACAAACTGGCGTGGAATGCCGGCGACGCCCGCCAGCAGTAACTCGTTTTGCAGTGCCTGTGTATAGCCAAACAACATTGAGGCGGTCATCGCGCCGAATGGTGTCCAGTTGCCGAAAATAACAGCAGCCAGAGAAATAAAGCCACGTCCTGCTGTCATGCCCTCCTGAAACTGACCGACTGCCTCCAGTACTAGAAATCCGCCGGCAAGACCCGCCAGCATGCCACCGATTATCGTATTCATGTAACGATAGGCGTTGACATTTACCCCCATCGTATCTGCTGCTCCCGGGTGTTCGCCCACTGCACGGGTTCGCAATCCCCAGCGCGTATGAAACAAGGCAACATGCACAACAGCCACAAGAATAAGGGCAATATAGGTGATCGGTGGATTAGTAAACAGAACCTCACCGATCACAGGAATATCAGACAAAAAAGGAATGGCGACTGCGGTGAACTTTCCCTGTGCGACTGCATCGCGATCATACAGATAAGCAGTCAGTCCCATAGCCAGGATAATCAGTACCGTACCCGAAATAATTTGATCCATACGAAAGCGAATCGAGAACAACGCATGTAGTAACCCCATCAGTCCACCGGCGGCCATTGCTGCGACCACCGACACTGACAAGCTGGCATACAGGGGCCAGTGGTTAGTGGCCACCTTTGCGACAAAGCCTGCAAAGGCACCGGTCAGCATCATGCCTTCGATACCAATATTAACAATGCCGGAGCGTTCGCAAAGAATGCCGCATAACGCGCCGAGTATCAGCGGCACTGCAGCTCTGAGCATAAAGTTCAAAGCGCTGACACCAAAGAACAGCGGCAGCCATTGAGCCTGCCATGAACCTTCAGCAAAGCTGGTGGTGTTTACCCAGATGGCGGTGACGACAAAGGCAATCGCCAGTAGTGTGAGCAGTGAAGATCGTCTGCGCATCCGGTTCATGAATGAAGCCTGCATGCAGGTGTATGAATGTTTCGTGGCAGCCTGCAGGTAGACAGGCAAGCAGCATTAAGTTGGCTTTCTTGCGGCGATAAACGGGTAATGTATTGCGCGGGTATCGTCATCACTGCGTCTTTGTGCCGGCAGCCAGGGAGCTGCGTTTACCCGGCCACAGAGACCGAATAATCAACGGTGCCGCAACAAAGATCAGCACCAGTGCCTGAATCACATCGATAATATCGGCTGATACACCTGACTCAAACTGCATGCGGCTCGCGCCTGCCTCTAAAGAGCCAAGTAGAAAGGCGGCAAAAACAACCCCCAGCGGGTGCGTTTGCGCAAGCAGCGCAACGGTGATGCCCTCAAAGCCGACACTGCCACCGAACTCGGGGGCAAACTTATGATTCAGCCCCAGGGTTTCAATGGCACCCGCCAAGCCGGCGAGTCCGCCGGCCAATGCCATTGCCATCACAGTCGTGCGTCGCGGATACATACCTGCATAACGTGCAGCATCGGCGTTGCGGCCGACAGTGCGCACTTCGAAACCGAATGTCGTGCGATAGATCAGCCACCAGATCAGCAGGGCCGCCAGTGGTGCGATGATTATTCCCAGGTGAAGATCGAGCCGCGGATTGCCCATCAGTGGTAACTGCGCGCTGGTGAGTACATCGGGAGTTTCCGAAATTGCACGAGCAGTGGGGTCCCACAGAGGGCCGGGCGACTGCCCCTGACGGCCACCGGCATAGACTGTCCAGCCGGCAAACAGTGAGGCAATGTAATTCATCATGATGGTGGTAATCACCTCATGTGCACCGGTGTAGACTTTCAGCAGGCCCGGTATGGCACCCCAAATCATGCCGCCGGCTATACCGGCTAACAGCGCTGCCGGCAGATGAATCAGTAATGGTGTTCCTTCGAAATGAATGCCGACTGCCACCGAACACACTGTGCCGATAATAAACTGCCCGGCAGCACCGATGTTAAACAAACCGGCTTTGAACGCTACCGCCACTGCCAGCCCGGTAAGAATGAGTGGTGTTGTTTTTAACAGTGTGCGAGCCCAGGCTTTAGCGCTGCCAAATGCGCCATCATACAGGCCCTGATAGGCTGCGACCGGATCATCACCGAACAGCGTCATGACGACTGCACCCAGTGCAAATGCCACAATGAGTGCCATTATCGGCACTAACAGCGCAGAGCTGACTGCACGGGCAATGCGTTTAATTGATTCAGGCATGGGTGTGGAGCATAACTGACTTCAGGTGAACGTAATAAACGATAATGCTCTGAAAAAAATTACTGCAGTGATGCCGGCGGGGTGTTGAGTCTTATGCCGCAGCCGGCATGCACTGCATCTGATCTGCTCAGATGCAGTGCATCGGGTGCTATTGTCCGTAACCGGTTTTTATAGATCCGTCTTCAAGACCGGTTTTGATTTCCGCCAGTTGCGTTTTAACCTCGGCAGGTACCTGATCATCAAAGTCGTGGAAAGGTGCGAGTGCTGAGCCACCGAAATAATTACCGCTGGTCATCGTGCCGTCGCTGAAGGTTTTAATCAGATCAATCACGCCGGGTGTAATCAGTTTCATGGCACTGGAAACCAGGCAGGGGTGCGCGGCGGGCAGTGTCAGCCATTGATCGGTATCCACACCAATGCAGAAGAGACCTTCGTTAGCCGCCACTTCCTGTAAAGCGCCGTTACCGGTGATGCCGCCTGCGCCGAAAATTACATCCGCGCCTTTGTCGATAGCTTGCTTAGTGGTTGCTGCACCCCACTCAGGATCGGTGAATGCCTGTGAAATCTCACCGGGGTGGTAGGTGGTAATTACATTGATGTCTGGCTTGATGTACTTGGCACCGGCGATAAAGCCCTCCCCGAAAGCGACTACCGGTGGCACCAGGTCTGTGCCCAGAACCGATGCAATAGTGCCCGACTCAGTCAGGTTGGCTGCCAGTGCGCCTGCCAGAAAACCAGAGCGGTCTTCGTTGAAAATAAGGCCGGCCAGATTCGGTAGCGGTGCGCCTTGAAACTGATCCACACCGATAAAAAAAGTTTCCGGGTTTTCTGCGGCAGCGCTGGCGGTTGCCTCTCCCAGTGCAAAACCCACAGACACGACAACATCAAAACCGGCTTCTATAAACTGATCAATGTTATCTGCATAGTCTTTGGCATCACGTGTTTCAATATACTTGCAGTCTTTACCTTCTTCAGCACCGAGTTGTTCGCATGCCTCGGTTACTCCCTGCCAGGCCGACTGGTTAAAACTGCGATCGTTAACCCGGCCTACATCGGTGACCAGTCCGACTTTGACTTCAGCCTGTGCTGTGGTTTGCAGAACGGCAAACGCTGTTAATAGTGCAAAAGAAAAATTATGGTATCTCATACGTTCAGTCCCGTTATGTTATCGAGGGTTGGGCCGCGGATAATAGTCGACTCCACAGTAGCCCCGCACCGGCAGTGTTAGCGCATAGTGACACTGCACCACAGAGCGACGATGTCGCAACCGTAGCAGAGCGCGGGAGGCGAAGCAATGTAACTTGCCTGTGGCGGTAGCTCTGACGGTAAAACACGTAAAAAGCAGAGGAAAGCCTGGAAACTTCCGGGGCTGTTGTGTGCAACCGACGGATTGACCGCGACTCGCAGCGCATAGCGAATTTATTATTGAAAACGTGTTCCATTATTGCGTCGCTGTTATTATCGCGCAGACCACTCTCCTGAAAGTTCACCAACCGGGCGCTCTACCTTGACCTCTATTCATCTGGCCTTGTTGGTTTTTGTTAATGCGCTGTGGGGGTTTAATTTTCTGGCCGGCAAAATCGGTACAGAACAGTTCGGGCCCTTGTTGTTCAGTGCCATTCGCTTTGCGGTGGTGCTGTTATTGTTGTTTCCGTGGCTGCGGCTGGTCAAAGGGCAGATGTCACTGATTATGCAGATCGGCCTGTGTCTGGGTGCCGGCCATTATTCGATTATGTTCTACGCGCTGTATCTCGGAGATAACATCTCGTCACTCGCAATTGCCGCTCAGTTAACCGTGCCCTTTTCAACCATTCTGGCAATCATTTTTTTGCGCGAGCGGATAGGCTTCATCCGTATTTTTGCTATTACCATGTCATTTCTCGGCGTGGTGGTGATCAGTTTTGAGCCGATGGGGGCTGAACACCTGCTGGCAATGGCTGCAGCGACTGTGGCAGCACTGTTCATGGCGATTGCTGCCATACTGATGCGTCGCTTAAAAGGGGTGGGCGTCTTCAATTTGCAGGCGTGGATAGCACTGGTGTCAACGATAGTGCTGACGCTACTGAGTGTGATTATCGAGTCTCCGGATGCCACGACTTTTTCAGCGCTGACCCTGAGCGATTACTGGACGCCGGTGTATTCCGCCATAGGCGCGACTATCATCGGACATGGCTCGCTGTACTACCTGCTTCAGCGATACGAAGTAAACAGTGTTGCGCCGTTTATTACGCTGTCAACGTTGTTTGCTATTGGCTACAGTATTGTACTGATGGACGATGTATTCACGCTGAAAATTGTAACCGGTGGTTGTCTGACTTTACTTGGCGTTACGATCATCGCTTTGAGAAACGCCAGGCAGTCTACTCCCAGTAGTTTAAGAGTGCCCAGGTAGGCAGGTTAATTTGCCGTAAAATACCCGGTGATTACTGCAGTTCCAAATTGACGATAGCATTCTGAATAGTATTAACCGGCCTGATCCAGGGGTCGCTCTGTTGAAGATAGAGCGGTAATTCTTCAATAGCTTGTTGTGCAGATTCAAGAGACAGATAAGTGGCCATATGTGCAATGCCAAATACCGGTCTGCCGCTCGGTGTTCGTCGAAAAGGATAGATAACTGCATCCTGTTGTAGATTGAGCTGCGAGAACTCGATGATGGCTTGTTCGTCTGGTGTAGACGCGAATTGAATAATGTACTCCTCAGAGGGAAGGCTCATAATCCATGAAGCGCCCTGCCGTTTGCCCGTCACCTTCGCAGAGGTTCCTGCCACAGGCCTTTCCGGTTTTTCAGTTGTGGTATCGGTGTCAAACGTTGTATCAGTGACTTGCCTGTTTTGTTGAGTTGTTTGCGCGTCGGCAGGCTTAGCCAATGCATTACTGGCGAGTGATGCTGGTGTGTCTGTCGGCGTGTTGTTGCGATCTGCAGTGGAGGGCCGGGGAGCGTCGGCAGTCTCCTGCGCTATCGCCGGCGACGCCCCGGTGTTATCGGGCTTTACCGGCAGGCCGGGTTCCGGGGTAACAGCGCTTGTAGATTCAATCGGAACTTGCTTTGCAATAGCGTTACCCGGCTCACCGGTGTTGCTGGTGGCAGAGTCAGCTGCAGTCATCGACAAATCATTTGCCGGCTTATCAGGGGTTGAGGCGGTGGGAGAATTGATCGCTTTTTCGAAGACCAGGTAGCCGACAAAGCAGAGTGCAACAATGATAAGTAACCTGCTCGCAGCGAGGGCACCCTCGAGTAGCAGAAACAACAGTTCGTGTTTGTAGGGGTGCTTACTCTTATAGCGTCTTATTTTTCGTTCAATGACGGTGAACATAGTCTGTTTTCATCCCTGAAGGCTCGGTGCCGGACTTTTCTGGTACGCTACTACGCCGCTGTCGTGGGATGTACTGGCTTCCCTGCATCGCAATAAGTTGATTCAATTCGGACGGAGGCCGAATGCCGGGTAAGGCTACCGTATTGTTACGGTAAAAAACAACTGTCGGTTCGAAAAAAACCGGCGAACCCGATGCTATGAATCTGAATGTCCTGTTTGCTGTGCCTGCCGGGTAAATATCTGATCCGCAGGGTGCTAAACCGGGCCGGTTGTTCAGCTTATTTACAGTGAAAGTTTACTTAACTGTGAGAAGGCCCAACTCGTCGAAATTCATGAACATACTCACTGTCCGGCTAGCGGTAATTACCCTGTCATTATTCGTATCGGGTCAGGTGCATGCCTATCGCTGTCAGAGCGGTAGTCTTGTCCTTCCCGGTGACTCAGCGTTTGAAGTGAGGAGATATTGTGGCGAGCCTGCGGATAAAGAATACGTGGGTTTGGTTCGCGTTGGTGGAAAGTATGTAAACGTAGATCGCTATTACTATATTCCACCGGCAGGATCATTTCTCAGGATTATCGAATTTCATAATGGCATAGTCGCAAACGTTATTCGGGGTCGAAGAGTGCAGTAGCGGGCTTTTTCTATTCGCCCCTCGTTATCTGTGCGGGCATACGGGCAAACAATCGCAGCCATAGAGAAGTTGCGGCCATGGTCGCTACGAGGGCGGGATTCTGCTTCGGGTGTGGACAGCGCGGTTCAGTTTTGTCCGGCTGCCTGACCCCCTGATTACCGGTGGGTGTTTGAAGGAGCGGTGGTTGTTGCATTAGAAGTGGCTGTCGCAATTAAAAGTGTCGATGGACTCGTTCAGGTAGAATACGGCCGTTCCGTCTGGATCCGTGCGTGTTAAATCCGCTCGCTACCAGTCCCGATTCTGCCGCAAACCTTCTGTTGCGGATATTAATACCCTCCGCGGAAGCGTTTTGAACCCACAAAAATTTACCGACCTTGATCTGCCCGAAACGCTGCTGAGCTGCCTCAGCGCAATCGGATATGACGCGATGACACCGGTCCAGGCACAGGTGTTACCGCTGGCGCTGACCGGGCACGATATCATCGCAAAAGCTAAAACCGGGTCCGGTAAAACCGTGTCATTCGGTCTTGTCGCTCTGGCAAAGCTGCACGTGTCCCAATATCTGCCGCAAACACTCGTGCTTTGTCCGACCCGAGAACTGGCAGATCAAATCGCAGAGGTGATTCGGCGACTGGCCCGCACTACCGGAAACGTGAAAGTCCTGACGCTGACCGGTGGTTCATCCACCCGTGCTCAGATTACCTCACTGGAAAAGGGCGTTCACATTGTGGTCGGTACACCGGGGCGGGTAGAGGACCACCTGCGTCGTGGTTCGCTGAAGCTGGAACTGGTTGGGACACTGGTGCTTGATGAGGCAGACAGAATGCTGCAAATGGGCTTTCAGGATGCCATAGAGCGCATTGTCGACGCACTTCCCGCTAAGAGACAAACACTGTTGCTGAGTGCCACCTACCCGGATGAGATACAGTCGATTGCCTCGCGGGTGATGCAGGAGCCCGCAATGATCAGTGTGGACACCGAGCATGCGCCCGCAGTTATTGAGCAACACTTTTATCGCGTTGAAAATGCCCGGCACCGGCTGGAGGCATTACAGGCATTGTTGTTGGTTAATAGTGCCGAGAGCGTACTGATTTTCTGCAACACCAAAATAGCGGTAAGCGAAGTCACTACCAGTCTGGGTGACGCGGGATTCTCAGTCATTTCTCTGCACGGTGACCTTGAGCAGAAAGACCGCGATCGCAATTTGATTCGTTTTGTTAACCGAAGTGCTGTGATCATGGTGGCAACAGATGTAGCAGCCCGGGGTATCGATATAGAAAAACTCGATCTGGTGGTGAACTATGAATTATCGAAAGACATGGAGGTGCACATTCACCGATCCGGTCGCACCGGACGTGCGGGTGAGTCCGGGGCTGTGATAACGCTCATCGATGATGCTGACAAATACCGGGTAGAGCAGCTTGAAAAAATGCTTGGCTATACACTGAAGCGCAAGCCGGCGCCATCGGGTCACCCGCCTGGTAAGGTCCCGTTGAAAGCCCGAACACTGACACTTGAAGTCAATGCGGGCAAGAAGCAAAAACTGCGTCCCGGAGACATTCTCGGTGCGTTGACCGGGGAGGGAGGTGTTGATGGGAGTCAGGTAGGTAAGATCAAAATTCTTAACACCCGCTCGTTTGTTGCGGTTGATCGTCAGATAGTAAAACTGTCGCAGGAAAAATTAAGGAGAATAAAAGGCCGTACCTATAGAACGCGCGTGCTGTAGCACTGTAGTTGGTGCTGGAGGCTGCAAAGGTGCAGATAGCGCTTTGGTGTAGCTGATCACCCATTCCCAACACCGCATGATAAATTGATCAGTCAGCAATCTTATAAAACAAAGGCCTGCACTTAACACGTCACATGATGAAACTACCAGTCCCTGTTCTGCTTTTCACACTCATATCGTTTCTATGGCTTAGTCAGCCCTCCGGCGCTGCTGCCGAAGACACAGTAGCACGGTACCGTGTACTGGATGCCAGGATCGATTCGCTTGCGGAAGACGGGGAGTTGAGCGGTGCGTTTTTGTATTCGCGAAAAGGCAAAATATTGTATGAGAAAGCGGTGGGCTTACTGCACCCGCATTCCGGTGGCGCAATCCTGCCGACATCGTCGTTTAACCTGGCATCTGTGTCGAAACATTTTACGGCGGTTGTAGTGATGTTGCTGCAACACAAGGGAAAGCTTGAGTACGACAAACCTGTCAGCGGGTACTTGCCGAAGTTTCCTTATCGCGATATTACCGTCAGGCATCTGCTCAACCATACATCGGGACTGAGCGATTACATGGCGCTGGTGAATAACGTCTGGGAGGGGGATCTATTCACCAATCAATCGCTGGTGGAGCTTTATCATACTCATAAACCTCCGCTTGAGTTTGCCCCGGGTAGCCGGTTTTCCTATAGCAATACCGGGTACGTTTTTCTGGCAGCAATTGTAGAGGCAGTTTCCAATGGATCGCTTGAGCAATTCATGGACACCGAACTGTTTTCTCCGTTGTCTATGAAAGATTCCGGTGTATTCAATTTGTTGTCTGACCCTGGCCGATTCAAAAGCAGAGTGTTCGGTCAGCATGCCGGTGAATTAAATGATCTGAACTTTCTGGATGGCGGTAGCGGCGATGGTGCTGTTTATTCTTCGGTTCGTGACCTGCTTACCTGGCACAATGCGTTAACAGAAGGGCGGGTATTGCCGCTGTCAGCGCTGCAGGAAGCATTCAAACCGGCAGTACTTTCTGATGGAAAGCTGTCGTACTACGGCTTCGGGTGGCAGTTGTATAAAGATAAACCACACATCATGGAACACGACGGCGCCTGGGTTGGTTTTAATACCTATATGATCAGAAACACTCAAACTGATTCATTGTTGGTATTGCTCACCAATGATTCCGGCGGTGTGGGTGTCGACGAGCTAATTAACCGATTCTTTAAAATTGCAAAGCCGGATTTTTGATGCTGTTGTTGACATACATGCGCTATGCGTTTGTAAATTAAAATATTTGCGGTGAATAACGCTGGCTTAAAGCATTGTGCTTTTGAGGCAGGGCCGTGGCGGCAGTATGGCTTTGTGGTAACTGTCTTTGTGCCGTTAACGTAAACAACAGCACAGATGTGAAGCATGAAATAGTATAACTTGGGACGGATGTATACCGCGTTCTTCTATCTGCTTGCCCGTATAAATTTCGGGCTCCATTTCTCGCTGATTCTTGCCGGCATTGTGTTCGTGCATGTCGCAGCCTATCTGCTTTATGCCGCGATAGCCCCGATTGTCGGGTGTGTTCTGGCGTTTTTTGGATTCGCCTGCTATGCCATCGGCAACAGTCGGCCACTGCTGAAACCTGTTAATGTCCGTCAAAGCAGCGCACTCTTCTAGGCAGTTCAGTTCAGTTCAGTTCAGTTCAATTCAATGGCTGCAGTAGCGGGTGACGCAACCCGCACATACGCTGTGCAGACGTTACTATGAGTTACAGGGTCTGCCGGTCAAGCAGGCGTCTGATTTTCGGTGGTTCTGTTCCCCTGTGCAGTGCATAGAGTTCGGCTGAAATGCCCGAATCAGAAATTGTACTGCGTTGATTGTGCCTGATGTACTCAACCCAGGTGGCGACGTAGTATTTTTCTGTCCAGATATTCGGCTGCTCCAGATCCCGCAGCAAAGACCAGCGTCTTGCACCGTCTCTGATACGAACCCTTCTTTGCTGCGCCATGGCGCGGTGAAATACCGGTATGTCCTCTTCTGCAATATCAAACTCAACCGTGATCATGATCGGGCCGGTGCGCTGCTTTAATTGAACGGCCAGAGTCGGTTCGATAAATTCGTTTAACGGTTCAAGGTTGAGTCGGTCATATTCGGGAAGCGGCAATTTGTACCCGATCAGTGCGCCGACGATTAAGGCAGCAGCTGAGGCCACCAGTGCCAGTTGCAGCCCCTGTGATTCAGCGAGCAGCCCCCAGAGCCAGCTGCCTGCGACCATGCCAAAGGCGTTACTCATCATATAAAACGAAAGTGCGCGCCCGACTACCCACCTGGGTGTTGAAAGCTGCAGTGACACGTTTAATAAAGAATTAGTTGTCATCCAGCACGCACCGCAAAGTAACAGTGCAAGTCCGGACAAACTCTTGCTGTGGCCTGTAGACAACAACAAAATGCCCAGTGCCATAAAGACAAAAGCACCCCGGACAATGGTTTCGGTATTGAATCTGGCGCGCGTACTGGCATTGGTTAGTGCGCCGATCACCGCCCCCACACCGAAGCAACCCAGTAAAATGCCGTAAGTAGAAGCGCTGCCTGACAACAGATCTTTGGCTACCAGTGGCAAGAGCGCCAATACCGATACAGCAGTCAGGCCGAACATAAACCCGCGCAGAATAATTCGCAGCAGATTGGGTGAGAGTCCCACATAGCGAATGCCGGCGGTCGCCGCCTGAGTAAAAGGTTCTCTGGGCAGTGTGTTGTCCAGTGGTGGTCTCTTCCATAGCAGCAGTACCAGAATCAGGGCAACGTAACTGATGGAATTAAATGCAAAGGCTGCGGCTGCCCCTGCGATCACAATGATAAAACCGCCGAGCGCAGGGCCGATGCTGCGCATCAAATTAAATGACATACTGTTGGCCATGACGGCGGCGGGGACTTGTTCTCTTGGAACAATATCTCCGATTGATGCCTGCCACGACGGGTTGTGCAACGCTGCACCACAGCCGATTAAAAATGTAAACGTGAGCAGCATCCAAGGGGTGAGCATGCCCAGCCAGGTTGCCAGTGTCAGTCCGACCGACACCGTCAGCATCAGTACTTGCGCCACCAGCATAATACGTCTGCGGTCGTAGTTATCGGCAAGTACGCCTGCCAGCAGAGACAGCGCCATAATCGGCAGCGTTGTCGAAGCGGTGACGAGTGCCACCATCTGTTCGGAGCTGGTGAGCGTTGTCATTGTCCAGCCGGCGGCCACCGCTTGCACAAGACTGCCCAGATTCGACAACAATGTTGCCAGCCACAATGACCTGAATATCGGTGAGCCGAACGGCGCAAAGGCGTTGAGGCCGGTAGGTTTAGGCATTGTGAACCAGAGTGAGAGGAGCTGAAAGATCGACAGCCGACTAGTGTGAACCGGGAAGTGCACTACTACAAGCGCAATACCGAATAACTTTGTGTCATTTTAGGGCTGCATTTGCGCAGCCGGTGAGTCTGAGTTGCATAGCGCACCGCGCGTAGTGCTTTACGACGCTCCGGTGCTGCAGGCAGCAATCGCAGATTGCAGCAAAGACAGATGGCAGTAATGACGGGCACAACAATAGTCTATTTTTTATTGTGTACCCTTTGTCGAGAGTGAAAGGGGCTAACGCGTTTGCGGCTATTGAGCGGCTTTGTGGTGCATGTTCTAATTGCCGCACTCACTTTTTATTATCGGCCGGTTTCGGGTCGGTGCTATTCACAGGCAATATACTATGGCAGGCCCGCTCGAAGGCGTCAGGGTAGTCGATCTTACCTCAATGATTTCCGGTCCGCTGGCTACCATGATGCTGGCCGACCAGGGGGCGGATGTAATAAAAGTGGAGTCCCCGCACGGTGATCACTCCAGGCGCGTTGCCACTCGCCGTGGCGGGTTTTCAGCTTCTTTTTTAAACAATAATCGCAATAAACGTTCTGTCGTCATCGATCTGAAAAAACCGGCGGGGCTTGAAGCACTCAAAAAGGTAGTAGCGAGTGCTGATGTGTTTATTCAAAATTTTCGACCGGGTGTTGCGGAACGTATCGGTGTTGGCGAAGAGGCTCTGCGAGCAGTAACGCCCGGACTAATCTATGTGTCTGTATGTGGTTTTGGTTTCGAGGGGCCGTACGCGCAGAAACCGGTTTTCGATCCGCTGATTCAGGCAGTGTCCGGGCTGACTACGGTGCAGGCCGGGTCGGACGATGCACGTCCACGGCTGGTGAGGACCATCGTACCGGATAAAGTCACCGCTATTCAGACATCGCAGGCAATAACCTCAGCGCTGTACTCCACCCTGAAAACCGGCAAGGGCCAACACATTAAAGTGTCAATGCTCGATACCGTCGCCTTCTTTCTGTGGAGCTCGGATATGGGCGGGCACACGTTCGTTGGCGATGAACTCGAACATGAAACCGCTCAGTCATACATTGATCTGGTTTATGAAACCATTGATGGTTACATCAGTGTTGCGGTAGTGGCAGATAAAGACTGGCGCGGTGTATCCGCTGCGCTTGATCGTCCCGATTTCCTTACCGATGAACGATTCAAAACGGCAGCACTGAGAGAAGAAAACAAAGATGCCCGAACCCGTCTCACACAAGAGGCACTGCTCAACTTCAAAAGCGGGGATGCAATAGCCAGGCTGGAACAGCAGGATGTTCCCTGTGCACCTGTATTAACCCGTAAAGAAATGATTCGCCATCCACAAATTGAAGCCAATCAAACGCTGCTCAGCTACCCGCATCCACAGGCCGGAGAATTGCGCCAGGCACGGCAGCCGGCGGTGTTTTCTTCGGCACCGTTCACTGAGCCACGTCCTGCACCGTTATTGGGCGAGCACACTGAGGTGGTGTTAAAGGACGCAGGTTACAGTGCTGCGGAGCTGCAGCAGCTCATGCAGGAAAACGCCATCTATTGTCATGGGAAATCGAATGATTGATCTTTACTACTGGCCGACGCCAAACGGCTGGAAAGTCTCCATTGCACTGGAAGAACTGGCACTGGAATACAACACCATACCCGTAGAAATCGGTGCAGGAGATCAGTTCAAAGATGATTTTCTTGCGATCAGCCCCAACGCAAAAATGCCGGCAATTGTAGATCATAACGTCAAAGGTGAGCCGGTGAGTGTTTTCGAATCCGGTGCAATATTGTTCTACCTGGCCAACAAGACCGGCAAGCTGATACCGCAAAGTGAACGTGGCAGAAAAGAAACGCTGGAGTGGTTGTTCTGGCAGACTGCCAATCAGGGGCCGCTGGCCGGGCAGCTCAGTCACTTTGTTAACTATGCGCCGGAAGGTCAGGAATACGCCCTTCAACGTTACAAGGGTGAGTATCAGCGTAATCTGGCCGTGCTCGAAAGAAGGCTCTCTGATCGGGACTATCTCCTTGGAGAGTACTCCATAGCAGATATCATTTCTTTTCCCTGGGTACTTATTGCAAAGCCTTTAACCGTCGCGCTCGATGACTTTCCGCATGTCAGCGCCTGGCGTGGCAGAATCAAGGAGCGTCCTGCGGTGAGGCGGGGCGTCGATTTGTTAAAAGACCGGCAGAATCGAGGTCAGCACAATGCTCAGAACAACAAAGTGTTGTTC
The DNA here is from genome assembly GCA_020631335.1 of Chromatiales bacterium. Classification (GTDB taxonomy): domain Bacteria; phylum Pseudomonadota; class Gammaproteobacteria; order Granulosicoccales; family Granulosicoccaceae. The sequence goes on from JAHDHK010000002.1 coordinate 47,098, forward strand.
AATCAGGGTGCTGAGCACTTTCTGCGTGGCAAAAGCTAACAGCCAACTGTACTGCTCAGTCAATTTTAACGACAGGTCAATCATGTCACTTCCAACGTTTCATATGGTCGATGCAGCGCCGCAGCCGGTGGCGACGTTTTCACACGCATCAGAAATAGATGGCTGGGTGTTTTTAACCGGTCAAATGCCTACCTGGCCCGGTGAACCCGAACGTCCTCTGCCCGAAGGAATTGAAGCGCAGACACACCGTGTGATGAAAAACCTCATACTGGTGCTGGAAGGTCTGGAGCTCGGCATTGTCAATGTGGTGCAGGCGCGAGCATACATTACCCACTTCGAGCGCGACTACGCGGCAATGAATAACGTCTATCAAAGTTACTTTGCCCCCGGCAAGCTGCCTGCGCGAACCTGTATCGGTGTTACCGGTCTGGCGGTGGGTGCACTGGTTGAAATCGATTTTGTCGCACGTCGCCCTTAGGCGGACACAGCAACAGGAACAGATGGCGCAATCGTCGCGCATGTTCTGGTGTTTAGTCGTGGAGTCCGGTGAGCAACGGTATAAACATATTTGCACCGGTATGATGCAAAATTGGCAGTACCACCTCTGGCAGGTGGCTGATACTCTAAAAGCGTAGTAAAGATCTTCCTCCAGAGATCGTTGGTCGGAAGCAGCGTCGCCGGACAGGGTCAGCCGGCGGCGCTGACTTTTAGAATGCTAGTATTGCAAAAATTTTGTGTTTGGTTACGTGGTTTGGTTGTATTTGAATGGAACTCACGCACGATGGCAAGTTATCACCTGGTTTTACCTGGAAGCATACGGACAGGGAAGTCTTCTAACAAAGAAGAACCGAATGGGCGTCCGCATAGCAGTAAATCGCTGTGGAACTCAATTGCTGGTTACTACCGTGCGTTTAGTGAAATAAACGACTATGTGCGAAGTCTGCAACTTCTGATCGAAGAAGCGGAAACACGCGCAAAGAAACCCTGGTACCAACGCCTTCCGGATGATCCTGTCTGACAGTCCGGCCGGTTAAATTATTCGCTGCTTTGTTGTGTTGTACCAAAAGTTGTCTTGAGCCGGGGGCGATGGGCCGGGATGTAACGCCGGATTTCCTTCCAGCATTGAATAGGCACACTACTATTTTTATAAATGCTGCCCAATGGCATTTAGTGCTACACACATAGCATATTCGCTAATATTGACTTGTCGCCTGATGAAACAAACCCGGGCTAAACCTGTGATGCCTGAGGTCGCCAGTCTTTACCCGGTACGGCGTTAAGCAGTTCACGGGTGTATTCATGTTCTGCTTGTTTGAACAGTGTTGAGGTTGGCCCCATCTCTACAATGTTGCCCAGGCGCATCACAGCAATGCGATCACACACCTGCGCCGCTACGCGAAGATCATGGGTAATAAAAATCATTGAAAGTTGCAACCGTTCCCGGATGTCGGCCAGTAGCTGGAGAATTTGCGCCTGAATGGATACATCAAGTGCGGATACCGGCTCATCAGCTACCAGAATTTCAGGGTCCATGGCCAGCGCTCTGGCAATGCCGATCCGTTGCCGCTGACCACCGGAAAACTCGTGTGGAAAACGATCAAAAGCGCGATCATCAAGCCCGACAAGGTTTAACATTTCGCGCGCACGTCGTTCGGCATCGGCTGCATCTGCACCGAGTATGCGCGGACCATCAGCGATAATTCGACCGACTTTGGTTCGTGGGTTCAGCGATGCAAAAGGATCTTGAAACACCATTTGAATTTTTGAGCGGTATGGTCGCATTTCTGCACGGTTTAACGGTCGCAAATCAACACCGTTGTAAACGATAGAGCCTTCTTCTGCATTGATCAGGCGAACAATGCAGCGCGCCAGTGTCGACTTGCCGGAACCGGATTCACCCACAACGCCGAGTGTCTCCCCTTTGTGTAATGAAATATCGACACTTTGCGCAGCGTGCACCACACGTGCTTTTGCACCGAAGCCAAACCAGCCACCACCGCTTGAGTAAGTTTTGGTCAGCTTGTTGACTGCCAGTTCCTGTTGTTCCGAAATTGCCCGCACCGCCGGTGGCACCAGACTCGGAACCGCTTTCATCAGCGATTGCGTGTAAGGGTGTTGCGGATTGTTCAGTACTTGATGCGTGGTGCCGATTTCCACTATTTTTCCGTGCTGCATCACAGCCACACGGTCTGCAATGTCGGCAACCACACCGAAGTCGTGGGTAATGAACAGCACACCGGTGTCGTGGCTTTGCTGCAGTTCTTTAATCAGTTTTAGAATCTGCGCCTGCGTGGTGACATCCAGTGCAGTGGTTGGCTCGTCGGCGATAAGTATTTTGGGTTCCATCGCCAGTGCCATAGCAATCATGGCACGTTGTCTTTGTCCGCCGGAAAGCTCGTGCGGATAGGACGAAATTATCTGCTCCGGGTCGGGCAGATGGACACTGGCAATCAAATGAATAGCACGTTCACGGCGATCACGCTTTTTGATTTTGGTATGAAACCGAATGACCTCGTCAATCTGTTTTCCGATAGTCATCACCGGATTCAGCGCCGTCATTGGCTCCTGAAATATCATTGATATTTCCCCGCCACGGATTTCCCGAAGCCGGCTCTCTTTTGCAGTGGTCAGCTCCTCACCGTTGAATTCGATTTTTCCTTTGTCCACATGTACATGTGGTGCCGGCAGGATGCCCATAATCGCACGCGCAGTGATCGACTTGCCCGAGCCTGACTCTCCGACAACACACAGGATTTCGTTATTGTTCAGCGTATAGCTGACGTCTTCTACCGCGTGAGATCGTTCCGCGCCGGCGGGGAGCTTCACATAAAGATTGTTTATTTCAAGCAGCGGTGCTGTCGCAGAAGATGTATTCATGTGCGAGTCCGTAGCCGTGGATTCAAGGCATCGTTAAGACCTTCTCCCACCAGGTTGATGGCCAGTACCGTCAGCAGTATTGCTACCCCGGGAAATGTGCAAACCCACCACGCCGATCGCAGTACCGTCCGCCCCGCGCCAATCTGAAAACCCCAGCTGATAATATTGGGATCACCGAGCCCGAGGAAGGACAAACCGCTTTCGATCAGGATCGCTGTGGCAACCATCAGTGAGCCGGCGACAATAATAGGCGACAGGCAATTCGGCAGAATCTCCTTAACCATGATGCGGATATCACTCATGCCGACCGTGTGGCAGGCCTGAATAAATTCCCGGTTGCGCAGCGAGATAAATTCACCGCGCACTAAACGGGCAACCGCAGGCCAGGACACCACCGCTATCGCAATAATAATGCTTTGTATTGACGGCTTCATGATTGCCACAAGCAGTATGGCAAAAACAAATGATGGAATGGTTTGAAACATCTCGGTGACACGCATCAGAATATCGTCTACCCAGCCACCGTAGTAACCGGCTAATCCACCCAGTACAGCGCCGACAAATACGGCAACTGCTGTGGCAAGCCCCGCAATCAACAGTGAGGTTCTGGCACCATAAGCAATGCCTGCGGCAACGTCACGGCCCAGGGTGTCACTGCCGAGTAAAAAACCGTTGGTGCCCGGGGCTGACATGGGCTTACCGGCCAGCGTGAAAGGATCGTCCTCAAAGACGATGCCCGCGAACATTGCCATTATAAAAACCAGGCACAGAATAATCAGACCGAAGACGGCCGATTTATTTCGTCGATAGAGTTGCCAGAAACTCATTCAGGACACCTCGATTCGTGGGTCGAGAAAAGAATAAATAATATCAACGATTAAATTGATCGCGACCACCAGCAGCGCGGAGAGCAGGAAAATGCCCAGTAATAAATTGAGGTCACGAGCGAAAAGGGCTTCATAGGCCAGCATGCCGAGCCCAGGCCAGGCAAATACCGATTCCACAATGACTGAACCGCCGATCAGTGCACCGACCTGAACCCCCGCCATGGTAACGACCGGCAACAGTGCATTGCGCAGTACATGAACAAACATAATGCGCCTTTCGGTCATGCCTTTGGCGCGGGCGGTGATCACATAGTCCATGCCGGCCTGTTCTAACATGGATGCCCGCATCAACCGTGTATACAGTGCCAGATAGAACAGAGATAGGGTGATTGTCGGCATCACCAAATGATGTGCAATGTCTTTAACCCGGTCCCAGCCTTCGTAGAACATCACCACATTCTCAATACCGCTGGTCGGAAACCATCTCAGTTTTAGTGCAAACACTACGATCATCATCAGCCCTATCCAGAACAATGGTGTGGCATAAGTGATCAGTGCAAAAATTGAAATCAGGTTATCTTTCCAGGTGTTCAGACCCGCTGCTGCCAGCAGACCCAGGACGATACCGAAACCGACAGCAATCACGATGGTGGAGACCATCAGTAATAGTGTGGGAACAAATCGGTCCAGAACCAGTTCGGTGACGGGCATGCCGTGCCTGAACGAGTAACCCAAATCAAACGATAATACGTTTTTAAGGTAAACCACTAGCTGCACTGGCAGGGGTTTGTCCAGGCCGAACTTCTCGCGTAACTGCGCCATATATTCAGGTGTGGCCGACCCGGCCTCACCTGCCAGTACATCTACCGCGTCACCCTCTGCCAGGTGAAGCAGAAAAAAATTGACCACAAGAATAGCGAATATAACGGGAATGGCTTGTAGCAGGCGCTTGAGTACATACCGTACTCGCTTCGTATTCTGGCTCATAGATAGTTAAGCAATGGTTTGTGCCTGTCTGTTGATAGACATGATCCCGCACAGCTGATCAATGAAAAATGGACTTTCCAAATAAATCAGCCGAGCAAGAGCTCGGCTGATTCGCAACTACCCGGTAAACGGGTAATTTATTTTTCCAGCCATGTTTTGTCAAAGGACGAGTACGAACCCATCGCTGAGAAGTCATGGTTTTTAAGCTTGCTGTTGAACACAGTGATAAATTCCAGTTCAAACAGATTGACCACTGGCTGGTCAGTGCTGAGCTTGTCCTGAATTTTATGGTAGATGCCAACTCTTGCTTCCGGGTCGGCCGATGTAGCGCCTTGTACCAAAAGCTCATCAAGCTCCGCGTCACTGTAGCGGGTTGAGTTAACAAACGGTGTTCCGGCGCGAATCTGATCCGTACCGTAGTGACGATGTACGCCAATGACCGGGTCGGGTAACTGATAAAAATAGTTCAGGTTCATCGCGTAGTCGTAGTCACCGTATACGCGCTTGATCCAGGTCGGTACATCTTCGTAGCGCAGATCAAGCTCTATGCCGATCTCAGCGACAGCCTGCTTGATGTACTCACCTGCGCGGCGCCATTCTTCACCATAGGGAATAAGATCAAGGGTAGCCTTAACGCGCACACCGTCGGCATCAGCACTTATCCCTGCATCGTCCAGCAGCTTAATCGCTGCTGCAACATCCGGCTTTTCAGGATAATTTGCACTCGGCTTGTAGAGTCCGGTGGGCTCGTAGTTTGAAGACAAAGCGCTGGTGGCTTTTTTACCGTAGCCGAACCAGATGTTGTCGATAAAAAACTGCCGATCAAGCGTGAGTGAAATTGCGTTTCTGACAGCCGGGTTATCAAACGGTGGTTCAGTGGTATCAAATTCCAGCAACGCCATCGGATTGATCATGGAGTAACCGTCAGTGGTGGTGCCGATGTCATCCATTTCCCGCATACGAACCACGTCAACATTAGGAATAGCGCCGAAAGCACCGTACATTACCTCGCCGTTTTCCATGGCAGCGGTTCGGGTTGAAGCGTCGGGAATTACCCTGGCGACCACTCTGTCCAGGTAGGGCAGGCCTTCTTTCCAGTAGTTTTCATTTTTTTCAAGGCGAATGTATTGGCCCTTTTTCCACTCTACAAACTTGAATGGCCCTGTGCCGACTGGATTATTGCCCAGTTCTGCTTCGCGAATATCTTTCCCTTCAAGAAGATGCTTCGGTACGATTGGTGACTCGTACCCTGCAAATGCGCGCATCATATAAGGTGCGGGCCGCTCCAGCTTAAAAATTGCCGTGTGCTCGTCTGGCGTTTGAATTTCTTTGACTTCTTTAAACGAGTTGGGTCCACGCGGATGAAACTGCTTTAGCACGTCCATAATGGTGAACTGTACATCTGCCGACGTGAACGGCTCGCCGTCGTGCCAGGTAACACCTTTTTGTAGATTGAAGGTCACCGTTAAGCCATCGTCACTGATTTCATAGCTCTCAGCCAGCTCAGGTACAATATTGAGTTCAAGGTCGTAGTCGAGCAGGCCCTGATAGATTTTCGGTGCGACGAGCCCGATCGGGCCGGATGTAGAAAGATACGGTGCCAGTGATGGTGGCTCCGGCTGAACGATATAGACCAGATTTCCACCGGCCTGCTGTGCAAAAGCCATTTTGCATGACATAAACAGCGCCATGCCGACAAACAGAAAGAATTTTCTCATTGACATGTAGTTTCTCCTTATTAAATTTCCCCACCGCAGTAAACTCTATTTTTGCGCTATTTTCCAGAACTATTTGTTCTTGAATCGAATCAATAAAATTTGAGGTGATGTCTAAATTGCATCGGGGTGATGCGGTTTGATTTCAGCAAGGTTGTCGGTGAGCGCAGTGAACTGTTCGCATTGATTCCATTTTCACAAAACAAATATCAGGCGGTTGGTAGCGAAAGGTGCTGACAGTGTGTGGCGAATAACGGTGTGACTAAAGTGTTTTCCGATTGCGTAGCTGCCTGTTGCAGCAGTAGTCACCAGCGTACTGGCTGTGCATCACGCGTGTCAGAGTTGTGTGTGGTGGTGGTGTTCAAATAGTGAACTGAATATTCTGCGTTAGCAGTGCAGAAAAAAATTGCGGAAACATGTGTGGTGATATTTCCAATAGCAAACGCTATCGAAAAAATTGTTTCGGCTATAGCGCAGCGGTTCGATCACACTGTTGTTTTCAGTGAGAAAAGGTAGTGCCCGAATGCCATCAAATAAAGTTAACATTCTATGTCAGTTTAAACTATCCAGCGGTTGTGGGAGGGTGAGAAATGGTCCTGCTATGTATTTTTGGTAAGTAGATATTACCGCTATAAAAAGTTCTTCTGTCGTAAATGTGTTGTCGGTTTGGCGGGTAGATAAACTCAAACATCAAACTCTGGTGGACGTCCTTGTTCTAAACGTTATTATCATCGCGGCCTCGCTTTCGCGTCGGGTTACTTTATAAGTTATGCCGGCAAGTGTTAAGTTCGCCGTTCCCGAACGTTGTCGTAAAAATTGCGCTGCGCACATCTTGCTAAAAAGCCCCCTAAGCGCGAGCAAGGATTCCGGCGGAATACCGTGTCGGGGCAGTGTTGGTTAACCCTAAAAGGTGTACAAACCGTCGTTTCCTACATTTATTCCGGGGGAGCAGCTCTATTTTTCTGCCATTCCGGGAACCTCGTTGACTAATTGCACTCGAACAATGATATTAGTCGGGTGTTGAAATACGTGATGAGCGACGGTCTGAGAGGGCCCCTGACCGCTGACAAGGGCAACCGAAAAGGCGCAGTTGATGAGTTATAAATGAGCATTTTTACTGAGCTGGCGTTCCGGGGTGAATTTAATGCTCTCTGGCACCACGCGATAACTGGCGCAACAGTTTTTCAACAGCCCGATAGGCGGTGGCCGGGACCACAGTCTCCATAACGGGAGCAGGCGCACGCGCTACCCTGATTACGCTGAAACACTTACCAGAAAATTGGTTGTCAATATCATGAGTACCTTTATAACTGTGTATCACCGAACGCAACAGCCTGTCTTATGTATTGTGCTGACAATGGCGCTGTGTTGTGGCTTGTCGATCTGGTCGGGGGCTCAGGCAGCAGACTCATTACCCGACAGAGTGATCGAGCGTTATGGTGAGCCACCTGCAATTGGTGATGGTGAGCTTTCTCCGGCCATACAGTTTGCAGCTCGCGTGGCTTTCATCGACAGTACGGTATTAACTACATGGGGTAAAAATCAGGAGCAGGCGCTCGAGGCAATTGCTGAATCGGGCGACGCGCGGCTGGCATGGATTATCAGCGACATGATGCGATTCGCCTCTGTGCGTGAGCCCTATATTGCATTGACTCGTACCGCTTCACAGTTGCTCGGAAAAGAATTCCAGCTTCAGAATGCATGGCCGGATGTGACTAATCATCTGCTGGCCTGGAATATTCCCGCACCACCGGATTACTTTAATTATAAGCGTGCCATTTTTACTACTCATATACCCGGTTGGGAAGCGATATTTATAGAAGGTGATATCGACTGGCGGCTGGTGTCATGGGGTGGGGTACTTATTGACAATCGTGCGTATGACACCACCGATCAGGGGTGTAACTGTATTCCCGCTATTGATAATCCCGAGGTCAGCAAAGCCGCCGATACCACCTGGCTTAAAGATGACGATATCGTTTTCGGTATCGAGCTCAACGGCGAGGCGCGGGCTTATCCTCGACGAATAATGGAAGTGCGCGAAATGGTTAACGATACGCTGGGTGGACGTGATCTGGGTATTCCTTACTGTACTCTATGCGGCGCAGCCCAGGCCTACTTTACCGATGCACCGGTGCAGGGTGTTGAGCGTCCGATACTGCGAACCTCGGGCCTGTTAAGTCGATCCAATAAAATCATGTATGACCTGAACACAAATTCGATTTTTGACACGTTCAGAGGGCATGCTGTGACTGGTCCGCTGGCTGAAAAAGGCGTGGCGTTAAAGCAGGCCAGTGTAATCACCACCAGCTGGGGTAGCTGGAAGCAGGAGCATCCCGATACCACGGTACTGCTGGAACGCTATGCGCTCGGGCGCGATCCGGATTTCCGTAACGGCAGGGATGCCAACGGTCCTATTTTTCCAATCGGCGATGTAGACCCGCGCCTGCCGGTGCATGAAGACATCATCGGTGTGATTTCAGCTTCCGGTAAACCGGTGGCATTCCAGCAAACAAAGGCTTATCTGGTGCTTTCACGCGGGGAAGAAGTCTTGTTCGACAATGTCCGTCTTAAACTGACTGCAGGTGGCATTGAAGCCGTTGATGAATCCGGTGCCGGGTTGGGAAGCCATCAGGCGTTCTGGTTTGCCTGGTCACAGTTTCATCCGAAAACCAGCTTATGGGCGCCATAAGCCGGCTGTTGATATTGCATCTGGCGCAATGGTATTCAATAGTCTGTTAGTTGCCTGCTAAGCAGGTACGACTAAATCCATCGATGCCAGTAGCCGGTTTTCCCGTTCTACTACGTTCATTATCGGAAAACCCATCGATTTGGTCGATCGTGAAACAGGACGTTCGTTTGAGTACGGCGCTGTTTGCATGATCTTCAGGTTGACATCTTCCGGCAGGTTGGCCTGACTGGTCAGCAGGTTTTTACCGTTCACATGTGCCTTCATGTGGATATGAATCGGTTGTCCGTAATAAAACCCCGGGTAGACGGTGTCGAACTCGGCAATACCGTCTTCGTCAGTAACCAGTGCGCCACGGCAGAAGCGTTCTTCAAGGTTAGGTTCAAGATGCCCGAATAAGATGATTTTGGTCATTGGCGGGCGGGTATCTGGGTCGCTGTCATAGCCGGAGTAATGTCCTGTCGCATTGCAGGCCCATATATCGACAATGCCGCCTGAAACCGGCTTGCAGCCGGAGTCAACGAGGCGGAAAGCCACAGTGAGTGGATGCCCCGGCTGTCCTTCGGCTATGTTTTTACCGTTGCCCGGGACACAGGTAAAGTACGGCCCTTCGAAGCTGTCTTCCATTAACTGGCAGCTACTTGCAGAAAAGTCTTCCGGTCGGGCCAGCCGTGCCGCCTTATCTGATATGGGCACTTCCAGATTATTGCAGGTTTGCTTGCCGCGCAAAGTGCGTTCGATGACGCCGCGGTTGGGGCCGATACCGTCTTGCGCTTTTGAGCTGCCCGTAGCACAGGCACCCAGAAGAGTCGTCGCAGAGAGTGTCAGGTATTGTCTTCTTGATATTGGCATTGTCAATTTACTCGTCTTCAGTTCAAGCAACTTCCGTTCAAAAAGCCGGGTTGATGTCTGCTGTGGTAGTTAAGGCGACGGGCCGCCTGATCCAGTCAAATTGTCCGGACATACTATAGCGAACCTGACACCGATTAATATGATGTGACTGTTCGCTGGAGAGGAACACAGAATTCAAAAAAGCGTGTGTTGTATATAAAAAGGAAAGACTGAAGAATCGATAGAGAAGCTGGTGTTTCCCATTACAGATTCTTCCTCGCCAACACAGAAAACGGAACCCTCCCCATGAAACCGGTAAATCTCCTCGCCTCTCTGTTTTTACTTTTTACTGTAACGACATTGCAGGCAAATGAAGCCACAGAAATTACTTTTAAAGAAGGCAGTGTGCTTATTCGATGTGGTACACCACCTGGCCAGAGTGACCATATCAGTGATGCGCTGTTTGAATCAGCCTTTCCGCATTTGATGACCGCTTTGCAGCAGCGAGCTCACGAAGGGTTGGTAAGTCGTGCCGCTCGGTGCTTTGAAGCAGGGGATCTTTATTGTCGTATCCGGTGAAGACAAAGAGCAGGCATTGGCAAACTCAAAGGTGGTTATGTCTGACCTCAGTAACATTATGGAAAAGGCCATTAAGGACACCGGTGAAGCACCCCCTTTCAGCCCGGACGAAGCCTGCCTTGTTGGCGAGATAGGGCCTGTTGCCATTCTGCCTAAGTAGTTTCTAATTCGTATCAACTGCAGCACAGCTAAAAAACAAGTTATCAATCCGGGAATGCCTGTTAGCAATGCTTAACGGGCATTCTCCCCGGGCTTATATCAGGTAAAATTAGCTCCCTTCCCGAGGTTTTAATGCAACGGGTCTCCAACACGCTGCTAATAGCCGGCAAGTTCACTGTACCGGCAAAGCTACCAGGTCAGTGTGCGCGAGAAATTTCGCACATCTTCAATCAGTAGCCCGGGTGCTTCCATCGCAGCAAAGTGACCACCTCTTGGCATTTCAGTCCACCGGGTGATGTTATAGATGCGCTCTGCATAGCTACGCGGAGGCCATGCAAGCAACTCTTTCGGAAATAAAGCACAGCCGGTGGGCACTTCAACCCGTCGACCCTCCGGTGAAAGCACTCTTCCGCCTTCTTCGCGACGACCATAATAAATCCATGACGCGGTGTTGAAGGTGCGGGTGACGATGTACACCATGATGTTCGTCAGCAACTGATCTTTTGTATAGACACTCTCCACGTCGTTGTCTTTTATGTCTGACCATCCATGCATTTTTTCAAGAATCCATGCAGCCTGGCCGACCGGGCTGTCCATCATGGCATAGCTGAGCGTCTGAGGCTTAGTTGCCTGTTGAGTCCGGTAGCCGTCCTGAAGCATCTGATCTTTATCGAACTGTCTTTCCCAGGCGATTTCTTCCGCACCCTGCGGTGCATCTTTATGTCGCATGGTAAGTATGTTGATGTGAATAGCAGCGCAGGCCGAGTGTTCGAAGCCGAGCCAGCTTGAAATGGCACCGCCCCAGTCACCGCCCTGTGCCAGGTATTTTTCATAACCCAGTACATCTGTCATCAGGCGGTCGAATACAGAGGCCATTTTTCTTGGCCCCCAGGGGCGTGGTGGACGGCCCGAAAATCCAAAACCGGGCAGTGAAGGTGCGACCACGTCGAACGCATCTTCGACTCGGCCGCCATGTTTTTCCGGGTGTGCCAGTAAGTCAATAAAGTCCAGAAATTCGACAATGGTACCCGGCCATCCGTGGCTGATAATCAGTGGTCGCGGGTTAGGGCCACTGCCTTTTTCGTGAATGAAATGCAAATCAATGCCATCAACCTGCGCCTTAAAGTTCGCGAAGCGATTAATCTTCTGCTCCTGTTGTCTCCAGTCGAATTCGGTTGTCCAGTAGTCACAAAATGACTTCATGTAATCGAGGTTGGTGCCGTATTCCCAGTCGCCGTCATCGGGCATCTCGTGCCATGGGAATCGAGTCACCCTGTGGTATATGTCCCTGAGGGTTTCATCAGATACTTCTACTGAATAGGGTTTGCAATTATTCATAGAGAAAATTTAACACGGGTAGCTAACAAAGCGAATGCATCACCAGCATGTTCGAACACCGACCGGTGTGGCATTGCGATATGTCTGACGGCTGCCAGCATGGTACAGAGGCTCAGACCTTACTCATCGATCCGGCGTTGATGAGTGCCTGTAAGCCCCGGAGCAAGGACAGGTCAGAGTGCAGTTGACGTTCGTCGCTGTCTACAGTGAACCGGCTGTGCCGTCGGTATGGCGTGCCATCAATAGCAAGTGAGTTGTGCCGCGTCATTGCGGTATAGTCCGGCGAGGACGCCGCGCTTGATTTAACCATAGATAAATCAGACGATTCTGGTGCACAATGGAGTATCGGGCAGTGTTGAGTTTACACTGACCGGGTATTTGTCTGATCAGATAACGCCGTTGCGAAATTCGGCCGATGTGCCGGTTGCAGCTTCCGCTGTCCGTCTGTCTGATCAATCAGGCGTTAACCCATATCAGGATTCACTCATGAAATTCGTACACCTTGTTGCCATGCTGGCTGTTGTCCAATACATTTTCTTTGCGTTACAGGTCGGCATGGCCCGCGGGAAATACGGCGTCAAAGCCCCGGCTACCTCAGGTCACGATATGTTCGATCGCATTTACCGGGTACAAACAAACACTCTCGAACAGCTAATCTGTTTTCTTCCGGCGTTGTTCGTCGCCTCATTGTACTGGTCGCCTGTTTACATCGCTGCGATAGGCGTTGTTTATCTCGTCGGTCGAACGATTTACTGGTTGTCGTATGTCAAGGATCCGGGTTCCAGAGCTGCCGGCTTTCTGGTGTCTTTTGTGGCTATCGTATTGTTGATTCTTGCAGCGTTGGCAGGGGCATTGTTTCGAACACAAATGTAAGCACTGATTGCTTTTTTGTGCAAACGGGCAGTGTTAAGTCGCGCTGGTGACGGGCGTCATGCAATGCGATCGTGATCACTGCCGATGCCACTTGTCATTGTATTATCGACTATTGCCTCGCTTGCCTGTGAGCTTACGCAGGCAAGTGGAGTGTATCCTTCAATTAAGTAGCAATAACGCTGCGTACTGACGCCATACTACTCCCGCCTCCCCGCGTAAATTTTCAGTCTGCGCGCTTTGTGATCAATCATAGAACGGCCCGGCTTGTCTGTGGGATAATCTGCTGTCCCAGCAGTCAGTGTTTTCAGTGTTAAAGAGTCCGGCCATGAAAATAATCCACACGGCAGACTGGCACCTCGGCCAGCATTTTATGGGAAAGAGCCGTGAGCCTGAGCATCAGGCTTTTCTCGTCTGGCTGCTACACACCATTTCAACGCAGTCCATTGATGCGCTCATTGTGGCTGGCGATGTCTTTGACACCGGTGCCCCGCCCAGTTATGCACGGCAAATGTATAACCGGTTTGTGGTGGATATGCTCCGCGCTGGCTGTCAGCTCATCGTGGTGGGTGGAAACCACGACTCGGTCGCCATGCTGGAGGAATCGAGTGACTTGCTGGGGCATGTCGGCATCCGGCAGATAGCCCGTCCGACGGAACACCCTGCCGATCAGGTAGTGCGTGTTTTCGCCCGTGACAATCGTGAACAGCCGGCCGCTCTGGTGTGTGCTATCCCGTTTGTGCGGCCGCAGCATGTCGTAAAAAGTACTGCCGGGCAGGATATCGCCGCCAAGCAACGTCAGCTGCAGACAGCTATCGCCGATCATTACCGCTCGGTATTCGATGCAGCCGCTGCACTGCGGGACAGCAATCACTGGGCGTGTCCGATCATCGCTACCGGTCATCTCACGGCGGTCGGTGCCACGCGGTCTGATTCGGTCAGAGATATTTACATTGGTACGCTCGAGGCATTTCCGGCTGAAGCGTTTCCACCTGCGGACTACATTGCGCTTGGGCATATTCATGGTGCCCAGAAGGTTGCCGGTAACGAGAATATCCGTTACAGCGGTTCACCCATACCTCTCAGCTTTGATGAGGCCGGTCGCGGCAGAGAAAAGTCAGTAGTACAACTCGACATCTCCCCGGGGGCAGTGCTAACCCACCGGTTAATCACCATACCCCGGTATCGCTCGCTACAAACCATACGTGGTGATTTGAAATCGGTCGAACAACAGCTAAGTGAGCTGGCTGCTGCGTCCGACACCGATGCCGGTAACACCATCTGGCTGGAAGTAATTGTAGAAGCGCAGGACTACCTCAATGATCTGCAGCAGCGCGTGGCCGCGTTACTCGAAGGCTGCAACGCAGAGGTGTTGCTATTGCGCCGGATGCGACAACAGACCTCGGCATCACTTCAGTCTGAACAGCAACAAACACTCGATGAACTGACAGTAGACGACATATTCGACTACCGGCTGGAAGAGGCATTTTGCGCACAGCAGACACCGCAGGAAACCATTGACGCTGAAACAGCAGCGTTGAAAGCGCGCCTAAAAACCATGTATCAGCAAGTAGTCAGTGAAGTGCAAAGTGGTGAGGCGTCATGAAAATCCTGACGCTTCGTTTTAAAAACATTAACTCATTGCGGGGCGAGTGGAAGATAGACTTTACGCGCGAGCCGTTTTCCGGCAACGCGTTGTTTGCGATTACCGGGCAGACCGGCGCCGGTAAAACCACTATTCTCGATGCGATTTGCCTGGCACTCTATCACGAGACACCACGGCTGGATGTATCGCAAAGTGATAACCAGTTAATGACTCGTCACACTGCAGAGTCACTGGCAGAAGTGGAGTTCGAAGTGCGGGGTAAACGCTATCGTGCCTTCTGGTCACAGCGTCGTGCCCGCGGTAAACCCGATGGTAACTTACAGTCGCCCAAAGTGGAGCTGGCCGATGAAAATGACAAAGTCATCGAGCACCAGATCAACGGTAAGAAAAAAAGCATCGCACAGATAACCGGCCTGGACTTTGCCAGATTTACCCGCTCCATGCTGTTGGCACAAGGTGGCTTTGCCGCGTTTCTCAATGCGGGTGCCAACGAGAGGGCCGAGCTGCTGGAAGAGCTCACCGGCACTGAAATCTACGGAAAAATTTCAGAGAAAGTGTATGAACAAGCCACGCTGGTGAAAAATGAACTGGCGCAACTGCAGGCAGCTTCGGGCACGGTTGATTTACTGAGCGAAGAAGCTATTGCAGAAATCAATCAGCAGATTGCTGCTAATAGCGCACTTGAGAGCGATCATGGCAATAGACTTGCCGCGCTGCGCACTGAAGAAAAATGGCAGGCAGATGTCAATGAGCTACAGTCGCTGCTTCAGAAAAACCAATCCGCTTTTCAGGCAGCACAACAGAATCTCGACAACGAGCGGTCCGCGCTTGAAAAGCTGGTGTGTGCAGAAAAAGCACAGCCATTACGCAGTTATTACGAGCAGTATCGTGACGCAGAAAAAGCCAGAACAGAGTCACAAAGCCAGGTGTCCATACTGGTGCCGCAGCAACAGGCACTGACGCTTGAAGTACAGTCGCTTGATGAAAAGCTCAAAGCAGTAGAGGAGGCGGCAGAGCAGCAAAAGCGCCAGCATGCAGCAGCAGAAAAGCTGATGGCAGAAAAAGTAGCGCCACTGGACGAGCGGATAAAACACCTGACTCAACAGGCGGCTGCTGCGGCGCAGACGTTACAGGCCACATCGGATCGTCGTGGCGGACTCAGACAGCATACAGAAAGTATAGAAAAAGAAGTACAGGCTGTAGAGCGGAAGGTAAAAGAAATCACGGCCTATCTGGATACTCATCGTATACACGAAAAACTGACCGGCCAGCTGCCGGTATGGCAGGAAAAACTCAAACAGCACGGGCAGCAAATGGCGGCGCTTGCGCAGCACAACACTGCCGAGGCAACACTCAGGCACAAGCTCGCTGCAGAGCAGGCTGAGTATGACACGCTGAACAAGCACCGGGTGGCTGCGCAAACAAGTCGTGATGAAGCCGTCGCCGCTGTCAAAGCGCTGCAGGTACAGCTTGAGCAACAACATGGCGCTGAATCCATTAGTGGACTGACGGAAAAAATTGAGCAAAATCGTGAGCAGACCGCACTGTTACACGCTCTGCAGAAACACCAGGCGCAGTATCAGCACAACCATGAGGAAATCAAAAGCCAGCAGGCATTATTAAATCAGCAAAAGACACATCACAGTGCGAATCAAAGCCGGAAACAGGCGCTGGATACTGAGCTAGACGCTGCCAGGCAGACTGTGAAAGATCTCGAATTAATTTTGCGGCAACAACAGAAAATTCAGGACCTTGAGAGTCATCGTGCCGCGCTGAAAGAGGGTGAGGCGTGTCCACTGTGTGGTGCCACTGCTCATCCCTACATTGAAGCGCATTTACCCGAGACAGGCGTAGTGTCAGCGCAATCAAGGCTGGACAACGGCAGACAGAAGGTCGACAGCCTGCAGAAGCAACAGCAAGCCGTGGGTGAAGAGCTGGTTCGGTGTCAAACCAAAATACAAAATATTGAAACAGCGATAAAACAACTGCTGTCAGAGCAGGAGGTGTTAAATGCGAATTGGCACTCGCAGGCCGCAAAAGCACAGATTCAAACACCGCTTGAAGATATCGATGGTTTGAAAGATCTACTCGACAGCACGCAGGCGCAACACCAAACACTCGTTAAAGCGCGGGATACGCTCGAGCAGCAGGAAAAAAGGCAGCGGCAACTCAAAGACAATGAACGACAGAGCCAGAGTAATCTCGACAGCATCCTGTCACAGCTGAAAATTGCCGAAGTGAACCTGAAGAATTCACAGCAATCGCTTGATGAGCTAAAAAACAAAGTATCTGAACTGACAGAACAGACTGGCCGCCAGAGCGCAGAGTTGCTGTCCGTCATAGAAAAGGCCGGGTATCAGCCCCCGGATCTCATTGAGTATCAGCCCTGGCTAAAAGACCGGGAAGCGGACGCCAGACGTTGGTTGGAAAATCAAACCGCACTGACAGATCAAAAGCAGTTACTGGCAGATAAAAATATCAGCCTGGAGAAACTCAAAAGCGATCTCTCCGCCACTGAAGAGCAGCTGAAAAAAAGTGATGATCAATACCAGTCATATCAAAAAGAACTGGAAAGCAAAAGCGCAGAGCGACAAGCGCTTTTTCAAAATAAGTCTCTGGTGGCAGAAAGAGAAAAAATCCAACAGGAACGCAACGAGTCTGCCGGTCGGGTAAACGCCTGTGTGAAGGCCAGAAACGAAAAAGAGACCGGGCGCAGTGGTGTTGCCGGTAAGCTTGCGGTACTTCAACAGCAACTCAACGCACAGCAAAAAGCAGTAGAGGAACACCAGGCTAAATGGGCTGAGGAATTGAATAAGAGCGAGTTTGCAGACGAAGCGGCGTTTGTAGCCGATTTGTTGACGTTAGAGGAAATCAGAAAGCTAACCGACACACGTCAGACGCTTCACACGGCACTCGCACAAGCAGAAGCACTATTGCAGCAAACCAGCAAACAACTGCAAACCCGACAGTCCGGACAGCCTTCACTGAAAGATCAAAAGCTAAAGGCGTTGTTAGCCACGACAGCTGATGGATCACCGTTAACGCTGGCAGAGTGTATCGCGCGTGAAGAATCTGCCGTGGTTAAATTGCGGGAGGAATTAGGCGGGTTCAGGAATAAGCTCGAATCAGATGCCAGCCGGCGCGCGCAGCATAGCGAACTCCTTAAAAAGATCGACGCTAAAAGCAGTATTAACGAAGACTGGAATCACCTGAATAGTCTGATCGGCTCGCGTGACGGCGCAAAATATCGTCGCTTTGCACAGGGCTTAACTTTGGAGCATCTGGTATTTCTTGCCAACAGACAACTGCAGAAACTGCATAATCGTTACGAGCTTTCGCGAAAGAAGTCAGAAGAGCTCGCGCTGGAAGTCAGAGACACCTGGCAGGCCGATACCGTACGTGATACCAAAACCCTTTCCGGTGGTGAGAGTTTTCTGGTCAGCCTTGCTCTGGCATTGGCATTATCCGAGCTGGTAAGTGCCAAAACCAGTATCGATTCCCTGTTCCTCGATGAAGGCTTCGGTACGTTAGATAGTGAAACACTCGACATAGCCCTGGATGCGCTTGACAGCCTCAATGCCAGTGGCAAGATGATCGGTATCATCAGCCATGTAGAGGCCCTAAAAGAGCGCATACCAATTCAGATTCAGGTCCATAAAGGGGCTGGGATGGGGGTGTCCCGGCTGGATAGTGAGTTTTTAGTGAACGAACAGTAAAAGTAGGGGATAGCCTTGTTCAATGGGAATTCAACCCGGCCAGATTAGCTCACAACTATAAATCAAGTTTCGTATAAAAATGAACGCGTGACAGCCTGTTGTGCGATTCGTACATGAGTTCTTTCGGTTGGTTAACAACATTTCTGCGTCAAACTGACAAAGAGCCGCTAACTTTTTCACCCTGTTCTCCCATCCTGTTTTTCAGGAATTAGTGTTGTATCTCGTGACATCGGGGCTGCCCAGTCTACTTTGATGGTCGTTTCCCCCTGCATTAAAAAATGCACTCCCGCGAGCCTGAACTTCCGCAAAACAATATGGAATAAAACCAGAACTCATCATGCCAGCGACAACAGCTTGCCCGGAATGAGTAAGTTGGGTTATGATAAGTTATTGATATTTCGTGGTTTTATGATGTGTATGTATGGGAGGTTTTTCTGCCCTAGTGAAATTAATTGGTGAATGAATATGCATACAGTACTGATGTGCTGGATGCAAGTGCGCCTGCCGTATCTTTTGTAAGTGTTCGAATTGTGTTGGTGAAGTATGTGTATGAATTATTGCGGTTGAGTTAGGATTTAAATAGGCGTCGTATTTATTCCTTTATATAGGCGTCTTATTAAGTCACTGTTAGGCTAAAAACGAGGGATTGTTTGTGTCACGATAGTTACGTAACTTAAAAGAGGTTGCTGGATGTTTGAATTAGATTACGAACAAATGATATTTCTTGATGCTGAGTGGCTTGCTGAGGGTGGGGTCGCGGAGGCGTATGTAGAAGAAATTCTACCCAGGCTGATTGAGTATGTGGACAACCCGGTGGAGATACATGAGGTTAACACCGGTGAAACTGAAAGGTATGATGAGAAAGCTATTTATTCCGTAGCATCAGAGGGAGATATATATCAAATATATGGGCCCGAATTAGATGATGACGAAGGTCAAACTTGGGGGAGAGCAGCGCATGCGTTATTCGCAATAGTTAATAGGCAGTTACAAGATCAAGACGTGAAATTGTATGCTGTAAATGGTGGCAATGATCTTGGTGGCTTTTTTCTGACCGCAGAGCAATACGAGGGCGCGAAAAAAGTACTTCAAAATAAGTCCAATTGGCCTTATGTGGTGAACCTAGAGCATCCATCGTATGGGCAACACTTTCCGTAGTTCTAGATTGAGCCTAACAAAACATGCCATTCGACCGCCAACAAGCCAGTCGCTCGTTCCTCGCGTTGGCTCGCTGGCGGCGAATGCATGTGGCGTTAGGTTGTGAAAAACATGCTTAGTGGAAGAATCGATATATAGAGCTATTAGCCCCTGATCTTCAGGGCTACGTATATGATTGCCCCAATAGCAGAGTACAATAGTATGTTTAGTCCAATGCCAACACTCCAAGTTTGGATTACTTGGCTAATAGGAACGTTTTCAGAACCCATAGACAC
>JAHDHK010000137.1 GCA_020631335.1 Chromatiales bacterium
CCGGATATTGCTGGATGTACCGGCTAAGGTGTGCAGGCAACGCGTGATCGCAAGAGAGGCATCAGGCTTTGATGCCGACTGGGCACAGAGATGGGATGATGCCGAGTCACACTATTTTTCACAAATCGCTACAACTGATCGCTTTCACATGCGCCTGCTTGCGCGTACCGTGTCGTGAGCTGTGCAGATCCTGCACAGCTTGGTATTACCTGACTACTGCTTTCTGAAATTCCGGCATCTCACCCACAAAGAACTATCATTGGCACAGTGGCGTGCTTTTGCACGTAAAAACACTTGCTTCAAGTTGGCCCGAATCCAGTTAGCAAGGTGATATGCACCGCCGCGGCAGGGTCACCGCCATAAATCCAGCGCAGCCTATCACCTGACGAACACCACCCATGAAAACACGACATATACATCAGCTTTTCGGCAGCGTATTAATCGGATCTTTGCTGGCATCCGCCAATGCCTCAGAGTCAGATATGCCGGTCGCAAAAAGAACGATCGCAGCGGCCCCCGTCACCCTCGGCGCACCGGCAAGTTTCGGACAATGGTCGGACGTACAGGCATGGCCGGTAATACCGATCCATGCCAATCTGCTGCCCAACGGAAAAGTGATTGCATGGGATGCTACTCCCGATGATTTTGACGATGACCCGCACACCACCGAAAACTACACTACACGGGTGACAGTCTGGGATCCAATCAACAATACTTTTATCAGTGCGAATAACGACACCAATGCTGACTTGTTTTGTGCGGGCTCATCTCATTTATGGGACGGAAGAATTCTGTTTGCCGGCGGTGACAGTGGTATCGGAGGACTCAACGGTCCATTGTCTAACTCCAGTATTTACGACCCGGACACCAACACCTGGGAGCAAATGGAAGACATGGCAGCCCCGCGCTGGTACTCATCGAATGCCGCGCTGCCCAACGGTGAAACCCTGACTTATGCAGGCACCTATGGACCGGCACCGGTGGCCGAGGTATTTCAACATGACGAAACCTGGCGCTCATTAACCATTCCCACGCTGCAGGGAATATCCATTAACTATCAGTGGATGCAGGCTATTCCTGACGGCACAGTCATGACATTCGGTCCGCAAAACACCCTGGCGGTCATCGATCCGGAGGGCGATGGCACCATCACTCCGGGGCAGCAACGCGACGAATATCCGCAACGTCACTACGGCAGCTACGCAATGTACGATATAGGTAAAGTTATCGTAACCGGCGGCACCGAAGACGAAGGCGGACCGTTCTCCTACGATTCATCGGTATTGATAGACAGTGCGACACAACAGGTGACGGACACCAGCCCGATGACATTCGCACGGTCACAGCACAACCTGACCATTCTTGCCGACGGCACAGTACTGGCCACCGGCGGACACACCAGCGGCGCAGCACTGATTGATCCCGATGCCGGTGTACTGCGACCCGAAATCTGGTCACCCGACAATGGTCAGTGGCAGGTCATGAATGACATGCAGGTAGACCGGCAGTATCACGCTGTTGCACTGCTGTTACCGGACGCGACCGTGCTTTCCGCCGGTGGCGGCTATTGCGGTGATTGCTATGAACTTGGCTACGAAGAAAAGAACGCAGAGATATTCTCGCCGCCCTATCTTTTTTCTACCGGCAGCACACCTGCAGTGCGGCCGCAAATCACCGCTGCGCCCGATGCTATCGACTACGATGCCGACTTTATGATCTCAACCGATAGTGCAGCGAGCATTGCCAGGGTACACCTGATAAAACTCGGATCTGTCACTCACTCAATGAATCAGGATCAGCGTCTGATTCCGCTGAACTTCCGGCGCTCCGGTAGTTCACTGCAAATTACCGCGCCATTAAACCGGAACATCGCTCCTCCCGGGCACTACATGCTATTTATATTGAATAGTAATGGCGTACCTTCTGAAGCGGCGATTGTGCTGGTCGGGCAGCCTAAAATCCGCTCCGGTCAAACCGTCATTCACAAAGCCAGGGCAGCCAGGACAGACACTTACGCTATCGAATCTGCCAACACTGACAAAGCACTGCTGGTCAGCGTAAAAGACCAGAACGTTCAAACGCAACTGCGCGTCACCGGCCAGGCAAATGATGGACGTACAACTGCACAGTGCAATGTAACCGCTACGGCCGGCGAAACACTTGAATGCCGGTTAACGAATGAAATAGCGACACGCTGGCTCGTCGAAGTTACCGCAGATGACGACACCCGTTATGAGATGTCGGGTACGCTGAGCACCACCACCGATCCGCTCGCCATCAAACCCGTACCCACGAGTACAGTGGTACGTACCGGCGGTGGAGCGCTCTCGTGGCTCCTGCTCTTGTTACTGCCGGCTGCGATCTCCGGCCGCATAAGCATTGCCAATAAAAAACGGGCCTGCCACTGACCGATAATGCATCTCTGACTTGTAAATGACCGGTCTGCTGTTACAGTCTGACTACCTTACCGGGGACTGCAGCATGACCGATCATTCAGCGCACTTGTTGTCGCAGGCTGCATCAGCCACAACAGTCAGCCGGCTGCATATCACTGCCACCGACACAAATCAGTGAACTATCTGCTGGATCACTGGCAGGGAAAACACTCTTTTAAACAGTCACTGGTGGTCAATACATTACTGCCTTTGCTTGTACTGCTGGCACTGCAACACCTTATTTTCGAGCAGCTCACACTCGAACGAGAATGGCTGAGGCTGCCGCTGCTGATCATCATGGCAGCCATCTATGTACTGATACTGCTCGCCGGCATCGTATCGGTGAACCGAAAAATCAGAATCAGTGAGTCACCCGCCTATGGCGCCGGATACTCTGTGCTTGCCTGCAACAGCACCCTGTTTATCGCGGGATGCGTAGCTGTTGTTCACCTGATTGATATACCGACACAAGGCATACTCACTCCTACCACAGCCAAACCGGCATTCCCTCCGATAACGCTACAGGCGGATGATAATGACCCCACCCTGCACTATTTCAGCGGCCAGATAAATCCATTCACGCCTCAAAGATTCAAAGATTACCTGGACCGCAACACTCAACTCGGCACGCTGGTGCTTGAGTCCACTGGCGGTCATGTATACGCCGCACGTGAAATCGCCCGACTGATCCTGCAGGCTGATATCAATACCCGTGTTGACAGCTATTGTTATTCCTCCTGCACACTGATCTTTGCCAGTGGTACAACACGTACAGCAGGCACTCGAGCCGAGCTCGGCTTTCACGGTTATCAATATCGCACCGGCAGCTCAGCAATCTACGACAACATTGAATCACAACAACACAAAGACACACTGATATTTTTAAAACAAGGCATCAGCCAGACGTTTATCGATCACATATTCAGTGCACCACACAACCAGCTTTGGCTGCCCGACAACGACGAATTAATCAGGGCAAACTTTATTCACTCAGTGCCCGGCGCTGAATAACGCACTGCGATTATCGTCTGATGGCTGACCAGCCCCGAACGTGTGTCCGGGGATGTGTCTACATCTTTGCTTTACCAGTCTTTTAAATTTCGTTTTTACCCGGTTGCTACACGCCCGACTCGGTTACGAATTTAGTCCGCAGGAATGCTTCAAGACCTTCGATACCTCCTTCAGATCCGTAACCCGACTCGTTAACACCGCCAAACGGCGATTCGGGCGTTGAGATCATCGCATGGTTAACACCGACCATACCCGTCTCGAGGGCATCTTCAATGGCAGCCGCTCTGGCGCCATCATTGGTGAAAACATAGGCAGATAAACCGAAAGGTAACGAGTTTGCCCGCTCCACAACCTCGTCCATCGAACCGAACGGGGTAATCGGTGCAAGCGGGCCGAAAGGCTCTTCAACCATTATTTTTGCATCATCAGGCACATCGCTTAATACAGTCGGTCCGTAAAAATAACCACGATTGGTCAACCGCTGGCCACCGGTTTCAAGCTTTGCACCGTGACTCAGCGCGTCACTGACAAAGTCTTCCATCACATCGAGGCGACGGTCAGCAATTAGCGGCCCCATGTCGACATCTGATTCCAGTCCGTTGCCGATTTTCAGTTGTTCAGAACGCTCTTTGAATCCCTGAACAAAAGTTTTGTAGACCTTTTCCTGCACATAGAAACGGGTTGGAGCAATACAAACCTGTCCGGCATTGCGATACTTGAACGCTGCCATCGCATTAATGGCCTGTTCGACATTCGCATCATCGAAAACGATCACCGGTGCATGACCACCCAGCTCCATGGTGCAGCGCTTCAGCGTGTCTGCCGAGAGCTTCTGCAAATGTTTGCCCACCGGAATAGAACCGGTAAACGATAACTTTCGTGGAATCCACGAACCGAGTACCTGGCGCGACACTTCGTCCGGCACACCGAACACCACATTCAACACACCCGGTGGCAATCCGGCATCCTGAAAACATTTTGCAATGCCCAGAGCTGTGCCGGGTGTTTCTTCACTGGGCTTTATCAGCATCGAGCAACCCGCGCCCAGGGCACCGGCGATTTTGCGAATCGCATTGTTGGCAGGAAAGTTCCACGCTACAAATGCACAGCAGGGGCCGACCGGTTCTTTTACCACCATCTGCCGGACTCCGGGCACTCGCGAAGGAATCACGCGGCCATACGCACGTTTACCTTCTTCGCCGTACCACCGTGCAACTTCTATCGCAAATTGCAATTCAATGCGTGACTCCGCCAGTGGTTTGCCCATTTCCAGTGTCAGGCACTGCGCCATCATATCGAGGCGCTCGGTCATGAGATCTGCTGCCTTGCTGATCACACGCTGTCTTTCAATAGCAGGCGTTGCTTTCCAGATTTTAAAGCCATCGACGCTGGCGGTCAGTGCACGTTCGATGTCGTCGCTCGACGCATGGGGCACCCGTGCGATTTCTTCTTCCGTGGCCGGGTTCAGCACAGCCTCGGATTTGCCCTCACTTCCCTGACAGAATTCTCCGGCAATTAACAAATCCAGCTTATCGTAATACATGGGTATAGGTCTCAGCGAACGGGAATACGAAGGGTAACCGAGTCCGTGCCTGATCTCCAATGCCTACCCGACTGAATGCACCGGTGCCGATAGAAAATGCAATGCGATCAACGGGCAAAAAAGGGAATTTCAGCACTCTGCAGATAATTGCGTCTGTTGCAGCATCCCGATTGCTATCCAACACAAACACTCTGACACCAGGCCTGTAAACCCGGGCTCACTCCCGCCTGCCCCGGATCAGTATTCAATTCTGCCGTACAGCTCGGAGAAGTCACTCATGACCTGTCGACGATATCCGCTACGTCCCGCTAACCGCGAATACCAGGCACACACATTGTCGGGTAGTGTTACCGGCAGATCGATCTCTACCAAGCGATACAGAAACACGCCCGTGGCAATATCGGCAATAGTCGGTTCGTCACCATTCAGATAAGGTTGCCCGCCAAGTTGCCCGCCCAGCCGGATCAGGCAGTCTTCACAACGCAGTACCGCCGAGTCGATGTCTGCCTGTATCCGGTGTTCGACCGGGGTTCTGTAATACCCCCAGAACACGCCGACAAACGCGGGTTCCAATCGGTCAATGGACCAGTCGAGCCAGCGATCAACCAGCGTTCTGGTGTAGGGGTCTGTGGAAATCCATTTTGCATCACCGTAGGCATCGGCCAGATAACGCAATATCGTATTTGATTCCCAGACTACGTTGCTTCCATCCTGCAACACCGGCACTTTTCCATGGGGATTCATGGCAAGGAATGAAGTTGACTGATTACCACCAAAGCGACCGCCCGCCTCTACGCGGTCGTACTCGAGATTCAGTTCATCTGCCAGCCACAGCACTTTTTGAACGTTATACGAAGTCTGTCTGCCATGGATCCTGATTTGACCGGAAGGCTTTGTGGCAGACGAGGCGCTCAAAGCGGACTATTTAGCAGGGTCGTCATGTTGATTGACTGCATCGCCCTCTGCACTGTCCGACCACGGCTTTGCGCTCGCCTCAGTTGATGCTGCTTCTTCCTGCACCAGCCCGACATGCTGCGCACGCTGCTGCCACCGTTTGCGCGCCAGTGCCTGCATGTCAACGGTATGGTCAAGCTCGTCCACAATTTCAATCCCCAGTAGTGTTTCGATTACATCTTCCATGGTCACTATCCCTGCGGTACCGCCGAACTGATCCAGCACCAGTGCAATGTGCTCCCGGGTTTCTATGAAACGGGTAAACAGACTCAGAATCGGAAAGTCATCGCTAACGGCAATAATGTCCCGGCGCAAAGAAGACATCGGTGTGCTGGCATCCGGCTCTTTCAACAGTGTTGCAAGCATTTCATCTTTCAAAATATAACCGGTTACATTGTCCGGTTTTTCCTGATAAATCGGGATGCGTGAAAACCGCAGATCAGGATGCTGGTTGTGAAAGTCCACCAGTGTTTTTGACTCATCACTTGCCACCACCACAGTACGCGGTGTCATCACGTCCTGCACCCGCACGTTATCGAATTTGAGCAAGTTCTTCAGCAGGTGAGTTTCACTGTCTTTCAGCACTCCCTGCTGACTGCCCAGATTTGCCATCGCGGTAAAATCGGCACGGCTCAGCACGCTGGCCGACTTATCTTTTTTCAGCATGCGGGTAATCATCTGACTCAGCATTACCAGTGGCGCCAGTGCCTTGATGACAAAGTTAAGGCTGCGCACCGTAAACGGGGTCAGCTCCTTCCAGAAATTTGCGCCGATGGTTTTGGGGATAATTTCAGACAACAACAAAATGGCAAGCGTCATGACGACAGGCACTATTAACGTGGCCATTATTGATGCCCCCCAGATCAGACTGGCCTGAGCGCCCACACCGATCGCACCCACGGTATGCGCAATGGTATTGAGCGTCAGTATTGCAGCCAGCGGACGGTCAATGTTCTCCTTGAATGATTGCAGCGACTCACCCAGTTCGCCCCCCTGCTGCACAAGCTGCTGGGTATGAGCCGGCGTAATACTCAACAGCACCGCCTCCCAGATAGAACACAGAAAGGAGAAGGTAATGGAGAGCAGGAAAAAGATGATCAACATCGAATACATTGATGTATTTCGCTCCGAATCAACGAAAAAGTACGACAGCAACTGCCGCCAGGAACACAACTCAACCGGTGCATAAGGGTGCACCTCAGGCAGAATGGCGCGACACAGGCACCGCATACCGGAACATATGCTGCGACTCCGGATCGAACCGCCAGGCCCGGGCACCGTGCCTGCAGCGAATTATTCGCACCAACCATGCAGGTGACCCGCGCAAATTATAATGCACCTTCGAGCAGCTTGTTCGCTTTCTGCCGGAACGCTCATTCGCGCGTTTATCCGGCAGACAAATCGACACCGGACTGCCCGGCGTGGTCAATCATCGGGCACCAGCGATTAACAGATTTTCAGCAGTAAACGGGCCGGCGGCGGCCCGGATAAAAATCGCCGATATACGCGCCCGGCCCGTCACACACACCAATAACTGCCAACAGCGCACACTACTGCGAAACGTCGCTACCTCAGCACCCAAGCTGGCGCACTATTCGCAGTTATCAGCAGTTGCCCACTGGTTGACGCCCCGTTCGAACCCTATATGCACGCCGACAATCAAACTCCAGATCAGCTAAACGCTGTTCGCTACTCTATGCCGGCCAATGCCTTGCTGGACGAGGCATTTCTGGCCTGTACAGCCGGGCATTGTATTTTCAGCGGCGATGGCGGCCTGCTCACCTGGTCAAAGAGCTTTGCCAGCCTCTACCCGACCATGTCGGGCCTGATTGAAGCAGGCCTGCATTATCGCGACTGGCTGCGATTGCTGTACGAACGCTCGGGAATCCGGAATTTCGGCACCATCTCTGACCTGGACACCTGGCTGGACACGCAGCTTTCGTACATAGGCAATAAAGACGTCCAGTTCATTCATCATCTGGTGGACAATCGATACGTACTGATTCGTCACACCGCGTTATCTAACGGCAACTGGCTTTTTGCCGCATTCGACATCACCGAATTGCAACAGATGCGCAAAGCCAACGAGCTTTCAGAACAGAAGTTCAGGCAGTTTGCCCGACTCGCCTCAGACTGGTTCTGGGAACTTGATGAAGCGCTTTGCTATCTGTATCACTCCGGCCACAACCCGATGCTGGGTGGCGTTGACGTTGATCAACTGGTTGGCGTATCCAGAATCGACGATGTCAACTCACGTATGATCGACAATGATCAGCTTAGAAAGCATACCACTGCACTCAGGAAACACCGGCGCTTCGATGTAGTGCTCACCTGTATTGAAGCCGATGGCAAAGCGCGCCATTCACATACTGTGGGGCTGCCACAGTTCGACACACACGGTAATTTTACAGGCTACATCGGTTGCGGCCACGACATCACCGAGTCGTATACGTTAAAACAAAGCTTTGAATACCAGGCCACGCACGATGAACTGACAGGCCTGTGGAACCGGCGTGCTTTTGGCAACTACCTGAACCAGTTGATCGAACAGGCACACAAAAACATTACCGACACACAGTCATTACTGTGCATTGATCTCGACAAGTTCAAGCTGGTGAATGACAGTGCCGGGCATCAGGCCGGCGACCAGCTGCTCCGTGAGCTGGCTGATCTTTTTGAACGCATGTTCGGCAAACATTCAGTTATCGCCAGGCTGGGTGGTGATGAGTTCGGCGCGGTACTGCCATGCAATGTAGATGAGGCCATGCGACTGTCACACGGGCTCATTGAAAAAATAGGTAAACACCAGTTTCACTGGCGCAAGCGGAAGTACTCCGTCGGTGCATGCATCGGCGTGGTGGCCATAGATAATCAGTCGCGCGACAGTTCTGACCTGCTCTCAAAAGCAGATATCGCCTGCTACTCAGCCAAGGAATCAGGACGCAACCAGGCACAAAGATACTCCAGTCAGAATTCTTTTCAGACCCAACAGAATGACGAACTCAATAAAGTAAAACTGTTAAACGATGCCATCAACGATGATCATGTATCGCTTTATCTGCAGCCGATTGTGCCAACGACTCACATCACCAATGACACACGCGTAAAATTCGAGGTTTTATTAAGAATACGCGATAAGAACGGCGCGTTTTTATCCAGCTCCGATATCATACCGGTCGCTGAAAAATACGAGCGTATGCAGCATCTGGACTTATGGGTAACCGAACGGGCAATGGCGGTTATAACAGAACTGGAAAACCTCGATGTTAAAGCATCCCTGTCGGTTAACCTGTCAGGCAACACGCTGAGCTCTGCCAATACACTTGCGCAAATCGTTTCACTGGTAGAGTCACATCGTGTAGAGCCCGGCTCTCTTTGTTTTGAAATCACCGAAACCGCGGCCATTGCCAACATAGACAAAGTATTGGCGACAATGGGCGAACTGCGTGCACTGGGCTGTGAATTCTCACTCGATGATTTCGGCAGCGGGCTATCTTCATTCGGCTATCTTAAATCGCTACCGGTGGAGTACCTGAAAATAGACGGCTCATTTGTCCGCAACATAACCGAAGACAGAGCCTGCCGTGCCATCGTGACGGCATTCAACACGCTTAGTCATGAGATGGGCATCAAAACCGTTGCCGAATTCGTTGAAAGCAAGGAAATCGCACAGACGCTGACCGACCTCGAAATCGACTACCTGCAGGGCTACAGTGTCGGCATGCCTCGAGACGTAGACGACTGGCTGGCAGACTACCGGCGTGAACTGAAACTCACCGGCACCTGAAAACACAGCGGAAATAAATACCTGCGCCATTACCCGGCCATACCGGTGAGTCTGCCGCACCGGTTCTGGCGCAAGCGTTGTATTGAAACCGATTGCGCGTCGGCGGTTACGCTTTAGCGTGTCGACATTATCAACCCCGTTCACGTACACTGATGGCTGACTCTTCATTTCGTGTTCTATACCTTTGCACAACCACGCACCGCTGAACAATCTGTTGTCTCTGTGTGAGCAGCATTTATCCGGGATAATTCGAGTGCAGGTTTACGAATTTGCTTCTTGCTACCTTTGGCACGACAGACCGTTGTATAACGATTTCGGTGAACAAATACGAGTGCTTCAGGGCGACACAATTTATCTGTACGAACACTCAACCTCCCCTGCTACTGACCTGTTCCATGAGCTCGGCCATTTGGTTGGCAGAAACTGCAATGTTATCGGTCACCGCGAAAACGGTTACGCCGGCAGCTGGCAGCAAAATAACCAGAAGCTGATTGCACAGGTCACGCAGCAAAGGCACTGGAGCATCTACCTCAATACTTTCGCCTGCGCTCAGAGCGAATTCAAAGCCAATGCGGCAAGTGAATTATGGGCAGAGCTGTTTATGCTCTGGCACCTGTACCCTGCCAGAGCTGAGTCGCGACTCATCGATAACGAAATGCAGAAGCTTCAGAGCAATTCAGCGTGCGCCAGCATACTGCAACTGTCGCAATCGCTAAGATTTCAAACCGAATCGGATCCTGAGCTTAGCTGAGTTGTCCAGCCAGGCGGCATTGTGTTCCCGGGTGGGTGCCGGCGGCCGCTGCTAATCATCGCTGGTATCCCAGCGGATCAAACCCGTCAGCACAGCGATGGCAGTTCTCTTGCGTAGAATCCAAACGACTAAAGTCTGACACTCAAACCCGGCAGTGAGCTGACAATCACAATAACGCCATGGCGGTAGCGACATACCATGTTGCGACATGACGGTGGTGTCAAATCAATTAACGACGCCAACAGGCCATTCGACAGACTATGCGGCCAGTAGTATCGGCTCAAATGCCGTAGCACATACACTGAGTATTCTATGAAAATCCTGATCGCAGACAGCTTTCCGGAAATCCATCGTCATTCGCTGGGCAAGGCCGGACATCTCATTACTTTTGAACCTGCGCTCGATGAACATTCACTTGCCGAAGCGATCGCTGACCATGAAGTGCTGATTGTAAGAAGCACAAAAGTGACTGCCGCCACGCTCGAATCCGGCAGTAACCTTAAGCTTGTTGTCAGGGCCGGTGCAGGCACCAACACCATCGATAAGCCCAGCGCCAGAGAGTTGGGCGTTAACGTGTGTAATGTACCGGGAGCCAACGCAGCGGCCGTCGCTGAACTGGCGATGGGCTTGATAATCTCGATTGACCGGCAGATTCCCGCCAATGTGCAGGATCTTAAAAACCACACCTGGAACAAAAAAAAATATGCTCAGGCACGCGGGTTGTACGGTCGGAAGCTTGGTATCCTTGGTGTTGGTGCTATCGGACTGGCGGTGGCAGATCGAGCCAGAGCGTTTGGTATGGAAGTCTTTGCTGTTGAAAAAAAAGGCCGCGCTGCAAGTGCTGAAAAGCGTATTCACGATGCCGGCATACAACAGGTGGCCACCACTGAAGAATTGCTCGCACTTTGCGATATTATCTCTCTGCACCTTCCCGCTAACGATGCCACCACCGGCATGGTTAACGCGGAGTTTCTCCGTCACATGAAGCACGGTGCGATACTGATTAACACTTCCCGCGGTGAACTGATAGATGAGCAGGCACTGATAGAGGCAATGGACAACAAGGAAATACGCGCAGGGGTAGATGTTTACAACAATGAGCCCGGTGCAGCCGACGACACGTTTCATTCCAGCCTGGCAACACACGCCCGCGTTTGTGGCACCCATCATATCGGTGCGTCAACCGAGCAGGCGCAGGATGCCGTCGCCAGCGGCGTGCTTGATGTGATCAAAGCTTATGAACAAGGCAACATACGCAACTGCGTCAACTGCGTCAACTGCGTCAACTGATCAACGACTATCATTCGGCAGTATAAAAAACATACACTTCTCTCGACCCGCTAATTACCGAGCAAAACACCATGAGCAATCGAGTACACAATTTCAGCGCCGGCCCCTGCACACTGCCTCTTGAGGTGCTGGAAGAAGCACAGGCCGAGTTTGTTGACTACCAGGGTGCTGGTATGTCACTGATTGAAATGAGTCATCGCGGCAAACATTTCGATGCTGTCGCCAACGAAGCCATGGCACTGTCAATGGAAGTGTTCCAGGTGCCCAATGAATTTGCTGTTCTGTTTCTGCAGGGTGGTGCCTTGTTGCAGTTTTCAATGATACCGATGAATCTGCTGCACAACGGCCAGAAAGGCGCTTATGTAAACTCCGGCAGCTGGGCCAAAGGCGCTATTACTGATGCCAAAGAATATGGTGAGGTGTATACCGCCTGGGATGGCGCAGACAACAACTACACTCGCATGCCGGTTACTGCCGACATTCAGTTGCAGGAAAACACCCGCTATCTGCATATCACCACCAATGAGACTATCGGCGGCATTCGTTTCGCAGAGTGGCCGGAAGTATCAGTACCCCTGATTGCCGACATGTCCTCGGAATATATGGCAAGACCGCTGCCCTGGGATAAGTTCGACCTGGTGTATGGCGGTGCGCAGAAAAATCTTGGTCCTGCCGGTATGGCAGTCGTATTTATTCGAAAGTCTATTCTTGAAAACTGCAACAAAAGCCTCGGCCGATATTTACGCTACGACATTCACGAATCAAAGGCCTCCATGTTTAACACACCACCGGTGTTTCCGATCTACATGTTCGGTAAAGTGCTGAAGTGGATGAAAGCACAGGGCGGACTGAGCGCAATGGAAAAAAACGCCGCAGAAAAAGCCGGCGCCCTCTACAGCACGATTGATAACAGTCAGGGTTACTTCAACTGCCCGGTGGAGGTTGCCAGTCGCTCCCATATGAATGTGGTTTTCCGATTGCCCACCGAAACACTGGAGCAAAAGTTTCTCAGCGAAGCGACCGCCGCCGGTTTTGAAAACCTCAAAGGACACCGCAGTGTCGGTGGTTGCCGCGCAAGTATATACAATGCGTTGCCTGCAGAAAGCGTGGCTGCGCTCACCGCGTTCATGACAGACTTCCAGAACGCCAACGCCTCATAACCATGCCGCTGATAAAAGCATTCGACGGGTTTCTGGTCAAGCGCGAGTATGCCAGAACCGTCGTATCACCCGCTTACGATTCAGTATCGGCAGAACAACGTTGCCGTTTTGCAGAAGCCAACCCGCAGAACTTTATAAACACTATGCGTCTGCAGGAAGATTTCGACGACGCCGAACGGCCAACTTACGAAGCATTGTTGTCGGCCAACAAAGCCAAGCTGCAGCAATTACTCGACAACGGCGCTTTCAACGAAGTTCGCGAACCCAGCCTGTTTGTGTATCAACTGGGTTCAAAGCACCATGTGCAAACAGGCATTGTATGCGAAGTTTCAGTTGAAGATTACGAACAGGGACAGCTGAAAAAACACGAGAACACCAGACGCACTAAAGAAGATCTGCTGGCCAGATACCAGGAAGTCGTGGGCGCTTCATCCAGCCCGATCTGCCTGACTTACACCTCCAATGAGGATATAGATACCTATATCAGCCAACTGATTGAGTCCACACCCGACCTGGATTTCGTCACTGAAGACGGTGAAATTCAACGAGTGTGGCGGGTAAAAGTCCCCACAGCAATCGACACGCTGCAGCAACTTTTTGCACAGGTAGAAAGCACCTACCTTACCGATGGTCATCACCGTGCAGCCTCCGGGCAGCGCTACGCAGAAATCATGCGAAGTAAAAGTAATCAGCACCATCACGATGCACCCTATAACCAGCTGCTTGTAGCGATGTTTCCCGACAATCAACTCAACCTGCTGCCGTTTCATCGCTGTGTTAAAGACCTCAACGGCATGAACGTCGAACAACTACTCAGTGCATTGTCCAATCGATTTGAGGTTATTCCACTCGACACAACCGATGTACATCAACCGACTGCACACGGCGAGTTCGGTATGTATGTGGCGCAGCAATGGTACAAATTAGTCAGCCGGCAACCACCCGACAGCGTCCCTGATCCGGTCACCTCACTGGATGTATCAATTCTGCAGGAACAGATCCTCCACCCGATACTGGGAATTAAAAACAGCGGAGATGACAGCCGACTCGACTACATTGCCGGTGTCAGTGGTAATGAAGGAGTAATACAAAGTTATCGGGAAGGATGGGAAATCGTTTTTACCTGCCATGCTACTTCTATACAGCAGTTGATGGATGTAGCTGATGCCAACGCACTTATGCCACCCAAATCAACTTACTTCGACCCCAAACCCCGATCGGGCATCTTTGTTCGATTAAAGTAACCGCGCCAAACACAGCCCGATAATCCAGGCTAGTGCACCCAGTCACTCTCGTAGCCGGGTAGAAACTCAACCGCCTCGCCATCGGCAAGCACGTGTTCTATTGTCACTGGCCTGCCTTCTTCATCAAAGAATACCCTGCCCACACCCGCACCGTTTACCAACCGCTGATGCCGGTATCGCCCGCTGTAATTTCCGGGTCTGCGTTGTCTTATCCGCATTCTTCGGCGACGGGTTAACCAGTTAAGCGGTGATCTGCTGGCAAACAGCCAGCGATTCAACCGGTCGAATCGCTGCAATAGTTTTGCAGGAAAGCTGTTGCGCAGACCGGAACTGGTAATCTGCCAGATGTGCGGGCTGTTTTTCACTCGTCGCAGTAAAATATCGAACACAAAGGCGTAGTGAACATCACCCGATAAAATAACAAAATGCTGTGGCGTGCGTCGATGGCGGAAGATATTCAGTATCGCATCGGCCGAACCGGAATGCGCCATCCAGTTTTCTGCGTCTACCATCAGCGACAATCCGCACCAGGTGGCCACCCGTTGTACCACCTCTATCAGTTTAACCCCAA
>JAHDHK010000138.1:0-13859 GCA_020631335.1 Chromatiales bacterium
ATCCGCCCGCTGTTAAGAGGTTTCCCATAGCCCCTCCGTTCGGCAAATCCTTCATTCGAACGCACTTCACACTTTTTTAACAGGCAATCACTTACCTGCACAGATTTTATCAAAAACTCTGTATACGGCGCCTGATCAGGGGTTTTAGATTTCGCAGTCATATATATTCGTGTCACCCACCCTTTAACTAGTCAAACACTTATATACAGCATTACTGGCAGTGTTGACGTGATCCGTAAAGGCCTGAAGCTTCGGCTTATCGCTTCTACCCTGTCAAACAACGACGCACTTCTGCTCCGTACTTCCAGCACCCGCATTGACCACTTCGCTACTTTGCTGACCTACTTAGCGACCGGCTGACCGGGATGCACTTGTAGCTGGATTAAGTATCTTTTTCATAGCAACCTGCAACGCTGAAAATTCTGATAGTGATGTCTTGAAAATCTTAAGCATATCCCTACTTTTACTATCAGCAACGAGAGCGCTGCCTAGTCAGGTTCAAGTTGCTTATTACATTTTTTTCATATTGCTTCACAGGAGAATATGCAATGACTACTATCGATTTCTCACCCCTTTATCGCAGCACTGTTGGCTTTGATCGTCTGGCCTCCTTGCTTGACAGTGTGCATCAAACCAACCCCAGCACCGGTTACCCTCCGTATAACATTGAGGCTACCGATGAGAACGAATACGCTATCACTATTGCGGTCGCCGGCTTCGACGAATCGGAATTGAATATTCAAACCGAGCGCGGTGTACTGACAGTTCGTGGTGAAAAAGCCAAAGACGAAAAGCAAGACCGCAACTTTCTTTATCAGGGCATCGCTACCAGAACGTTTGAGCGCAAGTTCCAACTTGCCGATCACGTCGAGGTGGTCAATGCAGAGCTGAACAACGGCATGTTAACCATCAGTCTGGTGAAAGAGATACCAGAAGCCATGAAGCCGAAGAGAATCGCTATCGGCGGCGGCAAGGTGCTCGATCACAACGCGAAGCAGGCAAAGGTTGAAGTAGCCGCTTAACCAACCGCCGGCTCTGCGCCTGAAGCGGTAATCTCAAGCCCGGCCATCGCCGGGCTTGTTCTGTATGTGCATTGATATCAGGATTTCAATTTGGATCGGCATCTCAAGTGGCACCGGATGTCGCAACGGCGATCCGTCGGCAACATTTTCTGAGCACCAAATCAACCGCCCCCCACACTGTAAAAAACAGCCGCTGCGCGATATCCTCTCGACTCTATGAATTTCGTCGGCAGATATCTCTCTATTAACAAGCTCACTCTGACACAGCGGGAGCGGCATTCGCTTTGACCGCCTCCTCACACAATATATTTCTGGTAGTCGCCTCAATTGCCGTATCGCTGGGAGCGGCTTTCACCGGTCTGGCAATCACCAACAAGATCGCGCACCTCCCTGAAGCCAGGCGAAAAGCGCTTGTGGTCATGTCAGCTTTTATTCTGGGCGGTGGCATCTGGTCGATGCATTTTGTCGCCATGCTGGCGCACGAATTTACCGCCCCGGTGTACTACGACTCGCTGCAGACACTCGGCTCTGCTTTGATTGCCATCCTGGTCGCCGGGTTAGCCCTGTTAATTCTGCATTTCTCGTCGCGCACACCCGTCAGGCTGACAACTGCAGGCGTCATCCTCGGCGTGGGCATTGTGATCATGCATTACGTCGGCATGCTTGCCATACGAGGTGCCACTCCGCTTTTTTCGCTGACTTCTATCCTGCTTTCAATTCTGGTGGCGGCTTTCACCGGTATTCTGGCGGTTCGCGTCGCCTACGGAAAACGTTCCCGGCAAAACATTATCTACGGCTCAGCGGTGTTCGGGTTCGCCGTGGTTGCCGTCCATTACACGGCGATGCTGGGGACGT
Organism: Chromatiales bacterium; assembly: GCA_020631335.1. GTDB lineage: Bacteria > Pseudomonadota > Gammaproteobacteria > Granulosicoccales > Granulosicoccaceae. The sequence goes on from JAHDHK010000138.1 coordinate 1,878, forward strand.
CGTTCACTGTGGTTGAAGACTTTCAACCGGTGCCTGTTGCAATGGCAAACCATACGCTGGCAATTTCTGTCACGGTTGCATCATTTGTCATCTGCGGCACGTTTCTGCTGGCGGCCACCACTTTCTTAACCCAGTCCTCCGGCGTCGTACCGGCGGTTACGGAAGACCCGGTGGTTTCGAATGGCACAGAAAAACAGAGTGACAGCACCCTCAAGTTGGCGGATCAACCGGAATCAGTCGTGGCTTCAGGCACAACTGTCGTCCCCGAAGGCTTGCAGATTCCGTTTGAGAAGAATAAAAAAATCAATTTCACTGATACCTCGCAGGTCGGAGCAATCCGCGCAGACGGCCACTACACCCATCTGTATACAAAGGATGGCGTTTTGTTTTGCCCCTGGTCGATCACCGATGCAGAAAAAAAACTGTCAGCGCATCAATTTCATCGCACCCATCGCAGTTATCTGGTGAACATCGAGGCTGTAGTCTCATTCGAAAAACGTAAAGAAACCGGTGTATGTCTGTTTGAGGGCTATCCCAAACTGAGCAGCGTACCCGTGAGTCGAAATCGTGTTATCGGACTCACGGAAGTACTCGAAACGCACGGACAAGCAGTTAATACGCAGACAGCCTGATTGCTGTGACCACTCTTCAACCCTCTCGCGCCACCCGCAGCTCTGGCGCGCCAATCTCACACACTCACCACCCAAAAAGAATATAACCCATAAAATTCAGTTAGTTACTACTTATTTTTGCACGAACGACGATGGTGCTTTTAGACGTAACTGGTGAACAATCCGTGTTGTTGGTGCAACGATACTTACCTAAGAGCGCTCGCCGGCGTTACCATGAGCGCCCAACCAGCGAGGAGGCATTATGATCACCGGTACTTTCGAATATCACCAGCCGGAGTCCCTGCCGGCCGCGGTGACGTTGCTATCACAACTGGGTGATGAAGCACGTGTCATCGCCGGCGGACACAGTTTAATCCCGATGATGAAACTGCGTTTAGCGACCCCGGAGCACCTGATCGATCTACAGGCAATCGACACACTCAAGAGCATCAGTATCGATGGTGGTTCGGTTCGCGTCGGCGCCATGGTGACGCAGTCAGATCTCATCACTCACGAGGCACTTTTTACCGCCGCCCCGATAGTCCGCGAGACAGCACTGCAGATTGCTGATCCGCAGGTTCGCTATATGGGCACCATCGGCGGCAATGTCGCCAACGGCGATCCGGGCAACGACATGCCGGCGCTGATGCAGTGCCTGGACGCCACCTTCACCCTGGTGGGTCCGGATGGTGAACGCACCGTCGCTGCTCGAGAGTTTTATGAAGCCGCCTACTTCACCGCCCGCGATGACCTTGAAATTTTAACTGAGGTGAGCTTCTCTGCCTGTACAGGAGGCTACGCCTACGAGAAGCAGAAGCGAAAGATCGGCGACTATGCAACTGCCGCAGCTGCCGTATTGCTGACAAAAAATGCTGACGGCTGCAGCCATGCGGCAATTGCACTGACCAACCTTGCAGATACCCCTATCTATTGTGAAGACGCTTCACAGCAATTGATGACGCACGGTGTATCGGACAGCAGCATCCGCGACGCCGTGACCTCGGCAATGGGTCAGATAGATCCGGTAGACGACAATCGCGGGCCCGCAGAATTCAAAAAGCATGCGGCCGCCATCATTCTGGACCGAGCTATTCGAAACGCCTGGGCACGTGCCTGAACGGAGGAACCAATCATGTCTAAGAAAAATATCACCTTATCCGTCAACGGCCAGACTCATACCACCGAGGCCGAACCGCGAGAACTGCTGATTCACGTCCTGCGGGAACAACTGGAAATCACCGGCCCTCACATCGGTTGCGAAACCTCTCACTGTGGCGCATGTACCGTTGAAATCGATGGCAGATCAGTCAAGTCGTGCACGCTGTTCGCAGTGCAGGCACAGGGCAAAGAGATCACCACCATCGAAGGCCTGGGCAATCCCGATAAACTGCATGTCCTGCAGGAAAAATTCAAAGAACACCACGGTTTGCAGTGCGGCTACTGCACGCCCGGCATGATCACCCGTGCCCATCGACTGCTGGAAGAAAACCCGAATCCCACCGAGGAAGACGTTCGCTTCGGCATTGCCGGTAACCTGTGCCGCTGCACCGGTTACCAGAACATTGTTAAAGCGGTGATGGCCGCTGCAGAAGAGTTGAATCAACCGGAGGCAGTGGCATGAGTGCGGCAGCAGAAACGGTACAGGAACGTCAGGCAAAACTGAAAGGCCTGGGCACGTCACGCAAGCGCGTGGAAGATGCCCGCTTCACCCAGGGCAAAGGTAACTATGTCGACGACATAAAAATGCCCGGCATGCTGTTCGGTGACTTTGTCCGCTCCCAGCACGCCCACGCCCGCGTAAAGTCTATTGATACCTCGGCGGCGCTGGCACTGCCCGGCGTGATTGCGGTACTTACCGCCAAAGACCTCGAGCCGCTCAGTCTTCACTGGATGCCGACGCTGGCGGGTGACAAACAGATGGTGCTGGCTGATGGCAAGGTACTTTTTCAGGGCCAGGAAGTCGCCTTTGTCGTCGCGGAAGATCGCTACATCGCCGCCGATGCCGTCGACCTGGTGAAGGTGGAATACGAAGAACTCCCGGTACTGGTCGACCCGTTCAAAGCAGAACTTCCCGACGCCCCGATACTGCGTGAAGATATCGCCGACAGCACTGAGGGCGCACACGGACCACGCAGGCATCCGAACCATATTTTCACCTGGGAACAGGGGGATAAAGCCGCGACCGAATCCATTCTGGATGAAGCAGAGGTGGTTGCTGAAGAAATGGTCTACTACCACCGCACACACCCCTGCCCGATGGAAACCTGCGGTTCGGTCGCCTCAATGGATAAGGTGAACGGCAAACTCACTCTGTGGGGTACTTTTCAGGCACCACATGTAGTTAGAACTGTCGCGTCACTGTTGTCCGGCATTGCAGAACACAACATTCGCGTCGTCTCGCCTGATATTGGCGGCGGGTTCGGCAACAAGGTCGGCGTCTACCCGGGCTATGTATGTTCGATTGTTGCCTCCATTGTGACCGGTCAGCCGGTGAAATGGATTGAAGATCGCATGGAAAACCTGAGCGCTACCGCGTTTGCCCGGGACTACTGGATGCAGGGCAAAATCGCCGCGACAAAATCAGGGAAAATTCTCGGCCTGTGGTGCCACACCACCGCTGATCACGGTGCCTTCGATGCCTGTGCAGATCCAACCAAGTACCCTGCAGGTTTTATGAATATCTGCACCGGCTCTTATGATATCCCGACTGCTTATCTGGCAGTGGATGGTATCTATACCAACAAGGCACCGGGCGGCGTTGCCTACCGTTGTTCATTCCGGGTAACAGAAGCGGCTTACTTTATCGAGCGCATGATTGAAGTACTGGCAATCAAACTCGACATGGACGCCGCTGAGTTACGCGCCATTAATTTCGTGAAGAAAGAACAGTTCCCGTATCAGTCTGCCCTTGGCTGGGAGTACGACTCCGGTGACTACCACACAGCCTGGAACAAAGCGCTGGAGGCAGTGGACTACCACGGACTGCGGCGGCAGCAGGCGCAACAGGTGGAAGACTTCAAAGCCGGAAACACCCGCAAGCTGATGGGGATCGGTTTGTGCCACTTCACTGAAATTGTCGGCGCAGGTCCCGTGAAGAACTGCGATATCCTCGGCATGGGTATGTTTGACAGTTGTGAGATTCGTATTCACCCGACCGGTTCGGCACTGGCCCGCCTGGGCACGATTTCACAGGGTCAGGGTCATGCAACTACGTTTGCACAAATTCTGGCCAGCGAGATCGGCATATCGGCCGACGATATCACTATCGAAGAAGGTGATACCGACACCGCGCCATACGGTCTGGGTACTTACGGCTCGAGATCTACTCCGGTCGCCGGTGCAGCCACCGCGATGGCCGGAAGAAAAATCCGTGCAAAGGCGCAAATGATTGCGGCCTATCTGCTTGAAGTACACGACAACGATCTGGAGTGGGAAGTCGATCGCTTTGTTGTCAAAGGTGCGCCCGAACGTTTTAAAACGATGAAAGAAATCGCCTTTGCCTCCTACAATCAGGCAATTCCCGGGGTAGAACCGGGACTCGAAGCGGTAAGCTACTACGACCCGCCCAACATGACCTATCCGTTCGGTGCCTACATCTGTGTGATGGAAATAGATGTCGATACCGGTGTGTCAGACATCAAACAGTTCTATGCACTGGATGATTGCGGCACCCGTATTAATCCGATGATCATTGAAGGACAGGTGCACGGCGGACTAACCGAAGCACTGGCAATCGCACTGGGTCAGGAGATCGCCTATGACGAACTGGGTAATGTAAAGACCGGTACACTGATGGACTTTTTCATTCCTACCAGCTGGGAGACTCCGAACTACCAGACCGACTACACGGAAACACCCAGCCCGCATCATCCGATTGGCGCCAAGGGCGTCGGTGAAAGCCCCAACGTCGGTGGTGTACCGGCCTTCTCCAACGCAATCAATGATGCCTTTCGTGCATTCGGTTTAACACATACCCATATGCCGCACGATCACTGGAGAATCTGGAAAACGGCCAAACAGCTCGGTTTGCACGGCTAACCGGCCGTAAGCTTTCACAATGAGCTGGAAATCGCTGCAAACCGACCTCGCAGCACAGGGGTACATCGCCAATGATGCATTGGCGATGGCGGTATACCTCGCCTCACAGCAGCAACGTCCGTTGCTGCTTGAGGGTGCCGCGGGCGTGGGTAAAACCGAGATTGCCAAGCAACTCTCCGCCATACACAACAACCGCCTGATCCGGCTGCAGTGCTACGAAGGGCTGGACGCCAGCACGACCATCTACGAATGGAACTATCAAAAACAGCTGTTAAGTGTGCAGGCAGCCCGGGACGGTGAAACAGAACAGCTTGATGCAAGAATATTCTCAGATCGGTTTCTGCTGAAACGCCCGCTGCTTGAAGCCATTACTCAGGCACAGCCACCTGTTTTGCTCATCGACGAAATCGACCGGGCAGATGAAGAATTTGAAGCGTATCTGCTGGAGATACTTTCTGAGTATCAGGTTTCTATTCCTGAGCTGGGCACGATTACCGCCACCTCCAAACCAATGGTAGTACTGACTTCGAACGGCAGCCGTGACCTGTCTGACGCGTTACGCAGACGCTGCTTTTATACCTACGTTGACTACCCCGACCTGCAAACAGAACTGGCAATATTAAACGCACGGCTACCCGGTATCGATGCAGCCCTTGCCGGGCAGATAGTCGGCTTTGTTCAGTCATTGCGAAAAGAAGACCTGGAAAAGAAACCGGGGGTAGCAGAAATGCTTGACTGGGCTGCAGCGGTGACGGGTTTGGGCATCGCAAAGCTCAGCGACAACCCGATCGAGTTACAGGCCACTATGGTGTGCCTGCTAAAAACACAGGCTGATCAATATGCCATTCCCGGTGAGATTACCCAGCGCCTGGTCGGGAAGGTAGTCGCTTGAGAACAACGGCATTTCCGACAACCGTAAGCGGCGTCAGTGAACGTTTATCCGGCTTCATGGCACATCTGCGTGCCAACGGCCTGCCCGCCGGTGTTGCTGAAACAGAAGCGACACTAAAAGCCCTAAAGACCATCAACGCCGGCAGCCCGCAGGACGTCAGGCTGGCCTGCAAGACCATTTGCAGCATTCACCATGACAGTTATCATCGATTTGATGAACTGTTTGACAGCTACTGGTTTAATCGCGGTCGGGAAAAAAGCGGTTTCGATGACAGCCACGAACGCACTCGAAAAAACAATCGCAGTAACTTTGCCCCCGGCGTGGATGAGTCGCAAAAAGCAAAAGGTAACGGCAGCGCCGAGCAGCCGGATGATACGAGTGACGACGGTGAAGCCCTGCATAATGGTGAAGGCAAACTGATTGCCTCCAGAACCACCAATATTGAAAAAACAGACTTTCGCGAACTCATGACACCGGAGTCAATTCAGCAGGCCGAGCAGCTGGCTGCAAAACTGGCTAACGCGATCAGAGACCGACGCTCTCGTCGGTTCCGGGCTGATAAGCGCGGCGCTCGAATTGATCTGCGCAAGACTATTCGTCGCAGTATCAGCCATGGCGGCGTGCCGTTAAGACTTCACCGTAAACGTAAACCTGATCGTCCGGTACGTATTACTGCGCTGCTGGATGTGTCCGGCTCAATGACAGTTTATGCGAGAATATTTCTGTCTTTTTTAAAGGGACTGATCAGCCACGACACACATACCGATGCCTATTTATTTCACACCTCACTGGTACGGATCAGCGACGCGCTGCGTGATCACGACACATTGCGGGCGGCCAACCGCCTGTCACTGATGGCGCAGGGGTTTGGTGGCGGCACTAAGATAGGTGCGAACCTGAAACGCTTCAACGAACAGTATGCCGCTCACACGGTTAACGGCCGAAGCGTCGTGATCATCTTGTCGGACGGCTACGACACGGACGACCCGCAACAACTTGCCGATGCACTGCAACGTTTGAAAAAACGCAACGGTAAAATCATCTGGTTAAATCCGCTATCAGGCTGGAAAGATTACGCACCTGTTGCCGGCGGTATGGCCGCTGCCCTGCCCTGGCTTGACCATTTCGCTGCCGCCAATACGCTCGATAGCCTGGCAGCGCTAGAGCCGCAGCTTAAAAAATTATGATCGATTCTGTGAACAACACCTGTGCTGCCGATATATCTGCGACCATGGAATCCATGAAAGCCGACGGCAATCAATTTGCTGTAGCCACTGTGGTTCGAACCGTTTCTGTCACTGCAGCAAAACCCGGCGCTAAAGCCATTATCAAGGCTGACGGGGAAATTGTAGATGGATGGATTGGCGGGGGTTGCGCCAGAAATGCCGTGATCAAGGCCGCGGTTAAGTCTATCGGTGACGGTGAACCCAGACTGGTAAGCCTGCAGCCCGAAGAGCTGTTGGAACAACAGGGGCTTACCTCGGGCGAGGAACAAAACGGTGTCCTCGCCGCTACCAATATGTGTCCAAGCAGGGGGTCGATGGATATATTTATTGAACCCATACTGTCAGACCCTGAATTGCTGATTTTCGGGGCCAGTCCGGTGGCAATCATGCTGGCAACGCTGGCCCGTTCCTTTGCATTCCGGTTATCTTGTGCCAGTACTGTCAGTACCCCGTGGGATCAGGCGCAACTTGCCGTACAGTCTTACGATGAACTGGCCACTGTGCATCAGCATCGTTATATCGTGGTAGCCACGCAAGGTAGTGGTGATGCTATTGCATTGCAAAAAGCGCTCACTCTGCAGGCAAGGCAGGTAAGCTTTGTCGGTAGCCCGCGTAAGACACAGCATTTAAAAGAAAAATTGATACAACTCGGTCTGCCGGAAACACAGGTAAATTCCATTAAAGGCCCGGCTGGCATTAACATCGGCGCGGTCACGCCACAGGAAATCGCGTTGTCTATTCTGGCGGAAATTATCACGTTACGCCGTACGCAATCCGCAACCCGTGCTACCGCCGGTAAGTAGCGCGGTTTTGCCAATACAAGTTTAATCAGGAGCCCCGCATGATCTTAAAAGAAGAAGTTCAGATACCACTGGATCGGAACACCGTTTTCAATGCTCTGAACGACCCCGATATTCTGCAACAGAGTATTCCCGGCTGTGAAGAACTGAAGCAGACAGGTGACAATCAAATGGAAGCCAGGGTTGTGGTCAAGTTTGGCCCGGTGAAAGCCAGCTTTAACAGCAATGTAGAACTTGATCCAAGTGGCGGACCCGAACTTTTTAAACTTTCCGGAAGTGGTGATGCAGGTGTAGCCGGTTTTGCCAATGGTGGTGCCAACGTGCATCTTCAGGAAAACGAAGAAGGTACGCTGCTGACTTATGAAGTCAATATAGATATCAGCGGCAAGCTTGCTCAGGTGGGCAGCCGGTTAATTGAGGGTACATCCAAACGTCTGGCAAAAAAATTCTTTACCAACTTTGAAGAAGCCTTGTTAAGCGGGCAGTCTGCAGCTCAAACATAACGGTATATAGATAACTATATATAACAGGAGTACGGAAAAGTTGAGGTATACGTGGTGGATGCGATACTCGCTCAGGCTCGCTACTTTTCCACCCTACCGGTTCTTTGAGTGTTTTATTCAAGTGACAGGGTACCGGTTCTTTACCTGGATTAATCGATGGCTTTTACAGGCTTCAATGGTAAAACTTCGGTTGACTCTAAATCTACCTGTCAGCCCGTTATCAGCCCGGTTCAATGATGGCAACGGCACGTACAAAGCCGGCTGATGCCGCTTTGATTTTGAATGGAAAGCACGAAACCGCAAAACCAAAGTCAGGGAGTTGGTCCAGGTTCGTCAGCTTTTCTATATGACGATAACCGTAATGCATACCGTCCCGGTGATATCCCCATATGATCGATGGGTCGCGATGTGAGAAATACTCAACCTGCGGGAGCTTGAACGGCGGGTCTGACGCTTTGCCGGTTTAAAGCAGAACTGACCAATCTACAAATTGACGAGGCATGGTTCTACGATAGATGCAGCAGTGACGCAATAACCATAATGGGGCAGCTTGTTTATTGATAAAAAATATTCACAATAGCCCTTGTAAAAACGGAGCAAGCACATGCCACGCGACCCACGCTATGACATTTTATTCGAACCAGTCAAGATTGGCCCACTAACGGCGAAGAACCGCTTTTATCAAGTGCCGCACTGCAACGGCGGTGGTTATCGCGACCCGTCTGCCGCCGCGGAAATGCGAGGCATTAAAGCGCAGGGCGGCTGGGGAGTGGTTTTTACCGAGCAGTGTGAAATGCACCACAGCTCTGAAATCACGCCGTTTATCGAACTGCGATTGTGGGAGGACAAAGACATTCCACAGATTGCCAAAATGGCTGATCGCATCAAGCAGCACGGTGCGCTTGCAGGGATTCAACTGGCCTATTCAGGTATTAACGGGCCCAATTTGTACACCAAAGAAGTGCCGCTGGCCCCGACTGCGCTGCCAATCCGCACCTTCACCAATGATCCGGTGCAGGCGCGCGCAATGACCAGAAAAGACATTAAAGACCTGAGGCGCTGGTTTGTTAATGCCATCCGTCGCTCACAAACAGCAGGCTTCGATATGGTCTGCCTGTACGGTGCGCACGGTTTTGGAATCTTTCAGCACTTTCTGTCTACCGCCACCAACCAACGCAGTGACGAGTATGGAGGAAGCCTTGAGAACCGGGCCCGGTTTGTTCGTGAGGTTGTTGCTGACGCACGCGACACGGTAGGAGATTCCATGGCCATTACCCTGCGCCTCTCACTCGAGGAAATGCAGGGTGATCTCGGTTTCAGTAACAATGAACTCCGCGACTTTATAGCGATGCACAGCGACCTGCCCGACCTGTGGGATCTGGCTCATGGTGCGTGGGAAGACTGCTCCGGACCGTCACGCTTTAAAGAAGAAGCAGCACAGCAGCCACTGGTACAAGGGATTAAGGAGCTGACCGACAAGCCGGTCGTCGGCGTCGGCCGATTTACCTCACCCGACGTCATGGCAAAACAAATAACCTCGGGCACGCTTGATTTAATCGGCTGCGCAAGACCGTCGATTGCCGATCCTTTTCTACCAAACAAAATTGACGAAGGCCGGGTAGAAGATATTCGCGAGTGCATCGGTTGCAATATCTGTATTACCGGTGATATGACCATGTCCATATCGCGCTGCACACAAAACCCTACCTTTATGGAAGAGTGGCGTAAGGACTGGCACCCGGAACGAATGAACGCAAAAGGCAGTTCTGACAACGTGCTGGTGGTGGGTGCAGGACCGGCTGGCCTGGAAGCCGCCCGTGCGCTGGCAGTCAGAGGCTATGATGTGGCACTGGCTGAAGCCACTGAAGCGCTCGGCGGCAGAGTAGCGCGTGAGAGAAAACTCCCGGGGCTGGCCGCCTGGGGCCGTGTGGCTGACTATCGGGAATACCAGCTCAGCCAGCTCCCCAATGTCGACACCTACTTTGAAAGTGAATTAAACGCCCGGCAAATTCTCGAATTCGGATTTCAACACGTGGCCATAGCCACAGGTGCGCACTGGCGTCGAGACGGTGTTGGTCGGCAACACGTCGTACCGTTCGGGATCGACAAAGCTATGCCCCTGTACACACCCGATGATTTAATGTCAGGTAACATGCCGCAGGGTAACGTCATTGTTTACGATGACGATCACTACTACATGGGCGGTGTTATAGCCGAACTGCTGATCAACGCCGGTGCAAACGTAACGCTGGTGACCCCTTCTGCCTATGTATCGGACTGGACAAACAACACGCTGGAACAAGCGACTATTCACCAGCGCCTGGATGTGCTGGGGGTGAATATCATACTTAACCGCGGCATAACCGCTATTGCAGCAGACCATGTAACGTCCAACTGTACCTACACGGCCAAAACGACCCAATACCACGCAGATGCAGTGGTCATGGTGACAGCGCAGTTACCCAACGATGAAGTCTGGCAACAGCTGCAGGCCAGAGAATCCGACTGGCAGGATGCCGGCATTAAAACGGTGAAAATTCTTGGCGATGCACAAGCGCCGGGGCCGATTGCCTGGGCCACCTATGCCGGGCATCGCTATGCGCGGGAACTTGACATGCCCCCGTTGGGCGACACACTGCCATTTCGTCGAGAAATTACCGAACTACAGAATTAAACGCAGAGCTCATGCGTACTTTTATGCTCATGCGTTACACTGCGCAGGCACTTACAAACCGCTGGAATCAACGTGGCACACAAACGTATACGTCCGTTTAACACCAAAGACACCTACCCTGAGCAAAGCCTCGATAACGACCTGGCACAAGCCGTTATCGCAGGGAACACCATCTACCTGCGCGGACAGTGTCCACAGGATCTGGACACCGCTGAAAACATCAGCAGCAACGACCCCGTCGAACAGACGCACAAGGTTATGCAGAATATCCGGCAACTGATCGAAGAATGCGGTGGCAACATGCAGCACCTGGTAAAAGTGGTGGTCTATATCACTGATGTGCGCCACCGTGAAGCGGTATACCGAACCATGGGTGAGTACATCAAGGGCGTACATCCAGTGTCCACCGGTCTGGTGGTACAGGCACTGGCCCGACCGGAGTGGCTGGTTGAAATCGATGCTACCGCAGTGCTGACTGACGACTGACGCATCCCCTGTGTATTTACCCGTATGCACCGACTGTCGCATACGGGTTGTCTCTGCCGTCCCCGCCCGCTCAAATGGCGGTATACTGCTGCTCAGGTCATATCAGAGGATCGCTGCACCCTATGCTCACCTCCAACCCGGGCAGCTATGCCCCGTTTCAATGACACAAGCTGACACGGCAGTTTCGATACGCGGCGTGCAAAAGCACTTCGGCACTTTTACCGCAATCAAAGAACTGAGCTTTGATATTCTCGACAACGAGTTTTTCACTCTGCTCGGACCCTCAGGCTGCGGTAAAACCACACTTTTGAGAATGATTGCCGGTTTCGAAGAAACCAGCGCCGGTGAAATTTTTCTGTACGGCGATGAAATCGAAAAGCTGCCACCGAACAAACGACCAGTAAACACAGTTTTTCAGAGTTATGCGCTGTTTCCACACATGAGTGTGGCTGAAAATATTGGTTTCGGCCTGCAGATGCTGGGCTGGAACACAGCGGATACCAAAGCGCGCGTCACTCAAATGATCAACACGGTCAAGCTTGAAGAATTTGCCGCGAGAAAACCCACTCAATTGTCGGGCGGCCAGCAACAACGCGTAGCACTGGCCCGTGCGATGGCTCCTCAGCCGCGGGTATTGTTACTGGACGAACCTCTGTCAGCGCTTGATCTTAAGCTCAGGCAACAGATGCGTGCAGAGTTAAAAGCATTGCAAAAGGAAACCGGCATTACGTTTGTGTTCGTGACACATGATC
>JAHDHK010000138.1:13869-14703 GCA_020631335.1 Chromatiales bacterium
AGCACTGACCATGTCCGATCGTATCGCAGTGATGTCCGCAGGTGAACTGCAGCAGCTGGGTAACGCTACAGAAATTTATGAGCAGCCGGCCAATCGTTTTGTGGCTGACTTTATTGGTGAGACCAATCTACTTGACGCGACAGTTGAACAGGTTAACAGCACACAGATTACCTGCCGACTGGGTTCCGGGCATCTGATCAATGCCGGCTGCCCGGCAAATCAGATAGTCACTGCCGGTAGCCGGGGTTGTGTATCGATTCGACCGGAACGAATTACACTGCTACCGGCAGGACAACTGACTGCCGAACAACAGGGCTCACTTATCACAGCGGTCATCAAAGACAACACCTACCTTGGCACTGATACACTGTACACAGTCACGCTGAATGACGGCAGTGATCTTTCAGTGCGAATCCAGAACAACAATGCCCCGACTCATTTCGGCATTGGCAACCAGGTAGCCGTTGAGTTTGATGCAGCCAGGTTCCTCACATCATGAGAACCTTTGCACCGGTTCGTCACTGGCTGCTGATGCCGACATGGATCACGATCGGTTTTTTCCTGTTGTTACCGATATTGCTGGTCGTTGTCTATTCGTTTTTAACCAAAGAATTTCGCGGCGGTATCGACTGGACTTTTTCGCTCAGCGCCTACGATCAGTTTATGTTTGATCGAGGGTTGTTCGGTGATGAGCCACCGTCTATTGAATGGACCTATATCAATATTTTTCTGCGCTCAATTGTGCAGGCACTGGTGGCAACACTATTCTGTCTGATCATAGGTTTCCCGACAGCTTACTTCCTTCCACCTGGAATGACTTTCATGGAAGTTGAG
>JAHDHK010000139.1:0-10636 GCA_020631335.1 Chromatiales bacterium
CGTGTTTGTTTAATCGACTGGCAGATTCAGTGAAACGTTTTGAATTGAATGGTCCGGTGGTTACCGGGGTGAACAGCACTATCCATTCATATCAGAGTGTACCGGTTATGGTTGTCTGTTGAGTGCCTGAGGGTGGTTGATGTCTGACAACATGTATCAGTAACGCAGATTATCTGTCAGTGCAGGTGAGGCAAAAACTGACTACTTTGTGATTCCTTCTATTTAGCGTAAATGACTGCGGTCAAGTTGGTTTACCGTCATTCACTCGATAGGGTTTAAGCAGTCGCTCTGAAACAGTCTCTAACAGTTTTTTTTCATCGATATCCAGTTTCTGTTGCTTTGCTTTGCCGTCGATTATGAGCCATGAGTGACCATGCACTATGGTCCACAGCAGGTAGGCAATTCTCGTCGCTTCTTCATCCATCGGTGATATACCCAGATAGTCAGCGACGGCTTCGATAACGATGGAAACACTGTGGCCTTTGTCTTCCAGCTCACAGTCCCCTTCATGGCTTTCACTGATGCCGAAAACCAGTCTGAACAATCCGGGGTGTTCACGTGCAAACTGAATGTACGAGTAACCCAATGCCTCAATCCGTTCGATACTCGCTGGTGGATGGGGTTGCATTACCAGGCGCATGTTAGCCGCCATGGTGTCCATTTCATCCAGCACCAGCGCTTTCAGGATCTCGGGCTTGTCCTGAAAGTGCCTGTAGGGCGCTGCACTGGACACCCCGGCTGTGCGCGCAGCCTCTGCGATAGAAAAATTCTCCGCCCCTTTTCTGTCTACCAGCGAACGCACAGCGTTGAGTAGTTGCTGCCTTAAATCGCCATGATGGTACGCAGATCTGAGCATGTTTGGCGGATTTTTCTTACGGACTTTCTTTTTCATGTGATCTAAAATACCATGTAAGTGGTACTTACATTAGTTGGCGATGATTAATCTGCCAAATGTACTTTTGCCAAAAGTGCCGGTTATTGAAGACAGCGAATTCGTGATTATGGACAAACAGAACAATTCAGGAAAAGTATTAATATTCAAGCGTATAGGCTCCGGATTACTATCTTTGTGTTTTGTGCTGCTGGCAATTTTGCTGATTTGGCAGGGGAGCGCAATCATGGCAGACCGTGCCGCTGCTGTCGAAACACCACCGTCGACGGCAGTCCCTCTGGTATCCGTTGATCGCATCGTAGTCCAGTCTGCCTATTCTGTTGAAAGACGTTTTACCGGTCAGATCGAAGCACCGCAGAGCGCTGATCTGTCCTTTGAGCAGGGCGGTACGCTGGCGCGGGTTCTGGTGAATGATGGCGATCAGGTGCAGCAGGGACAGTTACTGGCGGAACTCGATGATCGCAGCCTGAAAGCTGAAGTGGTGCGATTGAAGGCGTCAATGCGCGCGCTGCAATCCCAACTCGAACTCGCATCTATTACTGATCAACGTCAAAACCGTTTACAGCAAAACGGATTTACCAGTGCGCAGAGTGCCGATCAGGCCAGAATAGCCGTCGATGAAATTCGGGCTCGAATTGCTGAAACTCAAGCGGCTGTTTCTATCGCAAACATCCGTCTGGAAAAAAGCAAAGTTTCAGCCCCGTTCAGCGGTGCTGTGAATCAGGTCTTGATTGATGCCGGTAATGCGGTGGCAGGGGGGCAGACCGTGATCAGCATGGTAGAGCAGAGTCAGCCTATTTTTCGCGTCGGGATAGATCCCCGCGTGTCCAATGATGTGGCACTGAATGATGAGCTAACAATCAATATCAGTGGCCATCAGTATCGTGCTCAAGTTTTATCAGTGCTGCCGCAAATCGACCCCGCAACCCGGACGCGTATAGTACGTGCACGCATAACAGACGCACCCGCACTGGCGTTCGGGCTAACCGGTGAAGCTGTTTTCAGGCAAAGTATTATCGCTGTCGGCGCCTGGGTACCGTTGGTGGCTCTGGAAGATGGCGTTCGTGGTTTATGGACGCTTAATACTCTGTCCAGTGAAAACCCGCCGGTGGTTCAACTGGAAGCGGTTGAGGTTATACATGCCGAGAGTCACCGCGCTTATGTCAGAGGAACTTTTATCGACGGTGCCACCTTTATAAGCGATGGTGTACATCGAGTGGTGACGGGCCAGCCTGTCAGAGTGAGTTACTGACCATGGAAGACAGGGCATCCAACTCTGTGACAACGCTTACATTTCGTCGCCCGCGAACGGTCTTTTTATTGTTGATGGTATTGATTGCTGCAGGCGCGGCTGCACTGCTTGCGATCGGTCGACAGGAAGACCCGACGATCACCAATCTTTTCGCGACAGTTACCACGCAATTTCCAGGTGCCTCTCCGGCCCGTGTTGAAACCCTGGTCACACGTGAAATAGAAAATGCAATGAAGGAAATTGCCGAGGTCGATGTCGTGTCCTCAAGTTCATCGACTGGTATCTCCATTGTTAGTGTTGAGCTCGCAGAAACTCTTGCAGACGATGATATCGATATAGTCTGGACTGAAGTACGAGATGCGATAGAAGCATCTCGTGCACGGTTTCCTGCCGGTGTCCTGGTGCCGGAAATAGATGCCGAGGGAATCAGTGCCTATGCTGCGATCGCGTCTTTCAGCCTTGAAAGGGAGCACATACCGCTGACTATCGTTGGTCGGTATGCTGAAGAGCTGGCCGATCAGTTACGCAATATACCCGGTACCAAGCAGGTAGAAATTTTCGGCAGACCGGATGAAGAAGTACTGGTCACGGTGGATCAAAGCCGGGCGGCAGCACTGGGTATTACTGCACAAAGACTGTCCAGTGCCATTCAACAGGCCGATGCGAAAGTACAGGCCGGCAGACTGCAGGATGATCGCAGCAATTTAATACTGGAAGTCTCTGGTGAGATAGACGTACTTGACCGGCTGCGGGAAGTCATTGTGCGAGAAAGTGCCGGCACGACAGCAACACGATTATCAGATATCGCCACGGTGACGCGAGGTGCACGTACACCGATGCAGGAAATGTCACTGCTCAATGGCAAAACTGCGATTCTTGTGGCGGCCACACTGGAAGAGGGACTGCAAATTGATACATGGGCCGGTTATGTCAGAAGTGAGATCAATAACTTTGCCATTCCCAACGGTGTCGCGTTGGATTTGATCTTTGATCAGTCTGAATATACAGAGCAAAGGCTGGTTGAGGTTGGCACCAATATGCTGATCGGTGTCTCATTGGTGGTGGTTGTATTACTGCTTACGCTTGGGGTGCGCGCGGCGTTAATTGTAGCGCTGATTCTGCCGGTGGTGACTCTTGCGACGCTTGCAACGATGAATGCTATCGGGCTTGCGGTGCATCAGATGTCAGTAACGGGGCTAATTGTCGCACTTGGTTTGCTGGTCGATGCAGGTATCGTGATGAGTGATGAAGTGGCACGAAGAGTCCGCAACGGCGTTGCACGGATAGCCGCAGTCAGTCAGGCTGTCAAACGTTTAGCTGCGCCATTGTTTGCCTCAACAGCAACCACTGCGCTGTCATTTACACCGATGATTCTGTTGCCCGGGCCCGCAGGGGATTTTGTCGGCTCAATCGCTATTGCTGTCGTGATCATGTTGTTCTGGTCATTCTTCGTGGCAATGACCATTACACCTGCACTGGCGGGATGGCTGATGCCGTCAGCCGAACGTGCAACCGTGTTTAATTCAGGCATTCCCGGTGGTTTGCCCGGCCGCGTATTTAAACAGTCACTGTTGCTGGCGGTGAGGTTCCCATTGCCGGCAATGGCGCTGGCTCTGGTGCTGCCGCTGTTGGGATTTCTGTCAATGTCTACTTTGACAGCGCAGTTTTTCCCGGGCGTTGATCGCGATCAGTTTTATATAGAATTCAATCTGCCACCTGGGACAGCCATTCAGGAAACCCGCTCGGTTGCTGAAAAAATAGATAGGCTGCTTGCTGCGGAAGATAACATAGAGCAGATCTACTGGTCGATTGGCCGATCAGGACCGGCGTTCTACTACAACATAACCGGGGGCCGGAGTAACGCACCGGCATTTGCTCAGGCGTTTATCACCACAACTTCCAATGCTGCCACCGAGCACCTGGTGCAGAAGCTGGAAAGAGCATTACCGGACGCCGCTCCCAACGCCCAGGTAATCGTTCGTGGCCTGGTGCAGGGGCCACCAGTTGATGCCCCGGTAGAATTGAGAATCGTCGGGCCTGAGCTTGATACATTGCGAGAGCTTGGAGATGCACTCAGGTTAAAGCTTGCTGATGTTGAAACCATCACGGTTACGCGTAGCACTCAGAACGGGGGTGCACCCAAAGTAGTTGTTGATGTCAATGAAGCGAAAGCGCGAGCGCTGGGGCTGGATATGACAGCCATCGCAACACAGTTAAAAGCCGGCCTTGAAGGGGTAGTGGGTGGTTCACTGTTAGAACGTACAGAACGATTACCGGTTCGGGTACGGCTGGGTGATGATATTCGCAGTAACCTAAACGCCATTCGCGATCTGCCTGTTGTCGCACCTCAGACCATTGCACTTGCCGGTAACGGTCAGTTTGCAGCGCTACCGCTTTCGGCCATTGCCGAGATTCAGATTCTGCCGAGTGACAGCGTTATTAACCATCGCAACGGTGAGCGTATAAACACAGTACAGGGGTTTACGCTCAGGTCGGTACTGCCGGAAGAAGCGCTGAAAGAAATTCAGACCCGGCTTGACGCTGACAACTTTACGCTGCCACCCGGTTATCGACTGGAAATAGGGGGAGATAGCGACGCACGTTCCAGCACACTGGGTAATCTGCTAGCGTCAGTCGGGATTATAGTAACGCTTACTATCGCAATTATAGTGATGACGTTTAATTCGTTCCGTTTATCCCTTATTGCACTGGTGGTTTGTGTGTTATCTGCGGGGTTGTCCATCTTTGCTCTGGCGGTATTTCGTTACCCTTTTGGTATAACAGCGATACTTGGAGTAATTGGCTCAATTGGTGTTTCGATAAACGCCGCCATTATTATCATGACCGGGTTACAGCAGAATACAAAGGCTGCCAACGGCGATCATGCTGCAATGGTAGAGGTACTGATGGGGTCAAGTCGCCATATTATCTCGACGACTGTCACCACCTTCGGCGGGTTTCTGCCATTGATTCTTGCAGGTGGAGGTTTCTGGCCACCGTTTGCGATGGCTGTCGCAGGAGGCGTTCTGCTGGCCACAGTAATCTCTTTCTACTTTACACCGCCCGCGTTTTCCCTGATCTATGCGGCACGGAATAAAGTGCGCTCGTCGCGAGGCCTGACAACCCCGAAGTCACAGGATTTCCAGCAGCTGGTGCGTAGCGCCTGAAGCGGTCAGAGTGTGTTTTGTAGTGCCTCTGCCTTGCGTACGTAAGTATCGTCCTGATTGACGGTGCGTTGGCGCAACGCTGCCGAAAAATCGGAGTATCATCGAGTGATCAGATTTTGCCTGCCACCTGTCGAATGATTTTGGCCATGCGGCTTGCCTATTCTGATTTTGAGCTGATACCCGGTGAGGGTTCCAGTAACACAGTCGCCAGCACCAGTCGGGCGAATACTGCGGGAGATAACAAATGACTGACCTCATCCGGCAACTCGAAGCCATTGTCGGTGCAGGCAATGTGCTCGGCTCTGACGCCGTAGCCCAGCGGGCCAGGCACTTCTGGGATCCGTCGCCGATGACTGCCCTGGCATTGGTCAGGCCGGCAACCACCGAAGAGGTCAGCAGCATATTGAAAGTCTGCAGTTCACATGGGCAGACAGTCGTTACCCATGGCGGTGTTACCGGGCTGGCCGATGGCGAGAAGAGTTCCACTGACGATGTCATTCTGTCGCTTGAACGCATGACTGCAATCGAACAGCTTGATCCGGTTAACCGCACAATGACGGTGCAGGCAGGGTGTATTTTGCAATCGGTTCACGAAGCGGCAACCGAAGCGGGCATGTTCTACGGCCTCGACCTTGGCGCCCGGGGTTCCTGTACTATTGGCGGGAATATCTCAACCAACGCCGGCGGACTCTCCGTATTGCGATATGGCATGACACGTGAGCAGGTACTCGGGCTGGAAGTAGTGTTAGCCGATGGGACAGTGTTAAGTTCGCTCAATAAGATGCTTAAAAACAATACCGGCTATGACTTGAAGCAGCTCTTTATCGGCAGTGAAGGAACACTTGGTGTGGTCACACGGGCGGTGCTTCGCCTCAGGCCAGATACGCCAACCTGCCATACCGCGCTGGTTGCATTTGAAAACTTTGAGCAGGTCACCCAAACGCTCGCCCACATAAGTAAGTCCCTGAGCGCTAACCTGAATGCGTTTGAAATACTCTGGAATGACTACTATCACCTTTCTACCAACCCCGGGGTCAAAGGGTCATCCAGAGCTCCGCTGGCGACTGACTATTTTGCCTATGCGATTATCGAGGCTCGGGGAGCCAATCAGCAAACTGATGAACAGCAGTTTATGCAGGCGCTGGAAGTGGCCATCGATAAAGGGTTTATCACCGATGCGGTGATTGCAAAATCGGAGAGCGAGCGGTCAGAAATCTGGAGTATTCGCGAAAATGTCGACCTGACGCTAAGGCACCGCCCCCTGTTTATCTACGATATCAGCCTGCCGATTGATCAGATGCAGACTTACCTTGACGGGGTGCGTTCGGTACTCAGACAAGACTGGCCCGATGTCATTGTCTATGCCTATGGTCATCTGGCTGATAATAATCTGCATGTCACTATTGCACCTCAGCCGGAGAACTTTATCGCTGACCCGCAGGAGCAGCCGGTGAAAATACAGTCGTACAGTGACACTGAAACCGCCTGGTACGAGCAATGCAACCGCACTGTGTTTGAGCCACTGGCAAAACTGGGTGGTTCAATATCGGCTGAGCACGGTATTGGTCTGCTTAAAAAACAGTACCTGAAGTATTCGCGTACCCCGGAAGAGGTAAAAGTCATGCGACTCCTGAAGCAGTCACTGGATCCGCAGCACATTCTTAATCCGGGTAAAATTTTCTAGCCGATGATAAGGCCGGCGTTCTGGCAGATGCCACAGGATACCCCGGTGGCACCCGGCCACTGGAAGTGCTCCGGCAAAGTTTACGATCTGTCTTGTCATGAGGGCAGCGCATTGCGTTGGCGCCAGTGCGAGCAGGAATCGGAAGCAGTTGCCACACTTTGTGACAGTCCACTGAAATGTAATTTTACTGCGCGATACTTGCATAGCTACAATGGCGCGCGACACATCAATGCTTCGTCCGGCAGGCGACCTGCGCGGACAACCCTCTCTTAAAACACATCAGACGCTCCAGGTGAAACCGCCTGTGTCTGTGAGTCCGCATGGTCTTGCAGAACCCGGGCTTTGCCGCCCCGTTGAATGTTGAATTGAAAGGTCTGGTAATCCCGTGACCGAACGGTGGTGAGTGGTTGATGCGGCGTATTTTTTTAAATTCTATAACTGCACTGATTGGTTCGTCTCTTGAGCACCGCTCTGACCCCTGAAATTATTGTCGCCCTTTGCCTGTTGCTACTGACTGTCGTGCTGTTGGTGACCGAAGTGTTGCGCATAGACGTTGCAGCACTCGTGGTGCTGGTGTTGCTCGGGTTTTCCAGTGCGATACCCGGCGTAGACCCGGTGTTGCCATCGTCACTGCTTTTCGAAGGTTTTTCCAGCAGTGCGGTCATGTCTATCATTGCCACGATGATCATTGGCACCGGGCTCGATCGCACCGGCACGATGAGTTATGTGGCCAGCTGGATACTGGCCCGGGGAAAAAACAGCGAGCAAAGAATTGTCGGTATGCTGGCGGGCTCGGCGGCACTGATGTCGGGTTTTGTGCAGAACATCGGTGCGGCTGCGCTGTTCTTACCTGTGGCAGACCGGGTTGCCCGACTGAGCGGGCTGCCAATCAGTCGTCTGCTGATGCCGGTGGGCTTTTGCGTGATGATGGGGGGCTCCCTGACACTGGTGGGCTCCAGTTCATTGATCATGCTTAACGATCTGGTGCAATCGTCCAATAAATCTCTGCCGGCCGATCAGCAGATAGCACCGTTTCAACTGTTTGAAGTCGCACCGGTCGGAATTGCGTTGACGCTGACCGGCCTGCTGGTGTTCGTATTATTCGGTCGCTATCTGCTACCCGCCATCGATGACACAGGGCGTCGCCGTACAACCCGGACCAACGAATACTTTAAAGATGTTTATGGGTTATCGGGTGAGCTTTATGCGCTGCAGGTCACCATTGAGAGCCCGCTGGTCGGTATGACTATTTTACAGCTTGAACGCATGCAGGATGCAGTGCCCTCGATTCTTGCGCTGAAGATTGATGATCAGATTACCGTTGTACCCAGTGGCAAGCAGGCGATCTGGGTCGACAGCTACCTGGGGGTAATGTGCAGTAAGCGCGAGCTCATCCGCTTTGCCAGAAAATACAAACTCCGTGTGGTTAAAAACGAAAATACTTTTGCCAGTGTGATGAATGCTCAGGAAACAGGCATTGCCGAAATCGTAGTCCCACCCGGGTCTTCGCTGGTAGGGCAGACACTGACACAGTGCAGAA
Source organism: Chromatiales bacterium (assembly GCA_020631335.1). Taxonomy (GTDB): domain Bacteria; phylum Pseudomonadota; class Gammaproteobacteria; order Granulosicoccales; family Granulosicoccaceae. Next base: position 8,536 of record JAHDHK010000139.1, read on the forward strand.
TGCAGCGCGACGACGGTCTTAATGCACTGGCCGTCTACCGGGCCGGAGGTCTGCTCGATGAAGGCTATCGGGAAGTGCCGTTACAGGGCGGGGATACGCTGGTAGTGCATACAGCCTGGTCGGATTTGAAAGAGCTGCGCAATAACCGGGACTATGCGATCGTCACAGATCGGCTCGATGATGAACTTCGACCCAGTAAATTGAGATCTGCGCTGTTCTTCTTTGTCGCATCCATGTTGCTGGTGTTGTTTTCCGACTTCCCGATTGCCGTGTCGCTGTTGTTCGGTGCGGTTGGTATGGTTGTCAGTGGTGTTATCTCCATGGACGAAGCCTATCGTGCAGTCAGCTGGAAAACTGTTTTTTTGCTGGGCAGTCTGATACCGCTGGGTCACGCTGTGCAATTGTCGGGTGCTGCCAGCTGGATCTCTGCGGTTGCACTCGAATGGCTCGGGGGTGTGGCCACCTGGGAAATTCAATTGGTTATAGCGTTGCTTGCCACAGTATTTTCGCTGTTTATGTCCAATGTGGGAGCCACTGTGTTACTGGTGCCGCTGGCGGTTAATATCGCTGTGGTCACTGGCGCCGATCCGGCAATGTTTGCACTGACAGTGGCTATCGCCACCTCCAATTCATTTTTATTGCCTACTCATCAGGTCAATGCGTTGATCATGGGGCCGGGTGGGTATCGGATTGTTGATTTTCTGCGTGCAGGCAGTGTGATGACTGTGTTGTACCTTGCCGTTAGTATTGCCGTATTGAACTTAATGTACTGACTCGGTCTGCATGATGCTGCTGTCCGGCGTTATTTGCCAATGATGAGGTCCGGGTTTACTTACGTATTGTTCTTATTAACTGATCGTTCTGATCACAATCAGTGCCGTTATATCCTCCGGATACATGAATTAAAATCCGTCGGGTGCATGCAACTGAACAGCAACACACTTACTGTGCTTAAAGCGAATGTTACCTGCTTTTTATCAACGTATCGATGCACGCTGTATTTTTTGCAAAGCGGTGAGAGTCCGCAGATCAATGCTCATAGCAACAGCCGGGTGTGTATCCAAACCGATAGAGGATGAAGCGTTTGAACTTCAACAACTTTAAGCCTGATGGCATACCCCTGCCTGTTACTTTATTCGGTGCCCTGCTTGCCACTTTGGGGATAGTGCTGGGTATTCAGGGTTTGATTAATCCGACAACAGCAGTGGGCTACATTGAAAACGCCGACATGCTTGCCGGCGCTTGGTCGGGTCGTACGCTTGCTTTGGGTTTGATAACAGCGCTTGCACTGTGGTTTCGTTCGGCAAAGGCATACACAATGGCATTTCTTGGATGCAGTTTGCGTGAGTTTGGCGACATCATTGGCGCCTTGAATTCAGGTGAAACAAGTCTTGTCCCGATACTGGCTGGTTTTTTTCTTGTTGATGTTATCTGTCTGGTGTTTTCGATTCGCGCCATAATGCGTTCGCAAGCCTAAAGCGAAAAGTCGGGCTTTAATTTCGACGGTTCGTTGGCCATGTTCGACGTTGCGCCGGATCACGACAACGGTATTACCGCTGATCGAACAAATCACCGTGTGTGCAGTAACCGCTTAACCGGAGGAGGGCGCAACGCACCCGGCAAAAGCCGATGCTGACGCGCGCAGTGCCATAAAAGCCTGACGAAGACTCTGTCCCGTTGGCATTATTGCGACCTTCTATGCGTGGTGCGAATCGGCTGGATTTGGTTTCCAAAACGAAGTGAAGGCGCATGCTCGCTCCTGGAGAAAATTGAATCGTCTGGTGCCGGAAGTGTCGGGTGTCTGCATTTTTATTGGCTTCGGCGCCGGTTCGGGGTTGACCTGGTTGATGTTGGTATAGTAATTTCAACTATCAGGTAACCGTAAACAACTGTCGGAATCATGTCACCACATCTCTCAATCCACTCAGCGAACGTTGCATCAGAAGGTGCTGCTGTGCTTTGCGGTGTGAAGGTGTCTGTCGTGGTGGGTGTGCTAGTGGTGGTGAGCGAACACCATTCGCCGTAGCGGTTAACAGATACGAACTCTGAAAACCCCTCGGCGAAAGTCGGGGGGTTTTTTTTTGGCTGTTGCAAACAGGCC
>JAHDHK010000139.1:10646-14548 GCA_020631335.1 Chromatiales bacterium
CGAGGGGTTTTTTATTGCCTGAAGCAAATGCCGGCTATAAATTTCCGGTTGCTTCTGAAACACTAAAACGCCAACGCGAAGCATTGCCATGACAGAACTAGCAACACCTACAAGGGCTGCTGCAGACAGCCTGCCGACAGAGACCCGGCTCGATGTGGCAGCACCGCAAACCCGTGAGTTGTCGGGGGCCCGGTTACTGATCGAACTGCTGGAGCGTCAGGGGGTTACCTGCATCGCAGGGGTGCCTGGCGGCGCTAATTTGCCCATGTATGATGCACTATCTCATTCACCTATCAGCCACGTACTGGCCCGTCATGAGCAGGGTGCCGGATTCATCGCACAGGGGATGGCGAGAATCACCGGGCAGGCGCAGGTGTGCTTTGCCAGCTCGGGTCCGGGAGCCACGAATCTGTTGACCGCCGTTGCAGATGCGCACCTGGATTCCGTGCCGCTTATCGCCATTACCGGTCAGGTACCGCAGGCGATGATCGGCACTGATGCCTTTCAGGAGATCGACACCTTTGGTCTGATGCTGCCGATATCCAAACACAACTATCTGGTGCGTTCTGCGGCAGAGTTGCTTGAGGTGATTCCGGCTGCTTTTGAACTGGCATTGTCCGGCCGACCCGGTCCGGTGTCAGTAGATATCCCGAAAGACGTACAAAATGAAATCATCAGTGTGACCGACCTGCCGGCCCCCGGGGTGCGTGCACCGGACCCTGTTGTTGCTGATGAACCGGTGCTGGCTATGATCGAGCGTATTCAGGCTGCGTCAAAGCCGGTGTTGATGATCGGTGGCGGTATTGTTTATGCCGGTGCCACCGACGCGTTGCGACGTTTTGCGGAGCGTCTGGATATACCGGCGGTACAAACCTTTATGGGGCTGGGGGTGCTGCCTTCGGATCATCCGCTGTCGCTGGGTATGCTCGGTATGCACGGTGCACCGTATACCAATCTGGTGCTGGAAGAATGCGATTTGCTGGTCGGGCTCGGGGTACGCTTTGATGATCGCGCCACCGGCAAAGTGGCCGCCTTCTGTCCCAATGCACAGTTTATTCATGTGGATATTGATAACAGCGAAATAGGTAAAGTGCTACAGCCGGTCCAGTCGATAGTGGCCGACGTCGGCAGCGTGCTTGAGCTCGCTAATCGAATGCTTGAAGAGCAGCGCAATACAAAATGGCGTCAGAGGGTTGATCAGCTGAAAAACGATCATCCGCTGGATCTGGATGGTAAAGATGAATTATTCCGACCGTACGGGGCGATTGCCGCAGTAGCCGCGCTGGTCGACGACAATGCCAATATCACCACGGATGTAGGTCAGCATCAAATGTGGGTGGCACAGGCCTATCCGTTTGTGCGCCCTCGTCAATGGATAAGCTCCGGTGGACTGGGCACGATGGGCTTCGGTTTGCCGGCGGCGATAGGCATGGCATTGGCCGCGCCTGACCACAAGACAATCTGCTTCTCCGGGGACGGTAGTCTAATGATGAACATCCAGGAGTTCGCCACTGCCGCAGAACACAACCTCGATCTCAAAGTGATCGTGCTAAACAACAATCATCTCGGGCTGGTTCGGCAGCAACAGACTTTGTTCTATGAAAAAAATCTCTCTGCCGTGAAGTTTGAACAGCGAACTGACTTTCCAGCCGCTGCCCGCGCAATGGGGATGAAGGGGATCGACTTGTCTGACTTCGAGAACCCTCAGCAGGCACTGCAACAGGCGCTTAATGAGCCCGGCCCCTGTCTGATTAATATACCGATCAGTGAAACGGAAATGGTATTTCCAATGGTGGCGCCGGGTGGCGCTAACAAAGACATGATTGTCAGTGAAAAGCCAGACGCAGCCAACCCGGCCGGAGCATCAAAATGAGCGTTGCCAACCCTGCCATTCTCAAACTTACCGTCCGCAATCATCCGGGGGTTATGTCGCATGTGTGTGGCTTGTTTGCACGTCGTGCATATAACCTTGAAGGTATCATGGTCAGGCCGGTACGAGACAATAAACAGCTTAGTCGCATGTGGTTGCTGGTAAACGAAGAGGAGCGACTGCAACAACTCATCCGGCAAACCGAAAAGCTGGTCGATGTGATTTGTGTCGAACCGCATGCGATGGAAGGCAGTGCGTTTGAAGCCACTCAGGAGTATTTTGTATAGGGGGCAACTGTCGTCTGTCGCACAGCATATGTTTTCGTTCGCTACGGGTTTAGGAATTTGTTGGTGAGCAGGCGTTCTACCATCAGATCAATAAAAGCGCGCAGTTTGGATGACATCACGCGTCCTTCGCGGTGAATGATATGCACCGGTATATCTTCTGATTCGTATTGTTCCAATATAAGAGACAGGTACTTTTGTTTGAGCGGTTGTTCTACCTGATAGGAAAGTAACCGGGCAATGCCGAACCCGGACTGCACTGCTGCGAGCGACCCCCCGACGTTGGTAACACTCATTCGCGGTGTTAACCTGACGGAAATTTGTTTTCCGTCGAGTAGAAATTTCCATTGCATACTGGCGGTGGTGTTACCCATAGAAACTATTTGATGCTGATGTAATTGTTCAGGGGTGTCAGGAGTTCCGTTAATGGCGAGGTATGTCGGGCTGGCGCACACAACACTGCGCACTGTTCCTACCTTAACTGCATACATATTGGAATCCGGCAATTCTCCAATTCGAACGCCTGCATCGAATCCTTCCTCCAGCAGATTCACCACCCGATCAAGTAAGGCGACTGACACTTCGGTTTCACGGTAGCGATTCAAGTACTCGGCCACACCCGGGACAATATGCAGTGTGCCGAACATCATCGGCGCTGTGATAGACAACTTACCTCTTGGTGTTGTACTCAGCGTGACGGCTGATTCATCGGCAGTACGCAAATCGGACAGGATTTTTCGGGCATCCGGCAGATACTGCCGGCCGGCGTCAGTAAGCCGTACATGTCGGGTAGAGCGGTTTAAGAGTTTTACACCAAGGCGCTGCTCGAGCGAGTTGATCGCTCTGGTGACAGGCGGTGCCGACATTTGCAATTGTCGTGCGGCAGCGGCAAACCCCTCTTGCTCCGCAACTGCAACAAAAACACTTAGCTCCAGAAAACGGTCCATATTATTATTCCAGAAACAGGAATAATGAATTGTAAATGCTACCCATTCTGTTTCCAATGATAAATAACAATAATACCCATGCACCTGGCAGCAATACCGCTGTCAGGTAATTTATTAGTGGGAATAGATATGAAAATCAATAAGATAACGTCAATGGTTGCTGCGGCAGCGCTGTCGCTGGGGACGTTGATGCATGCGTCAGCCGGAGTGGCTGGCAAGCCGGAGAGCGGGGTTGAGGTTGTGAGCCATCAAACCACCTATCACACCTTGAAAGTGGATGATGTTGAGGTCTTCTACCGTCAGGCCGGTGCGCCTGATGCGCCAGTGCTGTTATTGCTGCACGGCTTTCCGTCGTCGAGTCATCAATTCAGAGAGCTCATACCGTTGCTGGCCGACAAGTATCGGGTCATCGCACCTGACTTTCCGGGGTTTGGTAACACTAAAGCCCCACCGCGAGGAGAGTTTGATTATACGTTTGATAATCTGGCCAACACGGTTGAAGAACTGACAGAGCAGTTAGCGCTTGAAGGCTATGCTATGTACGTCTTTGACTACGGCGCTCCGGTGGGTTTCAGGCTTGCGGCTAATAACCCTGAAAAAGTCACAGCAATCATTACGCAAAACGGCAATGCGTATGTGGAAGGTCTCTCCAGCGCATTCGACAAAGTGCGCGCCTACTGGAATAACGATTCGAAGGAAAACCGCGATGCATTGCGTGGCTTTCTTACCAGAGAGACGACACAATGGCAGTACACTGCAGGCGTACCACAGGATCGGCTTAGCAGGATAAGCCCTGATTCA
>JAHDHK010000140.1:0-1304 GCA_020631335.1 Chromatiales bacterium
CGGGTGCCAAGTGAAATTCGCGCATCCTGAAAGGAGTAATCGTATTCGCATATCACATGCTGGCGTTTGGGGTACGCTTTGCCGAAAAGTGCTGGGCGTAGTGATTGGCCATCCAGTATGTGGGGTACCTGTGGCGTCTGGTAGATATCAAGAAAGGTGGGGAGCAGGTCAATCATTTCGACAAGATCATTATTGATTTGCCCGCGCGTTGTGTTTGCCTTCGGGTCGGGGTCTGCGATGATCAACGGCACTCGAATCGCCTGCTGGTGAAACAGATCTTTTTCACCCATCCAGTGATCCCCCAGATAATCGCCGTGGTCGGAGGTGAACACAATCATTGTTTCGTCACTTAGCCCCTTGGCGTCAAGGTGCTTCAGCAGCCGGCCGATCTGATCATCCAGCTGTTTGATCAGTCCCATGTAAGCGGGAATGACGGTGTCTCGTACCTCGTCGCGTGAGAAGTTGCGACTAACACGATGTTGTTGCATGGCATCGTACACGGGGTGCGGGTTTACTTTTTCAGCATCGCTGCGTTTAGCTGGCAGCACATGCTCCGCTCCATACATGGAAGCATAGGGTTCCGGCACGATGTAGGGCCAGTGTGGTTTGATGTACGAAACATGCGCGACCCATGGCTGTGGTCCTGCCTGATTAATAAAGTCGATAGCGCGATCAGTGATGTAGGGTGTTTCGGCTTTCTCGTCGGGTACACGGGCAGGGCGGTTAGCGTATTTAAGAAACCAGCCTGATAAAAGTTCACCGTTATCACCATCGGTGGCGTTTGCCCAGCTTTCCCACGGGTTATCACCGTCGAGACCGGCGCGGTTAAGGTCTTTGTTGTATTGCGGGTTTGGGTCGTGGCCACCATACGGGTGTATGCCGTCGTCTCGTTCAAACGGATCGAAGCCACATTCTGACAGGCGCACGCCGATTGGCCCTTGCGGATCAATACCCAGGCGCGCCATACCCGGTGCGTCGGCTCGCATGTGTGTCTTGCCGATCAATACTGACCTGACTCCCTGCGGCCGCAGATGATCACCGATAGTCATCTCTCCGGCTTTCAGCGGCACGAAGTTCCAGCTGGCACCATGCGCGTGCACGTAGCGCCCGGTGTAGGTGGACATTCTGCTGGGACCGCAAACCGGCGATTGAACATAGGCCTGATCAAACCGCAGTCCGCGCGCGGCCAGTGCATCTATGTGGGGTGTATGCAGGTGTGGATGGCCGGTGCAGGAGAGATAGTCCCACCGCAGCTGGTCGCACATGATGAAGGTTCCTGTCAGTTTGAGTCTTTTCGGGGGATG
>JAHDHK010000140.1:1314-14525 GCA_020631335.1 Chromatiales bacterium
CATGATATCTAAGTTGCCGGATATCAGTGGGCCGCACATTTGCATTCATGATACTGCATACTTGAAATGGCGGACAGCTTGCGATGATACCCCGGAGCCACTCATGGCCAAGTGTTGATCTGCTGCTTCAAAAACTGGATCCCGCCAATAACACTGTAGGCAGAGTAAGAGAAGGGCAGCTAAACGCGTCAGGCGACTACCACTCGTTGTTAACCACGCGGGGCGGGTTAATCTGGCAGTTTTGTTGCGGCTGGTCTTCCATTTATGAGTGGGTCAGCTGTGCCTGGCTGCTCATTGGAGAGGATATACGACGGGTCATCCAAAGTGTCTGCCCTGAATTTTGCGGCAGCCGGATGTCGATGAAGCCCACCAGCCGGATGGGAGCAATATTTAAAGCAGCTTCGAAAATTAATCGGGGTGCCGTAACCACTACCCGCAGCCTGAATATGCAGTGGGGCAGCAGCGAAAGTCGAGGCGGTTTTCTGGGATAGTGGTTCGACCAGGCAGACTACCTGGATTGCAACGCCAAAATCGTTGGAACAAACAGGCGGATAATCAAAGTGCCATTACTATGCAATGCCTCTGTCCAGTCCATTCTGTGGAGACTGTGAAGAGGATGTTGGCAGTCTGACCGGATTGCCAGGAGAGATACCCCTTCTAATGCATCCGTCTGCGAGACGGAGCATTTTCGAGGCGCAGTTGCTGTCCACGCACCGAATGCACTCACTCAACAGATATATATCGCCTGGTATAAAAGTCGTGCAATCTCCCAGGCAGATTGGCTACCTGTCAGTAACCACCACCATGCTTTTTGTGGCCCTTGCGTTTGCCGGGCTTACCTGCACCGTGACCTTTTCCACGTCCCTTGCTGTGGCCGTGGGCTTTCCCGCCGCGTTTGGCAACTACGATATCCACGGGTTTTTGGTCGAAGCCGGAGTCCACGTGTTCAGCACGCACCAAATCAGTGATGAGCGAGTCAATTTCACCCGTGCGACTGGAATGTGGAAACCGCTTTCTGAATACTTCTGCAGCTTCTATCGTGCCGGTTTCCAATGTGCTTCGAAACATTTCCTCTTCGGCGTTGACTTTGGCGTTGGCCTGACCGCCAACCACACCTAAGATACTGGCAATAATTCCGCTGAGCGTAAGATTTAATTTTTTCACATCACTTCCTGTTGACTATGCCATTGCATTTAAACAAATTTCAACAATCAAGTCCATTGCCGGCGATAGAGCTTGAAAATAGTCATTACTCACATGCGCTGCGATTTCATCAGCAGCAACTGCCGCCCCGGTGGCCATGAGTGCCATCCCTCCAGCACAATTTCTGATGCCCCGCAGGTGCGCACTTTGCAACTACCGTCCGCGTCTAATTGTGTTTCTATTATCTGATTATTAACACTTAACATGATAACGACCGGCTCGCTCGACCGAGTGGGGCGCGTAGATGAGATATTGTCGTTATCCGGTGTCGAAAAGGTCAGCATCAAATACTCGGGTTCAATGCCGTGGAAGCGAAAGCTTAGTGTCCCTGCCTCACAACCGCTTATCTGGTCTGCGTTATTATCAATGCCATCGGCATGCTTCCTCCACGCGGTACTGAGTCCAAGACTTCCCAGCGACCCATCGCTAAATGATAATGTTCCGATTTCAGGGACATAAACAATATCCCTGGGGGTATGCATGTATCGCAAGCGACTCACTCTAATTGAGTCACCCGCCGGTGGTTTTAGAACACTGCTCAATACGACCTCAGGCAGCACAGCGTCAAACACTGGAAATCCGATTGGTATAGGAAACAGAGAGGTGGACTTTGCACCCACTGATACGTTGTCTCTTATTTCGACAGTACCGCTGCCATCGTTGTGCCACATGTCAACATTCAACACCATCGTTGTTTCTGCGTCGTTAGTGATTTCAAACTCAAGCCACTCTTTGGCGTCCATTGCAAAAGGCAATGAGACGCCGAATGCTGCAGGTGATCTGCACAAGGGTACCGCCCCGTCTGCACAAACGGGGCGTGAGTTGCGCAAATGTTTAATTGGTGAGAGATAACGCTCGGCGGCAACACTGTTTCCAATCCTTAGCGGCTGATAAAAGTGGCTGGCTAACGGAACATCGAATTGAATACTGTGGATGTAGGCTCCACACAGACTTAAATCAAAACTCGACAAATCTACTGCTTGCGGCACCTGTACTTTCTCGAACACAAAGTAGAACTGCAACACGCCATTCACCACCCAGTTACAGGGGATATCTGCGAGCAGCTCATCTTCAACCTGTACGGTTTCTGCAACTTGTCCCTGACTGCTCACACACCTGACAGCGCCTGCTACAGTATCGGGTGACACCGCGATGACCAGTCGAAAAATACCCGACAATGCATTCGCCCTGGCGGTAAACCTGCTCGCCTGACTCAAGCTGAACACCAGCGACTCAGCGTAATCATCGCTGGTTAGGAATCCGCCAGAAAGGTAGGGTGTCAGATCTTTTGCGATGATCGCCCGGTTGTACACCAATTGTGGCGGTGTTTTGTCAACCGTGCAGGGGTTCAGTCGGCTAACACCCGGTGGTCGGTGAAAAGCCTCAAGGTGCTCCGGGTTTACCTTCTTTGTGAACAACGCGGATGCAGCAACACGCCAGAAGGAAGGGTCTTGGGAGGCAATCAGCGCGTCCATCGCATCGTTGATGTCTTTGCGATGCATTTCAGTGAGGTTAGCATGGTTCAATAAAAAATCACCGTATCGCACCCAATTCCCGAAAACAGCGCTGTACATACTGATATCTTCCACACGCATCAGCACGTCACATCCGACAACAAAGAAGTGCCGGTGATTCTCACTGTTTTTGAAGTTGTACTGGTCATCATAAATATGCATTTCAAATGTACTGCGCATGTTTGAAAAGTACAGGTTGGATCCATGCATTCGATAACGGTTTATTACTTCTGTCGATCCCTCGTAGGTTGTGAACTGGCTCCCCAGACAGATAACTGCCATGTCTGCACAGATGCGCCAGTTTTGTTCAGGCAAGGGAAATACTTTATCCAGAAGTTCTGCCGAAAAAACGTTACAGGACATCGGTCGGGTCCAGGCTGACCCCTTACCGAAGTAGTCGGTCCACAGCTTTGGTTGTGGTTCAACACGACTGCTGTTGTAAAACGACACTACTCCCAGTTCCTGGTCCAGCACCTCGATAGAGAAGTGCATCATGTGGTGGCCTGGCATTACTCGCCGGATGACCTCGACTGCATCTTTGACCAGCAGGTCATCTGCATCCAGGAAGTGGATATACTTACCTTTTGCTGCAGCGAAACCCGCGTTTAGTGCGGATGCCTGACCACCATTATCTTTCACAATAACCTGAATGCCTTCACAGGCCTGTATTACTTCCATCGAGTCATCGGTCGACCCGTCATCCACCACAATGACTTCACATTGCACATCGGCCATAGCGGCTGCTTCAAGTGCACTGCTAATTGCAGCGCCTACGAATTTTTCGTAGTTGTAGTTATTGATGATTATCGAAAGAAATACATCATCGTCGATTTTGTCTGACATTATCTTTTTTAGTGGTGATTCTACTTGCGCTTCCGGCACATCCAGATAGTTAAAGATAGTATTACAGGTTTGTTGCCAGTTTATCGGGTCGCTTAACTGTGATTCATAATTTATATACAGACTTTCCGTAGATTGTATTAACCGGTCAACTTCGGTTTTGGCATATTCTATGAGCCGATACATTTCCCTCATTTCATACATGTCTATTCTGAGCTTTTTTGTGTAATAGCTATCAACATCGTAGTTATGCCAGAACCCGTTCTTACGGGCTACCAGAGTCGATAAGGTTTGATCAAATAGGTTTTCTCGATCAATATGTATAATATGCCAACCACTATTTTTAAGTTTCAGCAGATAGTTTTCCATATTTTCAAGTTGATACCAAAGTAGTTTAAACCCATAGATATTCTCTTCAGAGTTAAATATTCTGTAGTTGACGTAAAGGTAGGGCAATCGTTTGCAATAGGTCATCAACCATTTGTTTTTAACGTAGGGATCCTTCAGGTTGAATATTTCATTTTCGCAATTTATCTGTGGGTGTGAGTTCAGTAATTGTCCAAGCAAGGTAGAGCCCGAACGACCTTGCCCAAAAATGATAAACCTGGTTTTTTGCATCAACTGGTAACTTCCCTGCTCTGTGCCGGGAAAATGGAATGTATTCCATGGTTTAGCATGCCAAGTCCCGCTGTGGCTGCTGCTGTGTAAGGCATCAGAAAAATACTAATCGCTACTGCCGGCGGGTAACCGGGCAAGGCTATGATTTACTTCGGTACTCACTCTGTCCCTGTTTTTTCTGTTGTTTAACAGGAGTTCCTGGTCATCCATTGAAAGGTATGGTGCCGGCTTGTCAAAATAGATCATCTTTTTATAGTCACGCATTAATGGAATACGCGGACAACGGGAAGGGTGAAAATGCATGTACAACATTAACCGTTCCTCGCCAATACCTTTTGGACCTGCGTGCCAGCCTCTGGCATCGAAACCGTAAAACGAACCATTCCCGAAGCCGGTGAAACTCTTGACCTGGCAGCGACGGTCCTGGGCTGCTGCTGCATCCAGAACGGTCGGGTATTCATCGCTGTTGTGTCCCTCAGGTACCGCTTTCTCAAAACAGTGAGAATGACTGATAAAACGTGTACTGTTATTTTCATGGCACCCGCTTACACCGATGACAACAGTAAGGCAGCGCCATATAGTACTTTCTAAATCCACATGCCACAGATCGGCCCGGTTCGGGATTCCACGCCGCAGGTTAGCCCCCCACATGACCCAGGGCTCTCCAAGTGCTTCGCTGACGTAAGTCATCAGGTTTTTATCAAACGTTGCTGCCTTTACTCCCGGTGTATTCAGATAGGGGACTCGTCGCTGCCCGTTTTTCTTGTATCTTTCAAGCTCCTGATCAAATAGTGGTAGTTCCGCCTTTAATATTTCGGTAACGGAAAAATTTGCCAATTGCCCGCATGCGGCAATCATTCCGGTGTCGATCAGTTCGCGCTGCTTTGCCGTAGCTCTTCGTTTGGGGCGTCGTCCGGTTAACCTGTAATATCCCAGTGTGTCGAATTGCGCCGGGGTCTCGAATTTCACACTGTCGGGCCCTGTGAGATTCTCATGTTTGGATACTGCCGTGCTGACACTCTGGTTATAAGTGCGCAAATGCTCACCGAAGTTGCTTCGCTTTACCTCATTGGTCGCAAATTTGTAATGCCTGAGCACTCCTGATTCAACTGACGGCTTTCCGCCGTCCAGGTTATGGTTAGCACTCACGTGACGCCAGCCGGTCGCAGCGTTAAAGAACGGGGTTTTGTAGGTAAAGATAGAGTGTAAGGTAGGATGCATACGCTCACGAAAACCGCCGTTAACGGTGGCATACGGGAAGGTCATTAAGCCTGAACGTTGATAAGTGTTATCAAACCAGCAGTGCGCATTTAGTAATGATTCGGATGCTGCATGTTCTCGAAGATTCTTTGTGCTTTGTGGAAACATATCAACCAGAAAAGCACAAAGACTGTCTGCGCCTTCTGAGTCTAATCGCTCACGCAGTGACCTGAGTGTTTCCCCTTCAGCTGAACCTTCAAAATCAAGGTGCTCATCAATGTCTACGGATACACACCAGTGTTGCGGCGCATGGTGATCAATAAGTCCGTTTATCCAGGGTACGCAATCGTCATTTAACAACAGTGAGCCACTTGTCTGGAATACTGCACAATCAGCCTGATTCAACAACAACTGGAGCGACCCGTCTGTAGAGCCATTGTCAATCAGGAAAAATCGCGTAACACCCAGTCGACGATAGTGTGACAAAAATTCCGGCAGTCTGTGTTTTTCGTCCCTCAGTTTCGCAAACAGAGGGATATCCTCCGGCTCCAGAGCACACGTGCCCGGCGAATTCAGGGGCTGTAACACTGGTGCGGTTTCGCTTTGCCATAGTGCTGTTTCGGGGTGTGAAGTAGATGCTCGTCTCAGTGTGGAACCCCATGTACACTGAACATACGCACGATACCAGTCAACCGTGTGCCGGTTTGATCTGTAAGCCCACATACCGCGGCCGCGCGCCAGTTCTGCAGCTGCCTCAAGCTTGTTTAGCTTAACTGCGCAGATAATCATTGCATTGAGTTCAGCGAATCCGGGGGTGCGGGCAAGGCTCAGCAATTCTTCTGCCCCGTCAGTGGCGGCAGCCTGTACGATTTTATCAGGTGATGTAAGCAGACCGCTCAACATCATAACGTTGCCGGCATGAGGATCATCTAAACACTGCTGCACCAATGCCTTCCCTGCTGTCTGAGCCTGCGCTGTGCTGCCAAGTCTCAAGGCCACTTCGAGTTTTATCGGCGACACCGGGATCATGCTATCCGACTCAGCGTTAAAGGCGGATTCGGCCAGCCTCAGAAAGCTGTTCTCTTCATCGCGATTGCCCAGCGCTGCAGCTGCACGTGCAACCAAAAAAAAGTGATTACCACACTCAAAGTGCTGCCGATGACCGATGCTGTTTGAGTGAATCCATTTGGCAATCGAGATCGGCATGGTGTTGTACGCGAAGTACGCTGCCATCCGGTCGATAAAGACCTGATCATACGTGGCGAGCGATGCATCCAGCACGTTGTCTATCACGCCACGGCCAAGCAGTTCATCTGCTTCCCAGGCTAGTTCCCGAACCGCATAGATGTCCTCCGTCGTACCTGCCAGACTGGTTAACAGGGTAGTGCGAGGATGTCGATCTGCGTGACGTTCACTGAGTCGAACGGCACTCCATGTCAATTGACTGATGACCGGCCCGGGTGCTTCAGCAACCGGGCTGGAGACCAGTAGCGGTGTGATGGCTGGAAACTGCTTCTGATCGTTAAAAGGTCGAAGTAGTTGTGCTGCTGTGACAATCTCTCCTTCAAGCATGTGAATGCCTGCCAGTGCGATAGTTTCAATCGGGTCAGGATGAGTTACAGAAGAAAGCACCTCGCGAGCGTCTGCGAGCCAGAGGTCAATCTGTTTAAGGGCTGCAGTGTCAGACTCTGTAGTTGCCAGCGCTACTTTAAGCAGCGCACGTTCTCCTGGGTGATGACAGGCTGCCTGAATCAGTCGTCTCACTACAGCACACTCGGCAAAACTCAATTCGCGCCACATAGCGGCATTAAACAAGCAGCGTGCAGCTGATTTCAAAGGCATTTGTTCAACGGCACGCAATGACTCGCGTGCCACTTCCGGACTATAGGTGTTGTCGAGATCGGAAAGCAGCATCTGGCCCGCACGCTCTGCTGAAGTCGGCAGCATTGCAGCCTTCGTCAGATAATAAAGACGTATTTCAGCCTGCGTAAAGCTACCTTGTAACTCGGCTGCTCGCAGCCATGCTTCTGCGTTGTTAACATCTTCAAGTATGGCTTTGTCACCCAGTTCGGCAGCGGCCAGGCCCAAAATCTCTGCCGCCTCTGTCAACTCCGGACTTATGGTGAGTGCACGTCTGGCATAGTCACGCGCGAGATGCCAGTCACCGGTCGAATGTGCCGTCACCGCACGCCCAAGAAACCCGCCCGGCAAGTCTGGATGATACTGTCTTGCTGCTTCGAACCACTGATCTGCCACCGGCAGATTGGATAGCTTGAACGCCGACCAGCCAGCCTTTTCCACATTGAAACCGAAAGGGGCCAGACCGATTAAACCGGAAACAGCTTTACTACGAATGCTCGATGGTAGGATGCAGCATACGACAACAGCTACCAAGCCGCACACTCCCTGTTCGCGCCAACCTCTCAGCAGATTGTCAATCATTAGTCGCAAACCACTGTGTTAATTGGAGTCTATGGAGTAGTTATCTGTTACAGCACGTTGTTTTATGCCCACAAAAAGTTTCGACTGTACAGTTCGCTGAGTGCTGCCAGCTCCATTGGTTTAATTCCCCATGTTATATGTGCTCCGCATGGGTTAGAGAATAATGATTATCTGCAATACAGGCAAACTAAACCGGCATTTTTCGCTGACAGGCCAAACAATTCCGGTCGCACTTACTGTTGGTTGTTGTGCTAAAAAATCAAGTAAACTGGAGAATTATGGTCAGTCGGGTCTTTACCCGGCCAGTGTGCGGTGATCACCGGAGCTGGTATCGGTCCGTCTATTCAAAAACCTAAAGAGGTAACCAGTCAGTGCATTACACTGAAATAGAATCGGATGACGAGTTAAGTGCGCTGATTGCGTCGAATTCTGTCATTGAGCAAGTGGCATTTCAAAATAGAGATTTGTCAGCCATACCAAGAGATGGGAGTGTTCGGTTTAACGACTGTATCTTCATGGGTTGTGTCATACCCGAAGACTTGTACCAGGGGTATTGCACCGAGTGCCACATATTCCCTCAGATGGACGTGCCATTCAATATGTTTCCGGCTCAGTTATATTCTTCTGCGGATCTGTATAACGGCTATGACGTAGGTAACCCCGGGTCGTATAAAAATTGCCTGGATAGTCAAGTTTACAGCCATTACATCAAAATGGGGAAAGAAGCTGGAAGTATTAAAGAAACTCTGGCCCGTCGTCTGCACGATCACTCAATTACCGATGCGCTATACGGTTTTTTAGAGAGTTACGAAAGCACCAGGATTGTCGCCATTATGGGGGGGCATAGTTTACTGCGCAATGATCCCATGTTTACGACGGTAGCCCGCTTAAGCAAGCGTCTCACTGAGTCTGGGTATCTGATGATTTCCGGTGGCGGACCGGGTGCCATGGAAGCCACTCATGTGGGTGCCTGGTTTGCTGATCAAGATGAAAAAGAGATGCTCAGTGCAATAGCGCTGCTTTCAAAGGCACCGAGCTACAAAGATGTCAGGTGGCTGGACGCTGCTTTTGAAGTGCAATCGCTGTACCCGTGTTCAGATTTTGAAAGTGTGGGGATTCCCACGTGGTTATATGGTCATGAGCCGCCGACACCATTTGCCACAAAGACTGCCAAATACTTTGCCAATAGTGTCCGGGAAGATGGTTTGCTCGCTATCGCAAAAGGTGGTGTCATATTTTCACCGGGTAGTGCGGGTACCATTCAGGAGATTTTTCAGGACGCCACTCAAAACCACTACCTATCCTTTGGTATTGCCAGTCCTATGGTGTTTCTGGACTCACACTATTGGACTGTCGAGCGTCCGGTTTACCCGTTATTAAAAAGTATGGATGATGAGGGTAAATATCAGAATATGATCCTGTCTTTACATGATACTGAAGAAGACGTCATCGCAGAGATTGAACGATTCACTCAAAGTAACTAAATAAGGTTTGACTGATTGCATGGTGTGAGTTGACGTGTGGGCCACGCTACAATTGTCTGTTGTTCCTTAATCTGATGGCGGGCTATACCTAAAAAGCAGGTAACAATATGAAAACGGATGTACAGGTAGCTATTGTCGGAGGCGGAATAGTCGGTGCTTCGGTGTTGTACTGGCTGTCACGGTTTGGCTGGACAGATGCTGTGCTGCTAGAGCGACGCGAACTAACGTCGGGCTCTACCTGGCACGCAGCAGGTAATACCACTTACTTCGGCCCATATGCACAAATGACGCGCTTGTTCGCCGGGTCTATTCGAACCTATTTGCAGGCAGAAGAGGAGAGTGGTCAGTCAGTGGGCTTCCACCAGACCGGCTCGCTGCGCGTTGCCACCACACCTCGTGAACTGGAGCTGTTCCGGCAGTTTACGACTAAATATAAGTCCCTCGGTATTCCTTATCATGTGGTAGATAACGACGCTATTGCTGCACTGCACCCTTGTATAGATACCAGTGGTTTGTTCGGGGCAGCACATACACCGACTGATGGACATGTTGATCCGGTCGGGGCGACCAACGCACTCGCACAGGCTGCACGAAAACGTGGCGCGGATGTCGTCAGGCATTGCCCGGTAGAATCACTATGCCCGCACAACGGTGGCTGGCTGCTTGACACTGCAAACGGTCAGATTAAAGCGCAGCATGTGGTGATGGCTGCGTCATTCTGGACGCGTGAGTTGCTGTTGCCGCTGGGTGTCAATACACCGCTCTATGCAACCGAGCACCATGAGCTAATCACCGGGAGCGTGCCGCAGATTGAGGCGCTCAGTCACGAGGTGCCGGCAATGCGCGACTCTCATGTGTCGTGCAGCGTAAGACAGGAGGGCAATGGCTTTCTTACCGGAATCTACGAAACAGAACCGGTGTTCTGGTCGCTCGACGGTATACCGAAAGACTTCAAAGAGGAACTGCTTCCACCCAATACCGAACGTTTGATGACACACCTTGAAAGACTGATGGAGCGAATGCCAGTGATGGCAGATGCCGGGATCAAAACAATCAATAATGGTCCTATGTGTTGGACGCCAGACGGTTTGCCTATGCTCGGGCCGCTAAAATCGTACCCCGGCCTGTGGCTGGCATCTGGTTTTAATGTCGGTATCGGTACCGGTGGAGGCTCGGCCGAATTCCTCGCGCACTGGATGACGCAGGGGCGGCCGCTATTTGACCTGCCGGTGGTACATGCAGAGCGGTTCGGGAACGATATGACGCGAGAGGAGGCTGTTGAGTCAATAAGAGCCTGCTACAGACAAGGTTATCGACTTCCGGATGCGATTCACTAGGTTTGACATAACGGTGACTGATTGGTGATATCCGGCTTATCAGACATTAGTTTCCGTCCCCTGCAAACTACCTGTTGCTCTTTTTCTTGTGGGCAAAGCCCGGCGAAGCTTCGAGCGGCCCCGCTGGGTGCTGTGACCGGTAGAAGTTTCAAAAGAGCGTTCGATCAATTGAAAACCGCCACGCCGGGCGATCAGTTATAATGCGACGGGCAGTGTTGGTTTCGATTTATATTTGGTGGTTCGCGCGTTAGCAATATGAATGCTTTTTTTATCCTGGATCTGATTGGTACTGCCGTATTTGCTTACACCGGATCAGTGGCAGCCAAGCAGCAACGTTTTCACTTGCTGGGTGTGTTTTATATCAGTTTTCTAACCGCCGTAGGCGGTGGCACTGTGCGGGGTATTCTGCTACAGACCCCGGATCTCTTCTGGATCACATCAAGTGCATATTTTATGGTGATAACCGCCGTTGTGCTGTTGTCATATGTGGTGAAAATAAATACCAACCGGCTTTGGTTCTATTTGCTGGACAGTCAGTCTCTGGCCGTTTTTGTCGCCCTTGGTTTTAGTGTCACGCTGTCGCAGGGGCAGCCACTGCACGTTGCCTTCGCGATGGGCGTGCTCAGTGGTATCGGAGGTGGATTGATCAGGGATGCTATCACCAGCCAGCCACCACAAGCGCTTACTGATCCAGCATACCCTGTGATGATGCTGGCCGCTGCCGTTGGCAGTTTAGCCGCTCAAAAGCTGGGCCTGCCGGTCTGGACGCTCTCATGTGCTGCCGTGTTGATGGTCGTTGTGGTGACAATGGCCATCAATTATGTCCGCACGCGCACGCTGATAAGCTATGACCGGACTGCTCGACGTCGGTCGTATCATGCAGATAGTTCATCTTCCCCTGAACTTCGATTTGAAAATCAACACCTGCCAATTCCGGTGAAGCCTGCAATAGGGCAACGATAACTTAACACTGATCGTAAAGCTAAGTCTGGGCTGATGGCCACCGTGCATGCGTTCGGGATAATCGCCTTATCCTGCATCGCCGGCTTTTACTACCTTAACCAGTCGATCACAGATGCTACAGCGAATATTCCGATAAGCAATGGTACCGTGCCGAGCGCGGCCCCCCCGTCAGGCACGACGGCTTTAGTATCAGCTAATGCATCCGTCGATCAGGAAAGTACATACCAAAACTCGCTGCGGCACATTCGCGAATCACTTGCTGCTCGAAAAGTCGCCGATGCGGAAAGATTGATCACACAGGCAAAACTCAATCCCAATTCTGATCAACAACTGATCACGCTCGAAATCAATGCAGGTAACCTGAAAGCTTATCTTCGCGCTGTAGACGAAGCAGAATCAGCGCTGGTCTCAAAGGACACACGCGAGCTTAGTGAGAAATTGTCCATTGCGTCCAGCTTCGGGTTTTCTGACCAAAGGCTCGAGGCTTTGAAGCTTAATTTGCAGAATTCATTGCAACGTGAGTCTATTGAAGCCGCTAATGCCCGGTTGGCAAGAAAGGGATTTAATCTTCACCTGGCCAGCGCTGAACACTATTTTAACCTTGGCAATATCAGTCTTGCCTTGTCTGAAATCGAAATGGCTCGTTCGTTTGGAATTAAAGACCGCAAGCTGGATGAACTTGGTCAGCAAATAGAATCAGCCAGCCTTTTCAGATCCGCCCCGCTAACTGAAGCAGACCTTGTTTTTGCGGCCGGCCGATTCAGTCAACTGGAACAGGCGATCAAGCATAAAAATTCCCGTGCCATCGAATCGCTCACTACGGGTAACCCGGAACACAATGCGTTATTCCACGGGTTGTTTGACCGGTATGTGGAATTGACTACCAGTATCTCTGATATCCGCAATATTGAAGACGGAAAAATCGTCCACTCGACGCTGGCGCTTGAAAACATGCGATTGCCGAATGGCAATATCACTTATCCATCCAGTAGTTACGGGACGATAAATCTGTCTATTGAGCTTACCCGGGAAGGATGGTCAAAAATAAAATGGTAAAGCAATCAAATTTTCGTCAGATGGCTGCAGAATTGATAAATGATTCGCACTAGCAGGGTGTTGAAAAACGTGATGAGCGATGGTCTGAGAAAGCCCATGACCGATGTACAAGGGCAGCCGAAAAAGCGCAGTTTACTGGGTATAAATCGGCATTTTGAGGGGGCATTTAACGTCCGCAGCCCTGGCGCAAACGTTTTTCAACAGCGTGCTGGACAAGAGCGTCGTAGTCGTACCGGTAAACTACTAACAGGTATGATCGCAGCGCTGCTGGCGTCATGCAGTAGTGATCAGCGCCCGGTTGAGCAGTCTGCAGTTGAGTTGCCGTTACCATCCGGGATCAGGCAGGTCGCTGCGTTGGAAGGGGCGGTGTTGACGCTTGAAATTTCGTTGAACAACAATGCACCGATTGTATTTAGCGGGCAGGGAAGTTCTGCAGCGTGGCGCGTGTCTATCGACGCACCGGTATTCCAAAGTAACACCATCACCGTTACCTGGATCGAAATGATCCAACAGCAACGCCTGGTGCTGGCACAGCAAACCACCACGTTTACTAC
>JAHDHK010000141.1 GCA_020631335.1 Chromatiales bacterium
AGGCTGGGCCGCAGATTAACCTGCGTTACAAGAACCCAGATCACCACCGAAGATGCTTGCATCATAGGTGACTTGTGCAGCAGGTGTGACTTCTACGATTTCGAGCAGGTCGAATTCTGAAGAAGGATTTTCTTTCCCTTTCACAACCAGCACGTCTTTGAAGCACTGATGGTCTTCAGCACGGTAAAGTGTAGGACCGTTACCCAGGCCGTCGAACTCAAAACCTTCCAGCGCTTCTGCAACACCGCAAGGATCGTGAGTACCGGCACGCTCACAGGCATCTGCATACAGCAGAGTCTGAACGTAGCAGGTGTGAGCTGCCTGACTTGGAGGGAAGCCGTACTTCTCACCGAATGACTTAACGAATGCTTTAGAGCCTTCGTCCTGCAGTGACCAGTGCCAGTTGGTGGAACCGAAGATACCTTTAACGTTTTCGCCCGCACCCTTAGCCATCAGGCGAGAGTAAAGAGGTACAACGATTTCAAAGTTCTTACCGTTAGCCTGAGCATTACGCAGACCGAACTGTACGGCAGAGGTCAGTGAATTGACCATGTTTGCGCCGTAGTGGTTCAGAATAAGCACGTCAGCACCGGAAGCCTGTACCGGAGCAACATAAGAAGAGAAGTCAGTCTGTGCGAGTGGAGTCTTCACAGCCGCAACTGTTTCCCAGCCCATGGCTTCAGTAGAAGTCTTGACAGCTTCTTCTGTGGTGTAACCCCAGTTGTAATCGGCAGTCAGGTGATAAGCCTTTCGATCAGTACCGTAGTTGTTTGCCAGGATCGGCGCGAGTGCAGCACCTGACATGTAGCTGTTGAAGAAGTGACGGAAACCGTTGGCTTTTTTGTCTTTACCAGTGGTGTCATTCGAGTGGGTCAGACCCGCCATGAATATCACACCGGCTTCCTGGCAAAGTGCCTGTACGGCAACGGCAACACCGGAAGAAGATCCACCGGTAATCATGATAGCGCCGTCTTTTTCGATCATTGAACGCGCAGAAGCACGAGCCGCGTCGGGCTTGGTTTGAGTGTCACCGGTGACGTAACCGACCTTGCGACCGAGGATACCGTTACCCTGCAGTGCATCTGAAGAGAAGGTACCCATCATGCCGCCGTCGCCACCGCCATTCAGGTGTTCAACAGCGAGCTCGTAGGCGCGAAGTTCGTCAGCACCTTCGTCTGCATACGGACCACTCTGTGGCACGTTGAAGCCGAGCTTAACTTCGCTGCCTTTGGGTTCGTTAGCGTAAGCGTGTGCTTTGCTTGAGAAAATGATAGGTGCAGAACCGAACGCGGCAGTGGCTGCGCTCGCTTTCAGTACCGATCGACGGGTAAGCGGGGTATGAAGCGGTTTCTTAGAACTCATGGCTGTTGATCTCCTCGGAGCGTGGTTCCCAGTGATTTACTAGTAGTCACAGGTCGAACTGCCTGTGTTGGAATGTCTCGGACCGGCAGTATTGCCAGAATTTTCGACCGGACAATAGTAGAGAGTTGCCCTGCCACTGTCCAAAACTGTTTTATATATGTATTTCAATAAGTTAGTAATTTTAAAAATTACAAAAGAAGCAATAAAACGTCGAAAAACTGATTTTGTTACGAAAGGTAACGGGAAATGTATTCACAAATAAGTTTCCAGTCACTGTTCAGTACAAAGGAATCAGCCTTAACTGTAGACGATGGGAGATTCGACACCATCATCAACCAATAGGTCTCTCGGAATTGTTGTGCTTTTACAACAAAAAAGTTGTTCAGCGGGCGTACGGGGTTGTTAACTTGTGTTACTCGCCTTGTTAATGTCGGGAAAATACAACATCCTTTACGCATATGTGATGCGATTCAATTTTTGTTCTCCAGTGGCATCACATCAACCTCGGCCCGGCAGAGTCGTCATCAAGCACGCACAGCCGGGCATTTTTTACCCACAGATTTCACCCCCTGAGAGCTGATAACCCCATGAGACTATCCCCTTTAGCTGGCGCAATCGCATTCGCACTGACCGCTGGCAGCGTAAGCGCACAAACCACTTCCACCGAACAGATGAACGAAGTCAAAGAGGTGCTTGAGCCAACCACCGTCACGATGACCTCTAACCGTGGTGATATGACCGACGCCAGCACCAGCGCCTGGTCCGGCAGCGCCGGCTTCGGTGCCGTTATCACCGGCGGCAACAGCGATACACAGAACCTGGCCGGCAGCATCAATGTTTCACGACGCGATGATATCTGGCGACACAATGCGTTCGGCAGCCTGTACAAGGCGGAAGCGAACGATGTGGAATCTGCCAACCGGTTTGACCTGGGCTACAAACTCGATCGCGATATCAACGAATTCATGTACGGCTTCGGCCGCATTCGCTATGACTCGGACGACTACGGCAACATCGACGGCCGCTTTACCGGCATCGCCGGTGTCGGTCGAACGTTTGTTAACACCGGCAAGGTCATGTTTAACGGCGAGGCAGGGATCGGTGGACACAAGACCGAATACCTTACCCCGATTGATGGCGACGATGAAGCTGATGGTGCGGTGTTCTATCTGGGCCTGAACTACTCCAATCAGCTGATGGAGAATTTGTCTTTCAACTCGGTGTTCAATGCCGAGATGGCTGACTCAAACACCTACACTGTGTGGGATAACAGCCTGGGTTTTCAGATCAATGATCGCATTTCTCTGAACCTTGGCCTGTTAAGTCGTGCCAATTCAGATATCGTCGGCTCAGAAGGCAAGAAAACAGATACCACAATGCAATGGAGCATCAACTACGGTATCTAACATCTGTTCAGACGCAGTGCTGGCGGCGGTGCTGAACAGCCGCCAGCAATGTTTATTGGTTTAGACTAACACCCGACTTTATATACAGTGCCTGCCTCAGGGTTTGGGCAACCCCATCTTCTGCCGCCTTTCCCACAGTGCTTTACGACTGATACCCAGCTTGCTGGCCAATTCAGTTTCTGACAACTGCTCCTGGAAGGTCAGCACAAAGTACCGAAAGTAGGCATCCAGACTTAAGTCGAGCGATGTTTGCGTTGCAACCCCATCTACCACGGCAATGCCCAGATGCACCGGCATGATTTCATCGGTTTCAACCATTAACACTGCACGCTCCACCACGCTGCGCAGTTCGGTGATGTTCCCGGGCCACTGGTAGGCATTCATCGCATTCAACGCCTGCGATGAAAAATTTATTCTGCGCCGACGGTATCGCTTTACAAAATATTCAAGGTAGTGCCTGGCCAGCGGCTCGATGTCTTCGCGTCGTTTACGCAGCGGTGCCAGACTGTAGGTATGCGGTTCAAACAGCGCGACAAAATCGGCCTCTAGGTCTCCGTTGGATTTCAAAGAGTCTGCTGACATCGCTGACAACGCTATCAGCCTCACATTCAACGGTAAGCTATGTTCACCGGCACTGTGATAAGTGGTTAACGACACCAAATGCTGCTGCACCTCTGCAGGGAGAAGCTCGACGCTTCGAATAACGAGCGACCCTGCATTGGCTGAGTACAACATACCCTGACGTTCGTACATTTCTTCAGCCTGACTGACGCCAAACAATACATCGTGATAATCAGCCGGGGCATAAGACGGCAGATCGACAAACACCAAAGGCCCATCTGCACGAGCGCCGGTGTCGTGCACCAGTCTGGCTGCCAGTTCTTTTCCTACACCACGTTCACCGTATACAAACACAAACGCGCTGTGATCGGGAATTTCACGCAGGCATTGCATGGTTGATTTGAGTGCATCGCTACGTTCCATTAATGCCTGTAATGGAAAGTTTCGGGCAAGATCTTTTTTCATCGCAGCATTTTGAGCGGACATACGATTTTCATGTAAAGACCGCGCAATGACCAACAACAGTTCGTCGTGATCAAAGGGTTTACTGATGTAGTTAACCGCCCCCATTTTCATTGATTCGACAGCTGAGCGAACACTGGCAAAGCTGGTCATCACTACCACCGGCACCTGCCCGCTGTGCTTAATGATTTCAGTACCCGATGCACCGGGAAGGCGGATATCGGCAAGAATAATATCGAACTTATCTAACGCTAGCTTGAGCGCTTCATCGATGGTGCCGACACCGGTGACGGTATAGTTGTTCCGCTCCAGCAGCAGCACAATCTGCTTGCGGATGATCTCTTCATCTTCAAGTACGAGGACCTGACTCATTACATCGCTAACCGGCTTTAACAATCATTGAAGACGCTGCAGGCAAACTAATTTCAAAACACACACCGTTGGATACAGACTGATCAATGGTTATTTTGCCTCCGTGGTCTTTGATAAGACTATACACCATCGGTAAACCAAGACCGGTACCCTGCCCGACGGCTTTGGTTGTATAGAAAGGCTCAAACACACGTTGCTGGTCTTCAACCGCGATGCCGGGACCGTAGTCCCGGATGCTAACAATGATGTTGTCTTTGCGCTGGCTGCCGGTAATATCAATGGTATCTCCGGATGCCGATACATCGCATGCGTTATTCAACAGGTTAACGAATACCTGCACCATCTGCCCGGCATTGGCCTGAACAATCAGTGCCTCATGACAACTGACATTGAACCTGACAGATTTTGCCTGCTCTGCCAGTGACACCAGTTGAATGGCCTGCTCTATACTGGTGCGTAAATCCACTGGCTCGCGATCATCGCCAAGCGATGGTTCATTTCTCGCGAAGGTAAGCAGTGAACGCACTATGGCGTTAATGCGGTTCACCTGTGTCAGGATATCTGATGAGTTTTCATTCACTGAGAGTTGATCTGCATCGTACTTCAGGTTCTGTGCGATGCTCGCAATTCCGGTAAGCGGGTTGCCGATTTCATGGGCGATGCCTGCCGCCAGCCGACCGATAGATGCCAGCCGTTCGCTATGCGCCAGTTCCGATTCGAGCAGATCTACATTGGTGCGGTCTTCTACCAGGATGACTTGTCCGGTGGCATTTTCCGGGCTGTCAGCCAGAGAGTTTACGTGTGATTTGTGAAAGTTAAACGTTTTGTTGCTCTCTGCTAGTTCGGTATGCAGCTTAAACAGATGCCGTTGCGAAGATGCAGAAAACTCTTTAAGCAGTTTGTTCCACGGTTCGGGCAGATCCTGCAGCTTTGAGCGCCGGGCGAGTTTTTCATCAATGCCGCTGATTGTCTGCATTGCCTGATTCCAGATTAATACATCATCGTGCGGTCCGATCGAACATACCCCGAGCGGCAGCTCATGCAGCACGTTGCGCAGATACAAACGCAGATCGTCGAGCTCTTTGGTCATGCCACGCATTTGTTTTCTGGAGATTTCCAGACGGGTTTCCATCGCGCGGAGACTTTCAGTCAGTGCCTGGTTAGCCGGCTGAGTCAATTGCAGGCTACCGCGCAGTGTCAGCCTGGCGACCGTAGGGCCCAGCAAGCCGGAGAGGTTTCGTTCGAGCCGCTCATGCAATAAGCGCATCTCGGCAGGCTCCAGTTGATCACCCTGCAACCTGAGTTCATCGAGTGCCAGTGTGACTTCCTGCTGAGCCGCCTCACTGCCCAGCAACTGTTTCAACTGTGCAGTGTATTCAGATGCCGAACGTGCATTGACCAGCCCCGGTAACGGTCGCAGTGCATCGGACACACAAGCCTGCGCCGCTTCCTGCTCTTCATTGCTGGGTGTGGTCAGCAGTGAACCGATGACATAGAAAAAGCAATTGATCGTCAGCGAACAAAACGTGGACACACTCCAGACATCGACACCGCCGAATCCCATTTCATCTATCAGATTCTGCACACCGACTATAGATGCCGAATCATTCAACAATGGCCAAACCAGAAAAACAAACCACACACTCGTGCCGCCAAGCAGGCCGAGCAGCAGACCGGTTTGTGTCCCGCGCGTCCAGAACAACAAGCCCAGCACACCGGGCAGCAATTGAATGGCGGCCACAAACGAGATCAGCCCCAGACTGGCAAGGCCCTGGTTGGTTTCTATGACCAGATAAAAACCGTACCCCGCTGCAATAATCGCCGCAATGATGACTCGCTTGCTCCATAACAAGCGCTGGTAAAGGTTTGTATCGGGGTTGTTGGTCGAAATACTCAGTGGCAGCAACAACTGGTTTAAACACATATAAGACAACGCCAGCGTCGTTACGATCATCATGGCACTGGCAGCCGACAACCCGCCAAGGTATACCAGTAGTGCCAGCCACTGATCACCGACACTCATCGCCATACCCAGGACATAAAAGTCCGGAGACATTTCCAGCCCGAGACGCTTACCCGCCCACAGTATTGGAAAGATCGGCAGGTTCAGCAGGAGCAGGTACAACGGAAAAAGCCAATAGGCGGTATTCAGTGACCGCGGGTTATGGTTTTCGACAAACGTCATATGATATTGACGCGGCAGCAGGAATGCCGCCCCGAATGCCAGTAACAGCAGCGTGCTCCATAAAGAAGTGGTGACCGGCTGGTACATCGCCTCGAGTTCTGCGGGGTTCATGGCGAGCCACTCATGCATTGAGTCCATGCCGCCGAACACCTGAACGATGGCCACCAGTCCGGCCACCAGCAATGCGACAAGCTTGACCGCTGATTCAAACGCGATGGCCACGACCAGACCGGAATGTTTTTCACGCGGGGTGATGTGCCTGGCACCGAACAATACCGCAAACACCAGAGTAATCAGGCAGAACGCCAGCGCAAGCTGATTGGGCGCAGCCTCTTTGGCTAGCACCTGTATAGACTGGGTGACGGCGTTTATCTGTAGTGAGATGTAAGGCAGGATACCCACCAGCAGAAAAAGCGTGACGGTAAAACCGGTGGCCCTGCCGCCGTAGCGAAAGGCCAGCAAGTCTGCCACTGAAGACAATTGATAATCCCGGCACAGACGCAGTATAGGCTTGAGCAGATAGGGTCCGAGCAGAAAGGCGGCCGTCACTCCCAGATAAATCGTCAGAAACGCCATGCCACTTTGACTGGCCAGACCGACACTGCCGTAGAATGTCCAGGAGGTGGCGTATACCCCGAGCGACAGCGCATAAATAGCCGGATGCTCTACCAGCGACTTGGGCAGCAGGCCGTTGTCCGCACTGTAGGCAATCAGAAACAACACCCCGAGATACAGCAAGGCAACGACAAAAAGCCACCACAGCTCAATCACCACTGTGTCTGCCACCTGCAAAAGCGTTGAATGCAATCAGTACAATCACCAGCAACCACAATATAAAAACGGTGTACCAGGGCAGCCCGAGTCCGGTCCACCAACGGGTGAACGGTGAGTGAAATATAAAAAGCGCCGCCAATGTAATCAGCAGCGTTAAATCGGTCGCTCGTCGCATATCAGCCGGTCGCCTTCGAGCGATACTCTGTCACTGTTCTTCCCATAGTCCGCTATGATAGCGAATTACCCTTAACGAATCCTGCGGGCCTGCCATTGCTCCCCCATCACCCTACCGTTGCAGATCGGTCAGAACATGCCTGAGTCGTCAAATACACCTTCACGCTTCACGGTCATTCTGGTGCGTCCGAAGTATCCGCGAAATATCGGCATGGTATCGCGTGCCATGTGCAACTATGGCCACGACCGGCTTATTATCATAGAGCCACAGTGCGAACTTGATCAGCAGGCACGCAAAGGCGCTGCTCAGGGCCAGCCCCCGCTGAGAGCGTGTACGATCTATCAAAGCTGGGAAGAATACGCGCAGGCTGAACCCGAGAGCATCCGTATCGCCTTCAGCCGCCGCTCCGGTAAACGCCGACCGTCGGAGCCGTTTACTGAATTACTGCAATGGCCTGCCTTGCAGGACACGAGGCCGGTTTCACTGATTTTCGGCGCTGAAGACCACGGTTTGTCGCGAGAAGATTTACTGTGGGCGCACAGAACCGCCACTCTGGATATTCCCGGCCCGCTCATGAGCATGAATTTATCGCATGCGGTGCTGCTGGCGCTGTCGGTACTGCCGAAACAAGGCGATCCCGGACAGGCACAGACACCGACAGCAGATGCACCGGTACAGACACCTGATGATATTCTGCGTGCGTGGCTTGAACGACTCGACTTTGATTTATCGACGAAAAACTGGAACGCTTTTTATGCGGTTCGGCAGATGATCATGAAAGCAAGCCCGACCGAACACGAAATGGAGTTGTTCACCGCCATACTGGAACAAACCATCCGGGCCATTGATCCCGATTACTCGCGCAAAAACAGCAGTAAAAATAAACCTGCAGCAGACGATAGCGGGCAAGCTTGATTATTCTGTTTCTCCACCCCTAGCCGACGCAGTTACGCCCGTCCGTCACAACGATTGCTTTTACACCTGTGTCAGACCATCACCAGCGACATTGACTACAAAAACACAAAGCAACTACTGCGCGTGATCAAAACGCTCTTGCTGTAAAAAGTGAATCACCTGAGCAATGACTTTTTTTGATCGCATAATGAAAGTGTGCGTGTGTGCGAACACAATGAAGTCGGTCATCCCTTCTACTTTGGTGCTTTCCAAAGAGACTTTGCCGTCATCCGGATTGGGCAGATACTGGGAGAGGATAGGATTAATGGTGTCGGTACCGGCGATGATCCCAACCGGATAATCTACCGCCCCCAACTGCATCGGGATGCTTTCATCATCGGTACCCAACTGCAAACCGGCAGGCCCGTTCAGTGCTGCAAACCCGGGAACACTTCGCAAATGGTCCACGACTTCACTACCCTGGTTAGGTGGTGCAATCATCACTACCCGGCCGAGCTTTTCTATATCGTTTTTTTCAGCGTAATAGCGCACCAGAATCCCGCCCAGTGAATGCGTGACAAAATGGATGGCGGCAGCATCGTCACTGCATTGATCAATACCCATTTGCCTGACTGCCATCGGAGCCAGCGTTTCAATGTCGTGATCACGCGATGGATAATCTACATTAACGACTTCATAACCGGCTTGTTGCAGGGGTTTTACCAGCGGCTTCATTGCACCGGCGGTTCGTGCCAGCCCGTGGATGATCACAACACACTCGTCATTAGCCGCAATGGCTGCGGCAGGTAAGAAATTAGTCACCAGCAATACAATCATTGCTCGAGCCAAAACGGCAGATTGGTGCAAAGCTACAGGCAGCATTACTTTGCCGCGCTTTTTATAGCTGGATAAAGCGCCGTAAACTGCTCATAGGCTTCCTGATAGGCGCCGGCCAAAGCAGCGTCGGGTTCAATCGTTGCTGCCGCCGGTGCACTGCGGCATATTTCTTCGGCACTGGCGTTTTCGGCCGCAATCAGCCCCAGCCTTGCAGCACCGAATGCAGCACCGAACTCACCGTCAGCAAGAATATCAACCGGCACATTCAGCGTGGTCGCAAGACTCGATAACCAGTAGCGTGATTGCGAGCCGCCACCCACGGCGGTCAGTCTCTCGACTTTAGTCCCTGCCGCAGCCAGCGCATTGAGGTTATCGCGGAAAGCGAAGCTGACGCCATCCAGCACTGCCTGCGTCATCTCTTCTCTTCCGGTGGAAGTGGAAATACCGCTGAATACGCCCCTGATGTGCGCATCGTTGTGCGGTGTTCGCTCACCGGAAAGATAAGGCAGGAAGGTTATGCCAGTCGGCGGCCGCAATGCGTCACCCAGAGACTGCGTCAGTTCTGCAGCGTCTGCGCCTACCAGTCTTGCGTACCAGTTAAGCGAATCAGTGGCAGACAGAATGACGCCCATCTGATGCCAGCGATCGGGTATTGCATGGCAAAACGCATGAACAGCGCTTTCGGCATTCGGCATAAAGCGCTCGTTGCTGACGAACAATACGCCCGATGTCCCCAGCGAGGCAAAAGCAGATCCCGACCCGACCGTGCCCAGACCACAGGCAGACGCCGCGTTGTCACCGGCACCACCGGCGACGACAACCTTTGTGCTCATGCCGAACTTTTCCGCCAGTGCAGCACGTAACTGGCCACTTACCTGTGAGCCCTCCACCAGTGCCGGCATCGCCGACTCACTCAAACCAGTAGCCTGCAGCAGCTCAGCCGACCATTTTCTCTGCCCGACATTCAACCAGGCAGTGCCTGACGCATCTGACATTTCAGAGGCGAATTCTCCGGTCAGCCAAAGCCTCAGGTAATCTTTGGGCAACAGCACTTTGTCTATTTTGTCGAAGCACCCGGGCTCGTGCTCGCGACACCAGGCAACTTTGGGGGCAGTAAACCCCGGAAATACGACATTGCCGGTTTGCTGTTCGAACATCGGATCAGCGTTCATTGCCTCGGCTTCGGCAAAGCTGCGTACATCGTTCCAGAGGATACAGGGTCTCAACACATTGGCATCGGCATCGAGCAGGGTTGCACCGTGCATTTGTCCGGACAGGCCGATCCCTTTTACCGCAGAGAGGTCACAACGCTGCGACAATTCATTCAGAGCTGATTCTGTAGCACTGACCCATGACGCCGGGTCCTGCTCGCTCCAGCCATGCTGAGGGTTACTCACACTGAGTGAAGCGGATGTGCTGTCGATTATTTTTTGCTGATCGTCTATCAGCAGTACTTTTACACCGGAAGTGCCCAGATCAATGCCAAGATACATGTGCTACATGCGCCCTGTGAAAACGCCACATTATATCTGATTGCAGGGCAACAATTGCTGATTACTGCGTTAGTTCACCGGCTGGCGCTGTGCAACCGCGAGATCTTTACCCAAATCACGAATCTGCTGCTGTACTGCAGCATAGGGCCGCACATAGGCTCCATACTTTCTGGCCACCTGTGACAGTCTTCCCAGTGCCGCCGTTGCAGCCTCTTTTGAGTCAAACACTCCATAGGTCAATACGTATTCCGGACGTTTGCCTATGAGCATTTCAAAAATTGCCGTCGGACCTGAATCGGGTAACTGTTTTTCAAAACGCTCAAGAAAAGGCAGGTTGGTGGTCGACCCTATTTGAATCAGAAAAGCGTCTGCGCTTTGCGTGATCATCCAGCGTTCATCCTGCACTCCCGAATCTATGGCGGGTGATTGCGAATCGGGCGTTGCTGCCAGAGCAACGGAAGGCGTCTCTGCTTCAACTATTGCCAGTGAAACAACAGCATCGGCATCTGCGGCGTCTGTCACTGGCACTTCAGCATCAGAATCTTCAGTTTCGGGCAGATTGTCTTCGGCCTTCACTGGCGCCGGCAGCAATGCAAAATCATTGTCTATGGCTAACTGAGGTGTGGCTTGGTCACCAGTGGATGCATCACTGTCGGGTACGTTGTCGACAGCGAGCCTGCGCTGCAGATTGTCAAACAATGAACGGGCGCTGGTATCGAGCGTCGGGCTGTCTACCCGTGCGACGACAGATGGTGCTGCCGGCGCATTGCTGGTTACGGTCTCGTCGGTTAGCGCTTGCGCGACGACCGCCACAGATTGTTCCTCGCCGGGCTTTGATGAATCTGCCATGGAATCGACCGGGAGATCACCACCGCTCGGGATTGCTGCAGCCTTGCGGCGGTTTTTATCAGCGAATTCTTTAAGCGCCGCCACCTGCTCGAGCGAAAGCTCACCGGCACTTTCGGCTGCGGCTGCAGAGGGCTCGGGCTGGCTGGCAGGATTCAGCGAGGACACTGGACGGTTTTCGTATCCGTACAATAAATACCATATTCCGAACGCGAAGCACGCGAGTGCCGCGACTTTCAGCAGTCCTTTGATAACATCCAGTAGTAGAAATACAACACGGAGTGCACCGTTATTGAGACGCGCCAGACGCAGGTCTTCGCGCATCTCGTCGAACTTACTCATAGGGCTGACAAGGTAGTTACGAACCAGTGTGAAGGATACCGATTTATTCAGGATTAGCCATTGCTGGTTTGCCATCAAAACGGTGAGTTATTACCCCACAACGAGCAAACTTGTCTTGAGTAGAAAATTTTCTTCGAATTTCGGCGAATCACCCGCCGGTTATCGTAAAAAATACTGCCCGAAGCCAGTCACGTTGCTTACCACGTTGGTACCGATACCCAGGACGTACAGGATCTCGACGGTATCAGAAAAATCCAGCTTATCATTCGGGTTCAGGTAATTGAACGCGTGGTTCCAGACGTTCTGGTAGCGACTTGCCCTGGCAGTTTGTACAAATGCCTGAGTAATGCTCGAGCTACCATCCTGACGCAGATCGGCCGTCGCGTTCGGATCATTGCCATCATCGATGCGAATGTAGTCCGTATTCCCGCGTACAAAGTTAAGGTCTTCAGCCAGCGCATGATCTTCATTCCACTTGCTGTGCTGCACCACATGAACCCGGCTGCGTGTATTGAATTCCGGATACTGGTTGCGAATCAGTCTTACTACTGCCGCCGTGAAGTCGGACGGACCGCCTTCGGCCACCCAGACATCCCCGCCGGCAGCCAGTGCAGCCACCCAGCGACGTGCCGCCTGCTCTATTGACGCCTGACGGCTTCCATGAGCATCGAGCCATTGCTGGCCCCAGATATTTCGCATGAGACTTTCAGATTCAGGCAGGTATCGTGAGGCGCTGTACACGCCGGTAGTACCGCCGACGACCACCATGCCGATACCGGTCTCCTGCTGTATGACGTAAGCTGCTGCGGCAGCGTGACCGTCATCGGGATCGGGTCCGTGATCAAAATGTGCCGACAACACGTCTGTTGCGGTATTGAACCGCCCGATCACCTGGCCATTACCGCCGCCGGTATTATTGTCATTGCCCGGCGGCTGCGGTGCAGGGATGTTCGACGATGACTGGCCATCGACCCGGCAGGAACCCCCAGGACCCCAGCCCCAGCCGTCGCCATCGTCATCTACACAGATGGATGATGCGTTGTTGTCTGACGCTGAACCATCGCCGGAACCATTGTTATCCACCCGGCATGAAACATTGCCGTCCCAACCCCAGCCATCTCCGTCTTCGTCAATACAAGCCGAACCCGGGGTATTCTCAGAGCCACCACCGGATGTCTCCTGGCCTACTCGACACGAGCTGGTGCCATCCCAACCCCAGCCGTCTCCGTCCGAATCAATACAGACAGCGGAGGCCGGTGTATTACCCGCGGAGACACGACACGAAGCATTGCCATCCCAGCCCCAGCCATCGCCATCGGGATCAGAACAGACTGCATCGTTCGCAATCGACACTCCCGTCGGCAGTAACAAAGGGGCAACACACAACAAACGAATTAGCTTTAACAAAGGTAAAACTCGCGATCAGTTCACGGGATTGCGAAGTTTAGCGACATGCTTCCGGTAACTCTGTGAGGCGGTACAAAGTTTCTGATCATGTTGTGAAGTCGTCAGCATCCGGCTAACAGGTGTGACAGTGGCAGAATCGACAGCAGTCGAATAAAGCACTCACATTTTCAACTTATTAACGATTTATTAAACAAAAGCCGACGGTATCCACACAATATTTAATCGCGACAGCCGTTATGGCCGCTATCTGTGCCATGATTTAACACGCTTTGCAAAACCGACGCTGCAATACCCTGGTAGTCGATGACGATGACGCCATACTCGCGATCCTGGAAAGCCTCTT
This sequence comes from Chromatiales bacterium, assembly GCA_020631335.1. Classification (GTDB taxonomy): domain Bacteria; phylum Pseudomonadota; class Gammaproteobacteria; order Granulosicoccales; family Granulosicoccaceae. The sequence goes on from JAHDHK010000141.1 coordinate 13,460, forward strand.
CTGTGAGGCGGGTATGAGTGTTACCACTGCCACCAGTGCCGAGCAGGCACTTGAGGCGTTTGCTTTGCAGGAGTTTGATGTTGTCGTAACAGACGTACAGATGGGTGAAATGAGCGGCTTTGATCTGTTGAAAAGGCTGCGACTGATCGACAATTCACTCAAGGTCATTATGATGACCAGCTACAACAGTTATGAGTCGGTTCTACAGGCGCTGCAACTCGGCGCATACGACTACATTCAAAAACCGATAAAAAACCATGCCTCTGTCGTTGCTGCCGTACAACGCGCTTACGAAAGCACCAAGCTACAACAGGAGAACCTGGATCTTCTGGTACAACTCAGAGCCAGCCACGATCAGTTATCCGCCGCCAACAAACAACTGAAAGATGCGAACCGGAAGCTCAAACGACTGGCAGTCACCGACGGCCTGACTAATCTGTATAACAGACGGTTTTTTGATCAGGTTATCAAACGCGAAATCGGCAGACGCAATCGTTATGGTCTGGCGTTATCTGTAGTCATGATCGACATTGACAACTTTAAAGAGTTTAACGATACCTACGGACATGCCGGCGGTGATCAGGCGATTAAAACGGTAGCCAGTGTGATTACAGCCTCTGCCAGAACCACTGATGTCGTTGCACGCTACGGTGGTGAAGAGTTTGTAGTCGCCTTACCACTGACCGATCCTCGACGCGGAACAACCTTTGCTGAACGGCTCAGACGCAGTATGGAAAAGCAGATTATAGAAATATCGGATACGGAAAAAACCACGATCACGTTAAGCATTGGTATTGCCGGAGTCACTGCAACTGACCCACCCGTGTCAACCGCACAATTGCTAAAGCTGGCAGATCAGGCATTGTACATTTCTAAACAACAGGGAAAAAATCAATGCAACATCATGACTGCTTCAGGTAATGTCCGGAAAATAGCATAACGCTGAAAACTATCTGCGCTGGAATACTAAAAAATCCCTACGCGGAGCGCAGGGGATTGGGTTAGCCCCAGAGGGGCTCA
>JAHDHK010000142.1:0-9819 GCA_020631335.1 Chromatiales bacterium
AATCAGTTAACACGTACTCGCAGGACAATAACCGCAACCACAGGCACGACGTATTGTCGGCTGCCGAAACGGGAAATGACAAGCGGTATCAACACAGGTAGTCTTCATTCAGTACCCTGTAAGCAGAAAACGCTTATCGTCGGCATTGCCGGCATAACGCTGCTGCTGTTTGTCGACATCAGTGAAAAAATCCTGCCTCTATTGCTTCCAGTTGATTGAATCGCCTATGAGAGTGTTGTTGTTGACTTTTATTGCGCTGATCTGTGTGTCCTGCGCCAGTCGCGGCCCGGCAACAAAGCCACCTGATTCTTTTTTAACATTCAGTCAGGCTTCCGGAAATCGTGTGGCCATCCGGCAGCTGTCAGACTTCCTGGCACGCCACCGGGTCAGCCATGTCGCCCCGTTACATCAACTATTGCAGCAAGGCACCCAATGGGACGAGCATCGCCAGCCAAGGTACGCGGTTCCGGCACCGTCGCTATGGCCGAACATGGTACTGACACTGAAATTACTGGACCGTTTCATCATACCCGCAGTGGGACCAATCAAGGTGGTCTCCGGATTCCGAACGCAGGCCTACAATAGCGTCGCTGGTGGAGCCAGACGCAGTAAACACCTGGAGTTTTCTGCACTCGATCTGATCCCTGCAACAAACCTGACCCGTAATACGTTACACAACCGGCTGCAGAAAGTATGGAAAGTACATGGCAATCAGCTAAGCATGGGGCTAGGGTTATATCAGGGTATCCGATTTCACATTGATACAGGCGGCTACCGGCAATGGCGCGGATAAAGTGAGCGGTAGTGAATAATAAAAAGCAGTTTCTACAATTAATTTCTTCTCAACATCCGGACCTGGCTACCGGCGCGTTGCTGATCGCAAAAAACTATCAACCCCATATCAACATAAGTGATGAACTGGCTGTCATCGAACAACTGGCGTTGCTCGCCGATGACACGCCGGTGAATGATGCTCACTCACTGGTAGCGTTTTTCCGGGAGGCCGGTTTTAAGGGCAACTCAAGCGAGTACTACGACGTCAACAATAGTTTTCTCAATCAGGTACTGACAAGAAAAACCGGCATACCAATCACACTCGGTGTGGTTTATCTGTCCGTGGTGCAACGACTGCACAAGCATTCATTCTCTGCAATCGGTATTAATTTTCCGGGGCACTTCCTGATCGCTACAGATAATGGACACGGGCAACAGTTCATCGATGTATTCGATGTCAAAGTTACCAATAAACAGGAATGCTACGAACGCTTTAGCGAAACCGGGGTAACGCCGGATCCGAACCATTTTCGCCGCGCCACAGATGCTGACATTCTGAGCCGGATACTGGAAAATCTTAAAGCTATTTTCTGGCAGGCAGGCCAGCTTGATGCCGTCGTTGATTGCCTTGACTACCAACTGATGATTTTCCCGGACAGTCATCAACTGCTTAAACAACAACAGCGATTGCTGAATAATCTAAAACACTATGACAGCTCACACGGCATTCACTGACGACTCGATTCGACTGTCAGGCTAGCCCGCTGGAACCACTCATCTACGACGTGCCCGGTGAATCGGCAGGCTTTGTCCCAATGGTCGTGACGACTTCAGGCCGCCTTGCCTTTCAGTGATGAAAACCATTGACTGGCAATTTCCTGCGCAGGCAACGCCGCAGAAAAGTAGTTACCCTGCGCCTGCTGGCAACCGACAGACTTAACAAAGGCCAGCTGCTCGTGAGTTTCCACTCCTTCAGCAATTAACCCGAAGTCCATACTGGCCCCGAGGACAGCAACGGAGCGTACGATAGATTTTTCCACACCGTCAGTATCGGGATCACTGTTTATACCGCTAATAAGCGATCGGTCAATTTTCAGATTGTTTACCGGCAACTGCTTTAAATAATTCAACGACGAAAAGCCGGTACCAAAGTCGTCAATTGATAAGCCAACACCGAGCGCCCGCACCCTGCCGAGCTTTTCCAGATTTTCCTCGACCTTACGCATAGCACCACTTTCTGTGATCTCAAGCTCGAGTTGATTCCGTCGGACGTCATACTTTTGCAGCATGCGTGTTAACAGCCCGATGAAATCGTCGTGCTGCAACGTTAACACTGACACGTTGACAGAAATGACGATTTCCTGCCCACTCAATTGCCAAAGGTGACTTTGTGCGCAGGCGGACTCCAGCGCAAAAGCATCCACCTCATTTATCAGACCACTGCGCTCGGCCACCGGTATAAACTCATCAGGCGAACCGACGAAGTGATGTCCGTCTGCCTCCGGATCGATCCAGCGCATAAGCGCCTCGACTCCACACACTTCACCACTGACTAAATCAATACGCGGCTGGTAGTACATTTGTAAACGGTTGCTCTGCAAAGCTTCACGCAATGCATTTGCCTGCTCATGCAGGGAGAGATTTTCAACACGCATATCCGGTGTATAAACCGCTACGCGATTCTTACCCAGCTCCTTAGCACGGTACATAGCCATGTCTGCAGATTTAAGAATTTCGCTTGCAGAATTACCGTGAGTTGGAAAAAAGGCAAAACCAATGCTGGCGGACACATTGACCATCTCGTCTCCCAGCGCAAAAGGGGTGGAAATAGATTCCAGCAGACTCTCATTGATGCGATGAACGACGGTGTCGGGCGATTCTCCGGTAAGTACCATCGTAAATTCATCACCACCCAGTCGGGCGATAAAATACTCAATTTCAGGATAGTCATCGACAACAGCATTCAGTCGAACAGCAACCGTCTTGAGCAACAGATCCCCCGCTGCATGTCCAAGTGTATCGTTCACCAGCTTAAATCCATCAAGATCAATGAACAGCAGACACATTGACTCGCGGTTACGCAATGCGGTTACACAGTTATCCTGCAGATAGCGCTGAAAACTTAATCTATTAGGCAAACCGGTGAGCGCATCAAAATTGGCCAGCTTGAACAGATCGTGATTCACCGACTGCAGGTTGTTGGTTTGCTTTTCCAGTTCGCTGATTAGAAATCGGTTACGCATTGCATTGCCAATCGCGTTGGCGGCAGCATTGAGGCGCAGTCTGTTCAGCCCCCGGGGATCGAGTAGCACATAGCCAAAGAGATCTTCACCGGCAAAAACAGGGACCATTACCAACAGCCCTTTGCTCAACTCTGTCACACTGTCAGCAGGCAGCAGCAATCGGGAACGAAAATACTGTTCCGGATGCGAGGTTACCTGTCCGTTGGCATATGACTGAATCACATTTGCAAACAGGTGCGGTTCAGGAGAAGGTGCTTCGAATCGAGCCAGGTAAAATCGCCGCGCTTCAATATTGGCAAGCCACTGACTCAGGATAGATAAGATCTGATCTATTTCAGTGCAGGCACTCAGCTGCAGCTGAATCGCACTTTGTACAGACTGTAATCGCCGTATCTCGAATTCCCGATCCATATTCATGGACCAGATTCTTTCTTTTACCGGTGCTATCGCCGCAGTAATCTGTGGCAGAAAATGTATACGGTCCTGCCTGTTCAGGTGTGCTGCTGCGAGCGTTTCAATCTGATGGCAAAGATTTGTCCACCAATGAATATGCTCATGATTGATCGTGTCTTCGAGCTCCCTGGTAATAAGGGTCTGCAACGCCTCAGGTGCATTGTGGAGGGTTTCCCACAGTGCCTGTGCGACAGTCTGAATCGCCTCTTCTCCAGGTGCTGCAAGACCGGACATCAGTGATTGCAACTGGTTTTCCAGTCGTTGCGCGCTGACCAACTCGTCACCGGTAACCGTGTGATCTGCAACAACAGTTGACCCCCGGACAATCAACTCACTATCAACTTCGGTGTGTCTGATCGTGATGCTGCGCTTATTGCGGCTTGCTTCGATATGGTCAAGCAAGGTGCTGACACTTCGATCCGCCATCTGCAGCAACGGCTGCCTAACCGTGGTAATAGCGGGTGCATGCCTGGTGGCGTCGGGCGTGTCGTCAAAACCTGAGATCAACAATTCCTGTGGCACCGATATACCCAGTGCGCTTGCAGCTTTAGCAGCACTGAGCGCCATCATATCGTTAGCAGCCACCAGCACGTCGACATCCGGGTCGTTTCTTAACAATTCATAGACGACGCGATAAGACTCTACCGTGTCGTAGTTTCCGCACACCACCCTTTGAGGTTTAACGTCATGTCCGTGCATTGCCAGCATGTCGCGAAAGACCTGCTCACGAGCCATGGAGTAGCTATCGTTTATCTTTCCCTGCACGAACGCAAACTGCTGCCGGGAATGATCAGATAACAGATGGCGCATAAGATCCTGCATCGCCCCGAGATCATTGACAGTCACACTGCTCTGGTCGGCTATTTTGACGCCAAGACTGATCACCGGTATGTCAAGCGGCTGAAGTAACTGCTCAAGCGCCGGCATTTCTTGTATGTCGCCGATTAACGTGCCAGACAGACAGATTACTCCGTCAAAGCGTCCGGCAGAGGCAAGCGAGTAGATCCGTTGTCCAGTGGGCGCAGATGGCATCGTCTCGTTATGCATCGAGAGCTGCCCGGCAGTGATGCAGACGGTACCGTACCCCGCATCACTGGCTGATGAGGCAGTCGACCAGTATCTTCCGATAGTCGATGTATTCATCAGTGAGAACACCAATAACGCCACGATGCCGGGACATAGCTAAACAGGTGTTCCAGTTACCGATGAGATGATGCCCGGGTAATGCGTTTTAAAATTCACGGCTGATTCAATAGAAAGCTAAAGGTAACCCTAATACTCTGCAACGACTCACAATCTGAATCGAATATCGGCAGATCTACTGAATCCACTAATTTTCAACCTCATATCGATGAATCAACGAGGATATGCGACAGTTATGCCATCGCGTTGGATCAACCGGCCCCGGTCACACGCCAGATCACATTTCCCACGTCGTCGGCCACCAGCAGACACGGTCCCGGTCCTATCGTCACACCCACCGGACGGCCGTAAGAGAATTTCTCGTCCTCAGATAAAAACCCGCTGAGAATATCGCGCGGTGCGCCAACCGGCATACCGTTTCTGAACGGCACAAAAATAACCCGGTAGCCACTGAGGTTGCTGCGATTCCACGATCCATGCTGCCCGATTACCATACCATCCGAGTCAAACCCAGGGAGCGTACCGGCGGGCATCCAGCACAGCCCTAATGAGGCAGTGTGTCCGCCCAGCGCATAATCGGGCTTGGTGGCTTTAGCAACCATTGCCGGATCCTGTTCAACGCGATCATCCACCGTCTGTCCCCAGTAACAATAAGGCCAGCCGTAAAAACCACCTTCCTTCACCGACGTCAGGTAATCCGGGGGTACCTCATCCCCCAGTCCGTCGCGTTCGTTGACAACGGTCCACAGTTTTCCAGTCACCGGCTCCCAGGCCAGTCCAACCGGATTGCGAAGACCACTGGCAAAGATCCGGCTTTCGCCACTGTGCAGATCCAGCTCATAGATCGCAGCCCGTCCTTCTTCGGCGGTAAAACCCTGTTCAGCAATGTTGCTGAGCGATCCGACACCGGCATAAAGTTTTGATCCATCAGGGCTGAGCAACAAACTGCGTGTCCAGTGTCCGCCCGCTTTAAAATCGACAACGCGCTGTCCCTGCCCTTCAATCTGTTCGTCGCCGTCACGGTAACTGAATGCCATTACGCCATCCGTGTTACCCACATAAAACGTATCATTTACCAGTGCCATGCCGAACGGCTGCGTCAGACCATCGAGAAAAGTCTGTCTGGGCGCCGACACACCGCTGCCATCCCGGTCACGCAGCAACGATATACGATTAGCTGATACGCCGACCGCAGCGGCGCGCTTCATGGTGCTGTATATGGCAAAGTCGAACGGCGTCTTTACCGGTCCCGCCTCCTGTAACGCCTCGGCAACCAGTACATCGCCGTTTGGCAACACGTATATCCAGCGAGGGTGAAGCAATCCGGAGGCGAATGCATTAACCACCAGGCCCTCTGCTGCCACTGGCAACTCGCCGTCTTTCCAGCCTCGGGCGGTGGGCATTTTAAGTGTCGGGATGTTTTGCGCTGCAGCGTCTGGAATATCGGGTTGCAGGCCAACAGCAGGCGGATCAGTCTCTCTGCCCCAGCGTCGCATCATTATTGCTGCACCGCCGATTATCGCCACAAGCCGTGCGTAAGCACTGGTAAGGCCCATGCAGTTCCCCGAATTATGTTTGCAACACCTGCCTATGCTGTCCGGTAATCGACCAGCCCCAGCGCTGCATTATACGGGAAACGTTACAACGCGCCTTTACCAGTCAGTATCACATGCACGGTGCGAAACAGAATCCGCATATCGTTACCGATACTGCAATGATGCAAGTACTGCATATCGTAAGCGACTTTACGGCGGAAACTCTCGGTGTTGTTGTCGTAACCGTTTTCGATCTGTGCGATGCCGGTCAGACCCGGCTGCAGGCCGAGCCGGTTGAGATAGCCCGGCACTTCGCTGGAAAGCTTGTCAACAAACTCGGGGCGTTCGGGTCGTGGTCCAACCAGGCTCATCTCGCCGCGCAGCACATTGACGAGTTGAGGGATTTCGTCGATCCGGGTCTTACGCAGAAACCTGCCGAGTGCTGTCACTCTGACGTCATTTTTCTGCGCGAATTGAGCGCCGTCTTTCTCGGCCTCGGCAATCATGGTCCGAAACTTATACAGCGTAAAATGTTTACCGTAGGCAGCCTGCGAACGTCTGTCGACGCCGTCCCATTGACCGTTTTCATTGGCAGCAAGTACCCGGTTGTTTAAACCTACCCGCGTCTGTCTGAAGATCACCGGGCCGGGGCCTGCAGATAATTTGATTAACAAAGGCACCACCACCCACACGGGCAGCAACACCACGCCAAGAAACACGGAGCCGACGATGTCCATCGCTCGCTTGGCGACACGATAACTTTTCGGAAGCGAATTTACGTTGACGCGGGTTAAGTCGTTGTTAAGTCGTTTCAGCCAAGGTGTATCCGGCTCCTGGATATTGACAACATACTGTTGCACGATCTCCGCAAACGAATCGCTTTCGCCAGCAGAATCCAGTTTTGGCTCTGGTAAGGAAGACAAGGAATGGCCTTTCTAGCAAGTAAATGGTCACGGGTTACAACGAGCCCGAAATCAGGTGCGACTCGACTATGGTCACGCAGTTAACATGCCACCGGTGTGCGACTGTCAGGTGTAGCAAATCACAGATCCGTACACCGCTATCGCCAGTGTGCAAATGAGCGCGCCGATATCGTTTATGGCTATTTCTGTTATCGCCAGCCATTGCGAAAACTGTTACATCACACCTGTGCGCCTCCCGCAGCCCTCTGTTAACGACTGACGTCAAAACAGGTTACGGAGTATCATCCCGACTATCGCGTGCCGCTGAAAAAAGTGGCCGCCCGAAGAACACCCTACTTTCGACTACCTGATTTAATGAAAAAAACAAAGCCCGGCGTTTGAAACAGTTACTCCTTACAGGCACTGGCATCGTCGTCACATCCGTTTCACCGACTGCCACCGCGCATACGTCTGAGCAGGGCTTTGTGCTGTTGCTCCCTACCGACATCTACATTTCTTCGGGCGTGTTGACGGTTGTCCTGACCATTCTTGCATTGATCGTTCTGCCTGCCTCTTTTACCTCCACGCTGTTTACCCCAAAACTATTGTTGCACCTGAAACCCGTGCCAGGGTGGACGAATCGCCTGATAAATCTGTTGAGTCTGACAACACTCACTATCGTGATATTCCTGCTTTTTATCGGTTTTACAGGCACTCACGATCCACTTCGAAATCTGTTGCCGCTGAGCGTTTGGACGGTCTTCTGGATTGCATTAGTCAGCCTGCACGGAGTGCTGGGAAATGTCTGGCGGTACATCAACCCCTGGTGTGGAATCGCCGGGCAATGGTGCGGAAAATTTGCTTTACCCGACAGTGCCGGTTGCTGGCCCGGCCTTGTCTGCTTTTTGTTGTTCAGCAGTTTCACACTTGCTGATACCGCCCCGGAAGACCCGTTCAGGCTGGCCACAGTTGTCACCGGATACCTGCTGTTTACCCTGATTTGCTGTTATCTGTTCGGCACAAACGCCTGGCTGGCGCGCGGTGAGTGCTTTTCTATGGTCATGCAGCGTATGGCAGCGATCTCACCCCTCGGGTTGTTTCAAGGTCATGTGGCCGCGGGATTTTGCGGCTGGAAAGGGCTCTATCCGTCAACACATCTCATCACCGTCAGTGGCGCAGTATTTACGCTGGCGCTGCTGGCCATCGGCAGTTTTGACGGACTGAATGAGACCTTCTGGTGGCTGCAACTGATCGGTATCAACCCGCTGGAATTTCCAGGCAGGTCTGCTGTCATCTTCGAAACCGTAGCGGGACTGCTAATTTCCGCACTGTTGCTGATTATCTGTTTTGTGTTTTGTGTCTGGACCGGTAGTCTGGCAGCCAACCGGATTGCCGGCACCCGGGTATCGCTGCTAACCGCGTCCACCGAATTGTCCATCGCCATTCTTCCTATAGCGCTGGCTTATCATATTGCGCATTACCTGACCGCATTTATGGTCAATATCCAGTACACGGTCGCCGCTCTAACCGACCCGTTGCAAAATGGTCGCGATCTGCTGGGGCTCGGCCGCTTCTATGTGACAACCGGCTTCTTCAACACGCAGTCCAGTGTAAGAACCATCTGGCTGACGCAGGCAGCATCTGTGGTGGTCGGCCATGTGATCTCGATCCTGCTTGCCCACCGCATTGCGCTGAGGCTGTGGCCACAACCCCGTGCTGCCACTGTCAGCCAGGCACCGATGGCCGCGTTCATGGTGTTGTATACCTTGCTCGGGCTTTGGCTGCTGGCCGCACCCAGGGGCGCCTGAACCACCTGTCGGGAGTGCCGCGACAACGCGACCACTGACCGGGCGGGAAACCCGGGCTTTCCCGAGAATCAACAGCTTCTGACTGATTCTTCAGGCGACGCAATAATCACCAAAGCCGCAAAAAATTGGACAAATCACTCGATCCAAGACAACATCGGGATTCTGCATAGTCACAGATCACGAGGAAACAGTATGTCCGACAAAAAGCAACCTGCTGTGAAATTCAACCGGCGAATGGTTCTGAAATCGATGGCGGCCGGCGCTGGCGGTGTTGCGGCAGCCGGACTGCTCCCCGGTCTTGGCGGTTATTCGCAGGTTCACAGTGCTGAGCCCATTAAGATCGGCTTTCAGGTACACCGTACCGGCATCGGCGCGGCCTACGGTCGCTGGTACGACCGCACGACACAAGCCTGCGTGCAGAAGATCAACGACGCCGGCGGCATCAATGGGCGAATGATCGAAATTGTTGCTGAAGACGATGGCACTGACCCGAAACGCGGTGCCGAGGTAGTTGAAAAGTTTGCCAGCCAGCATAACTGCGACGTTTCATTCGGCACCTTGTTCAGCCATGTCGTGTATGGCTCGGCCCCGCGCGCGGGCGAGCTGAAAATGCCCTACTTTGTTGTATCCGAGGGACACCATGTTGCCAGCGGAGCACTGAATCGCTATACCCTCCAACCCGGCATCACCGATGTAAAAAGTCAGGTCGAAGCCATGGCCCCGTTCATTTCGGAAAATCTCGGCAAAAAGGTCACGATGATCTTTCCCGACTTTGCATTCGGACACGATCACCGCGATTACTTCTCTGCCGCATTCGAGGCCAAAGGTGGCACTATTCTGGAAAAAATCGCCATTCCCCCCACTGAAACATCATTCACCAAGTATTTCCCGAAAATCCCGCGTGATACATAAGTCATCTACCATGTCATGGTCGGCCCTGCAGTGCTCACCTTTGTTAAAG
>JAHDHK010000142.1:9829-14386 GCA_020631335.1 Chromatiales bacterium
ATCCACGCTACGCACAGGAAGATCAGTCCGAGTTTGACAAGGCCTACCGCGAGGCAGTGGGTGTCGACGCAAACGGTGCGTCCGTGTCCGATGCAAAAGACGTCTCAACCTACGCTCATATGTTCGGCTGCTGGGAGACGCTGCATATCATCAAACGCGGTATGGAAGCGGCGGACTACAAAGGCCCTGCTGACCGCGCCAGTCTGATCGAAGCGGTGGAGGCAATGTCTGACATGCCGCATTCGATTGAGCATCCACAGGGTGCAAAAAGGTTTAACGGCAAGACACACCAGACATTCGGACATCAATACATTTCCAAAGTGTCCGAAGGCAAGCTGGTGCTCGCCCATACCACGTCAATTGAAGACACGCTGTACGAGGATGAAGTCGACTACACGCAACAGTCTTTTTAATCACAAGAAATTGATTTTACGTCGTGCGATCCTGCATCGCACGACGCTTTTCACGCGCAATAGTAATTCAACATTAACCGTCAAAGCGCGGTTTTAATGCTATTAATAGATTACTTCGGAAACGCCTTTCCGTAATTCAAGCATTCACCCTCTTATAAAAAGCCGCCGATGGAATTTGGTCCTCATTTTTTACTTGCGTCACTCGAAGGCGCAGTAAACGCCGCTGTGCTGGCGCTGATGGCAGTGGGACTGAGCATTGTGTTCGGGATCATGCGGGTCGTCAATGTCGCACATGGCGAGTTTTTTATGCTTGGTGCCGTTCTGGCCTGGTGGATAAGCTCACTGGTTGGCGCACACCCGGCGTACGGATTTGTGGTGGCACTGATCGCCGCTCCACTCATAGTCGGCGCGATAGCCGCGCTGGCCGATCACTTCGTGCTCCGCCGGATCAACTATGACCCTGAGCGCACTATCGTCGCCACCATCGGTTTACTGTATGTGTTGCAGCAAACCACACTGATGACCTTTGGTCCGGAAGCACGGCCGGTAGAAGCGCCGTTTAACAAACGCATAGCTTTGCCCTGGTTCGAAAAAACCGCAGAAGGATTCAGTATGTACTGGCCATGGGGCCTGGGTACAACCACCTATAAGCTTGCCGTCATTGCCGCTGCTGCGGTGATTCTTATAGGCCTGTGGATCTTTATGACTCGCAGCCGCATCGGACTGATCATGCGCGCCACTCAACTGGACAGTGAAATGGCACTGGCATATGGCATACCGGTTGATCGCGTCTATGCACTGGTATTCGGTATGGGCGCGGCAATAGCCGCACTGGCCGCAGTGCTTGTTGTACCGATCCAGCAAGCGCACTACCTGATGGGGCACGACCCGCTGCTGCTTTCATTTATTGTGGTGATAATCGGTGGACTGGGCAGCATACCCGGCACCATTGTCGCCGCTATTCTGATCGGCATGAGTGACGGGATTATTTCAGTATTTTTCTCGCCCACCGTGGCAAAAATTCTTGCCACTCTGCTGGTCGCATTTGTACTGATATTCCGCCCGCAGGGTTTGTTCGGTAAGCGTGTCGCATGATAGAACAGATACGCACTAGCCTTTTTCATCTGTTACTCATTGCAGCATTGGCAGGACTCTATTTCATACTGCCTGAATACCATAGCGGTGTGCTGGCCCGTGTGATGGTGCTGGCCGTTTATGCCATGGGATATAACCTCTTGTTCGGCTACACGGGCCTGCTCAGTCTGGGGCACGCATTGTTTTTTGCCGCCGGTATGTACGGCCTCGGCATGGCGATGCAGCATCTGGACCTGTCATCTTCACTGGGCATTCTGGCCGGGCTGATTACAGCGCTGATCGTATCGGCAGTGATTGGCTTTCTGGCGCTTCGCACCAGCGGTGTGGCATTTATGATCGTGACTTTAATGTTTGCCCAGGCAGGTTATCTCACCATTCTATGGGCGGGAGAATACACCCGCGGTGATGAAGGTTTTGTGATACAGCAAAGCCAGCGCGTTTTATCCGGCATTGATCTAAGTGATGCGGGGAATCGATATTTTGCAGCACTGGTATTGTTTGCCATCTGCCTGTTCATTATCGGCTGGATAGTATGCAGCGGGTTTGGCAAGACGCTGGTCGCCATTCGGGAAAACGAAGAGCGTGCACGCATGCTCGGTTACAACGTCCAGCGCCACAAGTGGCTGGCCGTCATTGCCTCGGGTGTGATCTCCGGTGCAGCCGGTGCAGCCTATGCGTTGTTATTCGGTTATGTCGGGGCAACTTTTGCTACGGTGCAGTATTCGATTTTTCCACTGTTATATGTGCTGTTAGGGGGTGCGGGCACGACAATCGGACCACTGATCGGCACTGTGTTTATGTTTTATCTGATCGACTTCTCCAGTGAACTCACCAACGCGTATTTACTGGTTGCAGGTGTCGCACTGATACTGCTGACGTTGTTCGCACCACAGGGCCTTGCGGGAGAGCTGCGTAAACGGGTAATGCCATGGCTGCCGTAACCCTGCTTTCCACCAAAGGACTGACAAAACAGTACGCCGGACTTACCGCCGTCAGCAACGTAGACTTCGAGCTGCCGGCCGGCCAGATCAGAGCATTGATCGGACCCAACGGCGCAGGCAAGTCCACGTTTGTCGGCATGTTAAGCGGTCGTATAGAGTCCACCAGTGGCACAGTTCGGTTTGACAATCGAGACATCACCACCCTGCCCGCTCATCGTCGAATAGCAGCCGGCATGGCCTATACCTTTCAGATAACTTCTATTTTCTCTGCGCTGTCCGTCCACGAAAATGTAGCGCTGGCTGCAAGACGCGCATCATCGCGTGCAGTAAACCGCCGCGTTACAGATGCACTGGACAGGGTCAACATGACAGACCGGCAGAAGCATATTGCGAGCGACCTGAGTTACGGACACCAGCGCTTACTGGAAATAGCCATGGGACTGGTGCAACAGCCGAAGCTGTTCATACTCGATGAGCCGACCCAGGGGTTGTCTACCAGTGAAATAGAGTCATTCATACAACTGATTAAATCGCTGGCAGGTGATACCACCATACTATTGATTGAACACAATATGGATGTGGTGATGGCCGCGGCCGACTACATTACCGTGCTCAACTTCGGCGAAGTACTGGCTGAAGGTACTGTTGAAGAAATACGCAACAATCAGGAGGTACAGCGAGCGTATCTGGGAACAAGCCATGCTTGAAGTCAGTAACATTGAAACCGGCTACGGTGATGTGCAGGTACTGTACGGCGTATCACTCAGTGTAAAGCCCGGAGAAGTCCTGTGCCTGCTGGGCCGAAATGGTGCCGGCAAAACCACTTTGCTTAAATCGATCATGGGCTTGCTGCCACTTAAATCCGGCAGCATCTCTTTTAACGGCAAGGCGCTTCATACGGAACCTGCACACCTGATAGCAAAACACGGCATCGCCTATGTTCCACAAGGTCGGCGATTGTTCTCTGAACTCACTGTTGCACAAAACATTGAGATAGGCCTGATGGTACAGGGCCGTGGCCATCAGACGCGCGAGAGGGTTCTGGAACTTTTTCCGCGTCTGCGTGAGCGCATGAAACAACGCGCTGAAACCCTGTCCGGTGGTGAACAGCAAATGCTTGCGATGGCAAGAGCGCTAAGTACGGAGCCTCGGGTACTGCTGTTGGACGAACCCACCGAAGGACTGCAGCCTTCCATGGTTGCGCTCATTGATGAAGTCACCCTTAAAATGAAAAATGAAGGCGTCGCTATTGTTCTGGTTGAGCACCAACTCGATACCGTACTCACGATTGCGGACCGTGTGGCTTTTATTGAAAACGGACGCAATCCGGAAACCGTGACGACCAGTGATCTTGCCCTGACCCCGAACAAGGTCATGCAGTACCTTGGCGTCAGTTAAGACAAGCGTTTTAACAGACTCTTTTGCGCTGAGCCCAACGACCCGCACAGGTTGCCAGTAACAGCCATAACATCGCCAAGCCGTTTATAGTGCCGCCACCGCCTGCATTACCTTCATTGGAATCCGCAGAGGATTCACCTTCAGTATCGCTTAAAGACAACGCCCGACCTAAGGCCTGTGCACTGGCGGGTTCACTGCCGGACCCGATCAATTGTGCTGAAGCTGATGAGTTGTACGCTACATCCTGCTGTGCATCTGCCAGTATCTCACCCGATGCAGCAGGCAAAGTGGAAATGACAAAGTTATCGAATGAAATCTTCTGATCTTTCGCCGGCGCCCAGCTGGGATCATTGCCACCAAAAAAGGTACTGAAGTAAAAAAGATTGATTCCAATATCGGCAGTTTTTCGATACATCAGGTTATCCAGACTCAACACTTTGCTGCCATCGAGCCAGGCCTCCAGTACACCGTTAGCAACGTTAGGCGTGTTCAGTAGAATACGGTGCTGTATGCGGTGCCATTGGCCGGGTTCTGCACTGACCTGCCAGTACAGGTCATCGCCATAATAATTTTCCTGTGCCGAGTGATAAACGTAGTTCTCCAGCACTCCGTCCTGTCTCCACATGCCCCTGGCACTCCAGCCATCGAATCCATCGGGGTATCCGCCTCCGGTGTTACAGCCGGTAACCGGTACACTGGTGTTGTTATAG
>JAHDHK010000143.1 GCA_020631335.1 Chromatiales bacterium
CGACTACCTCGATACCGACAGCGATGGTGATGGTATCCCTGATGCCAGTGAAGGTGCCGGTGATCTCGATGGTGACGGCATACCGGACTATCTCGATACCGATGCCGACGGCGATGGCTTTTCAGATGTCGAAGAAGGCTTTGGCGACACCGATGGTGATGGTATCCCTGACTACCTCGATACCGATGCTGACGGCGACGGTATCACCGATAGTGATGAGGGTAACGGTGATAACGACAACGACGGTATCCCCGACTACCTCGATACCGACAGCGATGGTGACGGGCTTTCCGATCTGATGGAAGGCAGCAACGATACCGACGGTGACGGTGTGCCCGACTACCTTGATCAGGATTCTGACGACGACGGTGTATCCGATGCAGATGAAGCCGAATTCGAAGGTGGCATACCGGCTGATCGCGATGGTGATGGTGTGCCTGACTTCCAGGATCTTGATGCAGACAATGACGGTATTAGTGATGGCTTCGAAGGCGCAGACGATACCGACGGTGATGGTGTGCCTGACTTTCGTGATCTCGATGTCGACAACGATGGTATCTTCGATATTGTCGAAGCGCGCATTGGTATGGTTCGAGTGAACGAGCTCGATACCGATGCTGATGGCGTGATCGACCCATCCTTCGCGTTCGGTCTTAACGGTATGGCCGATGACATCGAAACCACACCGGAGTCGGGTATAGAGAACTACGAACTGCCGGACATAGACAATGACACGGTCTTTGACTTTAAAGACAGAGACTCTGACAACGATGGTCTGCTCGATACACTCGAGACCGATCATCCGGACAGCAACTTCAACGGTATCATTGACGGGGCCGAGCCCGCACTGCAAAGCGATCGTCAAACCGCAGCGGTATCGCCTGAATCCGGACTTGCCACCGGTGCCGGTCGCACGCCGCGTAACTCCGATAATGACTCACTGGCTGACTTTCGTGATGCAGACAGTGACAATGACGGTATCACTGATGCGTCAGAGTCCTATGGTCCGGCGGCTGATGCCGATGGTGATGGACGACTCGATAGTTTTGCCGATGCCGATGGTGATGGCATTAACGATTCAGCCGCACCGGTTGCACCGGCAGATACTGATGGTGATGGACTCGTCGATGCGATTGAGATAGACGCCGATGGTGACGGTGTCAGCGATCTGGTCGAATCCGGTGGTGTCGATGCCGACAATGACGGGGTGGTGGATGACTTCCTCGACGATGACGCAGACGGCCTTGACGATGCAGTTCGCAGTGTCCCCATGATGGCGACAGATTCTGACGGCGATTCGATACCTGATTTTCAGGACTTTGACTCTGACAATGACGGTGTCAGCGATTTGGTCGAATCCGGTGCAATCGACGCCAATGGCGATGGTATTGCCGACATGCTCGCTTCAACCGTATCTCTGCCGGATGCGAACGGTGATGGCATACCGGACTTCCAGCAGCCTAATCTGGGTAGTGGTGCGGCCACCGGTCTGATTAAAACCGGTCTGGAAGGTGGTGGTTGTACAATCGGGGGCAGTGGTCGAGGTATAGATCCATTGCTGCCGGGTATGTTTGTACTGTCGCTGCTGTGGCTGCTACGTCGGCAAAAGAAACTGCTCGCTGCAATGATGCCGGCGTTACTGATCGGTTGTGCGCAGACAGGTAAGCAGGCAGCTGACCCTGATCCGCAGCTCGCGGGTCAGCCGCAGCTGGATGAGACCTTCAGGCTGGATGATACTTTCAGACGATCCCTGTACGGCGGTGTGGGTATCGGCTTAAGCAGACTTGAGCCGGATACCAGTGAGGTCACGGGCTGGGATCCAAATGATCGGGTCAACAACGGCGGACAGATTCAGCTGGGTGTGGATCTGACCAGGCAGGTGTCTATGGAGCTGCATTCGGCAGATTTAGGCAGTGCCGGGTTGTCACCCGCCGGTCGTATCAACTATCACATAGATGGAATCAGTGCCCTGGTCTATGCCGGCGGTGATCGCAATCGGTTTAAACGATACGGGTTCACTGCGTTTGGCAGGCTGGGTGTAGGGTTGTTATCAAATACCCCGGTTGGCAATGTGCCGTTTGAACAGGTAAATGACAGCCACGTGTTGTTTGGTGCCGGGTTGGAATACAGCCACCGCAGCGGCTTTGCGTTAAGAGCCGAGGCGATCAACTTTGATGCAGACATACAATATGCACAGTTGGGCTTGTTGTATCGGATGGGTAAGCCACGCTATTTATCACAACGCTATACAAGTGTGCCCGCACCCACTGAAATGCAGCCGGATGTGCCTGTAATCGCCGCTGCAAAAGCACCGGTGCCACCTGTTCCAGAACCCCAGATCATAGAGCCTGCTCCGCAAATGCCGGCTCCGGTTGTGGTGCTCACCGATCACTGTCGCAGTGTCGTTGGTATACTCGATGGCGTTAACTTTCGCACTAATTCAGCAAAGCTCACGCGACAGGCGAGGGCGCAGCTGAATCAGGTGGCGGGGTCGCTGTCGAATTGTCCCGGGGTGAAAATGACAGTGGCTGCGCATACCGATGGCAATGGTTCGGTTGATTTTAATCAAATACTCTCTGAGAACCGTGCCTGGTCGGTAGTCAATTATCTCGATAATCGCGGAGTAGAGCGCAGTCGACTCCGGGTACTGGCGTTGGGAGAGATGGAACCGATAGACAGTAACGCCACCGCTGAGGGCAGAAAAAACAATCGGCGAGTTGAGTTAATCGCACGATAGTGAATAGCAGATAAAACCCTTAAAATTTATAGATCGAATAATAACTTTTCCCCAGGCGATAAACAGTATCGCGACATAAAGACACATCTGTCTCGCTGTGACCAAGAGTCACTCTATATATTAATAGACTCTCCATCAAACGCTCATGTGGTTGTTTAACGTTGCGATGAGTCGTCTGCCCGTTTCCCGGAGCTAGCGAGTTCAGGGTATCAGCAGTAGTGAATTGCTTTCCTGTGATTATGCTAAAACAGGCAAATCTGTTATCGCGCTCCGTGCGTCTGACATATGTTACTGAAGGCTTTACTCCTCCTGCTGTTAGATGGTTCCGGTAGTCGATGATGTCTGCTTAAACACGAATATTTCGAAAGCGTGTTATGACTCGAACATCACTCCGTCGGTATTTTCCCGGGTAATAATTTCAACGGGTACCATCCCGGGTGGCGCTGATTGCCCGGTAAGATGATTGATTAAAAACTCTATGGTGTCATTGGCGGCGTTGTGAAGGTTCTGGTGGATAACCGCGTTCATGGTGCCGTCCAGTAAATAGGCATGTGTCTTAGGGGTGAGGTTGTGTCCGATAAAAACAATCTCGCTGGCAAGTGCGGCGTCAGCCAGCGCTCTGGCTATGCCCCGGTTGCCGGCACCGACGTTATAGATACCCACCACAGCAGCATATTTTTCCAGTGCGCTGCAGACGATGTCACAGGTATGATCAATATCATCCCGCCCCACCAGTGACGTGGCGATCCTGAGTTGCGGGAACTGGTTTCTTATTACCGCTCTGAACCCCATTTCCCGCGCTTCATGGGCCCGGTACAGATCCCCGCTGGTGACAATTAAAATATCACCCGGTGTATGTGTCATGTGGCCCATCATGACGCCTGCGGTGCGTCCGGCAGCGCGGTTATTACTGCCGATATGTCCGATCACCTCCGCGCTTTCCATGCCGGACAGTACCGTCACGCAGGGAATGCCGGCCTGATTCAGTTCGGCCAATGCGTGTGCAACACGCGGGTCGTCCAGTGCCTGAAAAGCAACCGCATCAATGCGCTGGTTTACGCATGCGCGTAGTTTACGCGCCAGTGCGACCGGTTCCATTTTGACAGCAAACTCACATTCGACCGTTGCCTGACCGAAGCTGCCCAGTTGTTGTATGCAGCGGGCAAAATACTCTGTGGAAGGACCGGCGTTGCTCGGCAGAATAACCTTGATCCGCCAGGGGCGCTGTCGCTGCTGCAACACGGTGCCCGATTCCAGCGCATCGCGCGCCTGCAGCACACGCTGACGGGTAGACGCACGGACATTGGGCCGGTTGTTTAGTACACGATCAACGGTTGCGGTGCTGACGCCGGCATGCCTGGCAATGTCGGGGATTCTCGGGGAGTGTTTCAACGGTCGGGTATCTGCCTCAAATTACATCAAATATTGAACAATACGCGGTTTCAAATCAATCAAAAACCATCAATTGATGTAATGCGCTTGAACTTCCTGTGATAACTCTCGTATCGTGCGCACACCACAACAATAAGGCGATCAAATGAAGCGTGCAGGGGTTATCGGACTAGGGGATATGGGCAGTGGACTGGCGCTGAACCTGATTAAAAACGGTTTTCAAACTACCGGCTACGACCTGATTGATCAGCGTTTGCAGGCCTTTGCAGAGTTTGGCGGAAGTGCTGCCGGCAATGTCGCAGAGGTTGGCCGCAACAGCGATGCAGTGTTTGTGATGGTCATGAATGGCGATGAAGCAAAAGAGGTCATTCTGGGCGAGCAGGGGTTAGTCGCCACCATGGGTAAAGGCGGTATTGTCATACTCAGCGCCACCATCAAACCCGCCGAAGCGGTAGAGATCGGTGAGGCGATGCAGGGGTGTGGTATCGAGCTGATAGACACACCTGTGTCCGGTGGATTTCCCGGAGCGCAGGGCGGCACACTGACCATGATGGCCGCCGGCACTGATGCGGCAATGGAAGCGGCAGCTCCGGTTATGCAGGCGGTATCCAAAACGATCCATCGCGTAGGAGATCAACCCGGTCAGGGGCAGGTGATGAAGGCCTGTTTGCAGTCGCTGATCGGACCGATCTTTTCTGCCACCTTTGAAGCGGCCGCGCTGGCGGCTAAGGCAGGTGTCAAAGGTGAAACGCTCTACAATGTTTTTTCTACCTCGGGTGCGGGTTGCGGTGTCGCCAATAGTGCGCTTGAAAACATTATCGATCGTAAATTTGAAGGTACGGGTAGTCACATTAATACTATGCACAAGGACTTAACCATCTCACTGGATTTCGCTTTGCAGCAGGGGGTTCCGATGCAAACGGCAGCAACAGCCATGCAGATATTTCAGGCCGGTAAAACGAAATACCCCAATGGGGATAACTGGGTATGTACCCGCTTAATGGAAGACATTGTTGATGCGGAGCTGCATCGATAACCTCGGTACACAAATGAGAAATAGAACATGAAACTGGGTTTGATATGTGATGGCGTCAGCCGCGATCTGGCGCATACACTGAATGTCATGGATGAGTTTGATCTGGAATACGCCGAGCTGCAGTTTGTCGGTGACAAAGAGGTGGGAGATCACAGCAGGCAGGAAGTTGCACAGATAAAGGCCTTGCTTGAGGCGCATGGTAAGCCGGTGTCGTGCCTGTCGCGGCATATCTTTGCAGGAATGACCACTGCTAATAAACCGGGAGACGAACTACATACCCGACATATGGATTCGTTAAAACGCGTAATAGAGATGGCGCATGTAGTTGGCTCACCGCTGGTGCGTATCATGACCAGTAAAAAAGAACAAATTCTGTGGGGCAACAACGGTGCAGAAAAATGGAATGTAGCTCACGGTGCCTGGGACACCCTGCCTCCGCTGATAGCACCGGCTGTTGAACTTGCTAAAAAAGAGGGGCTGACACTGGTGGTGGAAACCGGAAACGGCACCATGGTGAACTCCAATTACACTGCACGAAAACTCATTGATGAGCTGGATGCAAAAGATACCCTGAAGGTACTGTGGGATCCGGCCAACAATTGCTGGTGTCATGAACTTGCCTATCCCGACGGCTATGAAGAAGTTAAAGACGGCTACCTCGGGCATGTACATATAAAAGATGTGCTCGTTGATACACCGCGTGCCACCCTCACGGTAAAAAAAATGGGGGAAGGGCAACTGGCAGACTTGTTTCGGCCGATGGCCGATGCGATGCGCGCCGACAGCTACGAAGGTGTTGTCTCGTTTGAGAGTGTTTATCACCCGGGCGACGGCGACTTTGAAAACGGATTCAGATCCTGTGTCGGGTTGTTTAAAGAGATTTTTGCGTAAGCGCTACAAAGCCTGGTCGATGTGTTGTTGAGTTAGATTGTTGAAATTTGCAGAGGAGGGTTGTTCGTGAATCCGGTGTTGGCTGCAGCGCAGGCGAAAGACTTTCCGCCGATGGCACAGGTGAGAAAGACACTGAAAATAGACTGGTATCGGTGTCCGATTGATAAAGCCGTGCTGTCATCGCTGGTGCAGAAAAGTGATGCTAAAGGGTTTGTTCAGGCCGCCGGACATCTGGGTTTGTGGATGGCCACCGGCACTGCGTGTTTGATGCTGTTTAACGCATCGCAGTGGTTATGGTTTTTCATTGCGCTTTTTTTGCATGGTACGGTGGCATCATTTTTTACCGCACCCAATCATGAGCTTTGCCATCGCACCGTGTTTAAAACACCGTGGCTGAATGAAATTTTTCTGAGATTGTTTTGTGTGTTCGGGTGGCTGAACTTCCGGGTCTACCGCTTCAGCCATAATTATCATCATCGCTATACATTGTTCCTGGAAGGCGACAGAGAAGAGATATTGCCGGTAACACCATCATTGCGTGTGCTTTATATATTGCAGCTTTTTACGTTTAACCTGTTCGGCGGGTATCAGTCCCGTGGACTGATACCGACCTTCAAAGGCGTGGTGAAAATAGCGCGTAATGATTTCAGTAACCCGTTTAATTCGTGGGGTGAAGAGTTATACGAAGGGCATGACTCGCAACGTAAAGCGGCGGTTGACTGGTCCCGTACTATGCTGGCCTTCCATGCCATGGTGGCGGTGGTTGCTGTTTTGATCGGGCAGCCGATTATTATTCTGCTGGTGTCCGGTTCTATATTCGTTGCGAACTGGCATCGCTATTTTGTCGGTGTGACTATGCATTGCGGGCTGCGTTCGAGTGTGAACGACTTTCGCAAGTGCGCCCGCACGGTAACGCTTGATCCGGTGACTGAATTTTTGTACTGGCACATGAACTGGCATCTGGAGCACCACATGTTTGCTGCAGTGCCGTGCTATCACCTGCCACGGCTGCATCGAGCGGTGGCTGATGATATGCCGCAACCCAGAACCCTGTTGGGTGCCTGGAAAGAGATGCGAGCCACCTGGCGTCGTCAGAAAACAGACCCGGGTTACGCCTACGACACACCTGTGCCCGAGCCGCGCGTTGCCATCGCTGCCGATAAAGACCCGAATGCCGAGTCTGTGGGCGACCTGGTTGAGCGGGAGTTTGCGTCACAATGAATACCGGGAAAATATCTGCATCCGCTGGTGGCGCGCACGCAAAGCAACACATTACTTGAGCTGATCACCGTCGCGGCCGATTTACTGTAGCTGTCTCACTGCTTTTGCAGGCATGAGTGTTATCGAGGCGGCAAAAGCGGTATCCTTGCCGGCAATTTCTATTGGATAATTCTGTGCAACCATCTGTCGGATTTCCCCTGAAGGGTATCATCGGTGTGGTGGCCAATGCTGCCGATGAAGCGGCACTGGCCAAACGCATGGGGCTTGGCTGTATCGAGTTGCGAGCCGACCTGCTGATCGACAAGGGTCTCAATGAGGCCGATC
This sequence comes from Chromatiales bacterium, assembly GCA_020631335.1. Taxonomy (GTDB): domain Bacteria; phylum Pseudomonadota; class Gammaproteobacteria; order Granulosicoccales; family Granulosicoccaceae. The sequence continues at coordinate 7,602 of JAHDHK010000143.1, forward strand.
TGCTGGCATTGATAAAAACCAGCAAGAAGCAGGGGCTGGGGGTACTTTTTACGTTGCGGCACCCCACTCATGGCGGTACGTTTGAAGGCTCGGAGCATGAACGTGCAGCGATCAGCCTCAAAGCAGTCGAGGCCGGTGCGGATATGTTTGATCTTGAGTTTGGCACCGATGCAGCAGCGTCTGTGCGCGACGGCGCGGCTGCGATGATTCTCAGTTATCACGACTTTAACGCAATGCCGACAGCCGTAGAGTTGCAGGAATTAACCGACCGCATGCAAAGCAGTGGTGCGCGCGCGATCAAAGTGGTGCCGACCGCATCGCGTCTGGAAGACGCTTTAACTATGCTGAAATGGGCGGGGCAGGGTAATAATGAAGTCCGGCGTATTGGCTTTGCAATGGGCGCGCATGGTGCATGCAGCCGAATTCTCACCACGGTGATGGGTGGCGAAATAACCTATGCCAGTTTCGGTGCGCCGGTGGCACCGGGACAGATAGATATCGACGAGCTGGTGTCCATGTATCGAATCAATGCACTCAGCCAGCAGTCAGCGGTGACAGCGGTTTGTATAGATGGCAATGAGGGTGGCCGGCAGGTGACTGAGTTAAATGCCTCTTATGCCGGTAGCGATAAAGTGGCTGTTGGATTCGCAGCCTCTGATAAGTCGTTGATAGAGCAATGCACTGATTGGTTGCCAGTGACAGAAATAGTCGGCTAAAAGTAACACTCCAGCCACTCGGATCGGGTAACGCATTTGCCCGTGCTCCAGAGCTGTGACTGCCTAAAAAGCGCATTTGTATGCTATTACAGCTTTTTTAAAGTCGTATTTACCTGCCCGGTGTGGTGTTTTTATTGTGTTTGTACGTGTGCCGCAGACGCAGGATTAATGGATCGTGTGAGCAGCACAGCGCGGGCTCAAGTGCTTTTTATCCATTGCTGACTTTTTTGCCGGCGGGTGGTCGCCGACGCCTGCGAGCGGTGGATTTGGCATTCGCCACCGGCTGACGCTTTTTACCCGAACCGGCCGCTGACTTACCGGAGCCACCGGCAGGTCCCGGTGGGCCGGTTCTTTTCTTTTTGGGTTTTTTCGGCTTTTTAGCGGCCAGTCTTACCGGGCTTGCCGGTGTGCCGGGCACGACGTGGTCGGGTTCAAACCCGTCAATCTCCACCCGTTTAACGGCGTTACCTATCAAGCGCTCGATATCGCGCAGCATGTCGACCTCGTCGGCACTGACCAGAGAGACCGCCTCGCCGCTGGCACCGGCTCTGCCGGTTCTGCCGATTCTGTGTACATAGTCTTCGGGCACCTGCGGCAGGTCAAAATTAATAACGTGTGGCAATTCATCTATATCTATACCGCGGGCGGCAATATCTGTCGCCACCAGCGCCTGTAACTCGCCATTTTTAAACTGAGCCAGTGCTTTGGTGCGGGCTCCCTGACTCTTGTTGCCATGGATGGCAGATGCGTGAATGTTTGCAGTGGTCAGTTGTTTGGCCAGTCGGTTTGCACCATGCTTGGTGCGCACAAATATCAGTACCTGATCCCAGCCGTTATCCTTGATCAAATGCTTTAGCAGGGATGTTTTATTGGCTTTATCTACCGGATGAACCGTTTGTGAAACGGTTTTAGCTGTGGAATTTTTCGGGGTGACAGAGACTTCTTTCGGATGATGCAGAAACTGTTTTGCCAGTGCGCGGATATCGTTGGAAAACGTTGCCGAAAACATCAGTGTCTGGCGTTTTTCAGGCAGTACTTTCAAGATGCGTTTAATGTCGTGAATAAATCCCATATCGAGCATCCGGTCTGCTTCGTCCAGCACCAGCACCTCGAGCTGATTGAATCGCACGGCATTCTGATTATGTAAATCAATCAGCCGCCCGGGGGTGGCAACCAGAATATCGGTACCCTTGCGCAGACGCATCATTTGCGGGTTTATTTTCACACCACCGAAAACGACATTGGCTTTGAGCGGCAGGTACTTGCCGTATTGCTCAATATTGTCGTAGATCTGGGCTGCCAGTTCACGAGTGGGTGTCAGGATCAACGCCCGAACCTGGTTGGCTTTTACCGGCTTACCCTTGTTCAGGTTGTGCAAAATCGGCAATGTAAACCCTGCGGTTTTACCCGTGCCGGTTTGCGCCGCAGCCATCAGATCGTGGCCTTTCAAAACCAGCGGAATTGCCTGTTCCTGAATTGGAGATGGAGTGGTGTACCCCTGCTTGTTTACTGCTTTTAGAATCGATTCATTTAAATCGAGTGAGTCAAAGCTCATGTGTTTTACTAATCGTGTGGTTGCTGAGGGCGGGAGGGAGGTCGCGAAGCTTACAGCAAGCGTAGCTAAATCGCTAATGCCGCGGTAAGCGCATTGGATTGTTGAAGAGTTATATAGCAGCTGCGTGGTAAAAAGCAGAGGTTTACGGTGATGCCCGTGTTGATGGTGGTCAGGCGCCTCCGGCCGGATTGCCGGAGGCATTCTCATTTAGCTGCAAGTCAGGACTCTGCAATTTTTACAAGATCCGTCATTACGCCTTCCATGCCGCCAAATACGGTAATGCGGTCGATGTTGCCGGTGACTTTTTCAAGTGCCTCCAGCTCTTTCAAACGCACCAGTACCGGGTTGTCGGCCATCAGCTTCGCGGTGTTCAACAGCGAGCGGGTCGCTGCGGTTTCTTCACGACGTCTGATGTTGTTGGCCTGGGCCGATTTCTCGGCCGCCACCACCTGGTTCAGAATGTCCTTCATATCACCGGGCAGAATGACATCTTTGACGCCGACGCTTTGTAACGCCAGACCCGCCTGTGCCAGTCTGTCAGTCACATCTGCAGTGATTGCTTCATCCAGTGCTGCCTTGTCGATGAGCAACTGATCCAGTGTCTGACCGCCGACCGCTCGACGCAACGCCAGTTGCAATTCACGGTAAACGTACTCGTCAATGTTGGACAGTGAGTCTTCCGCTAAAACCGGGTCTGCAATCTGATAGATCGCAGACAGGTTCAGCCGCAGGCTGACCCGGTCTTTGGTCAGAATTTCCTGGCCACTGACTTCAGTCAGCACCATTCGGGTGTTCATCACCTTGGCAGTCAGCTTGCGGTTGAACTTCCAGTACAGGTAATAACCCGGCTCAAGCATAGCTACACGCACACCGTTGTCGTACAGAAAACCAACCTGCTTCTGCTGCACATCAACACCCAGCATGGCACCCAGTTCGCCGGCACGTTTTGCGATAGCACCGGTTCGACCGATAGTGCGCACCAGTTGCGGATCTACTCCAAGTACTTCAGAAGTGTCTACCGGCTCGACTCGTGTCTCTACCAGACCGCGCCAATACATGGCAGTGCCAGCAGGTGGCAGAATATCCACCAGCTTGTCGTCCTGATAAACGACACCTGCTTCAGTGTCGGATAAGTCCGCAACAATGAAGTAACGCTCTGCGAGTGCCGGATTGGTTTTTACCAGAGTAAGCACTTGTGAATCGTTACAGCGTGCCTGTTCTATAGAAACAACACGAATGCAGCTGTCAGGCATAGGCAGTTGCCAATACACACCTGCCGGCAGAATATCGACAATAGTTTTGTTTTTTATCATCAGTCCACGTTCAGTTGGCGCGATGACAGTGCGGATTTTCATTTTTATTACTCCTTAGTTTGTTCCCGTGCAGGAACACAATTCACCCGCACCAACCTATCCGGTACGTGTGTTAAAGGTCGGTGATAATGCGAATGATCACGGGCGACGCAGTGCATAAACTTCTTGTCACTGTTCGCTGGTGATCTATCTGTTTCATCACGCAGACGCCGCCGGTGTTGTACAGGTGTTTGACTACTTTGATCAGCGGGCTGACCGGTTCGCCGGCACCTGTACCGGAGCCGTTCCAGTTGGCTGTTACCAGCCGGTCTACCAAGTGAGCCTTTCCAGGCGGGCGTTCTCCGTGTTAGGGAAGACGCGAGTACAGGAATCGAACCCGTAACCGTCAGATTAAAAGTCTGATGCTCTACCGTTGAGCTAACTCGGTATGCAGGACTCAACTGTTTTCTGTATACACAACGGGAAACCCGGGTGCACAGGGCAGGCGTACAGAACCTGCACCGCTGAGAACAGTGTCGTCAATACATTTGATTGCGGGGATGCTTTTGCTGTAACGCAAAAAAAAGCCCCGGTTGAGACCAACCGGGGCTTTCGAAAGTCCTGCTGGCCGTTTACGCAGCCAGCAAAATGCAAGGCTACATTAATATAAGTGTTGTAGTGTTGCGCACACATATTGGCGTGCGGTTAAGCGCAGCCAATTCACCACACAAACCTTTGAGGTGTTGTGGTGAATATGTTGTACGGTAGCTTGCTGAATTCGTTTTCAAGTGTGTATCGCTCTTGCCTTGCTAGTAAGTATAGAGTTGCGCTTTAACAGGGGGCGCAAGTATAGCGAGCTAAAAGTTGCTGTCAACCATTTTAGTGGAAACTGTGACTAATAAGTTGCGTTAAATATAAGTGTATGACGTTGTAACGGAGCCAACGCAAGTCAGGTATCTGTAAGTGCAGAACAGAAAGTGCTCGTTATTCGTGTTGTCTTTGGCAATCACGTTAGATAACTGGAACCTCGCACTTACTGCGTGCACGTATGCAGACTGCACAGACAACGACGCGATCATTGATCCGGTTAATGAATGATTTATACGTACACCATGCTATCCCGGCTTTCAGCTGACCCGTTTAAATAGACTTCACTTACCGCCGGGTGTTGCAAAACGCAGCCAGACTGACGGTGTCAGAAATAGGCAATGTATAAATGTGAAGTGTGTCAGGTTCGATTTCTCATTGGGTATTTTTTAGCGCCCGAAGTTAAGCTTTTTCATTCACTTGCCGCAGGGATTTGTAGTGGATTCTTCGCTAATTAGTTTTCTGCGGATCAAATATGTACAGAATTTTATTTCCGGTGGTTTGCCTGTTGATGTTATCCGCCTGCGGTGACGAGGCAGTTCTGGTGAACCCGGTGGATAGTCCGGCTGCTCAAAATGCTGTTGGATACCCTGGCTATTTCGCAGATGAGCTCCCGCTTAATCCGGGCGATATGGGGCTGCAGATCGGTGAGGCGCTGGCTCAGAGCGAAAATGTTGATCTGGCGCGTGGTCAGACAGCTGTCCAGTCGTCGACCGGTTATGGAGGCATCGCCGGCAGAGCGGTCGATGGTAATGCCGGCGGAAGTGCTTATAACAACGAATCTGTTACCGCCACGACTAACGAGAATCAGCCCTGGTGGCAGGTGGACCTCGGACAGAACTATCAATTGTCCAGCCTGCAGTTGTGGAACCGTGCCGACTGCTGTGCCGAGCGTCTGGCAAATTTCCATATATTTGTCGGCGACTATGACATGCGCGAGCGAAGCCTGAGTGAATTACTCGCGGATGCCAGTGTGTGGAGTCATCATCATGTGCCGGCCGTGGCTCTGAACGGCAATTTGAATGTAACCGTGCCTGCGACCGGTCGCTTTGTTCGCATTCAAAAGCTCGATGCCGGAATACTCTCACTTGCAGAAGTAAAGGTCTACGGTGCGAACATCGCCGAGGGTAAAGTCGCAACACAATCATCCACAGGATTCGGAGGTGTGGCGGCCCGTGCGGTTGATGGCAATACCAACGGTAACTACAACGACCGCTCGGTCACATCCACCGTTGCTGAAAATGAACCGTGGTGGCAGGTGGACCTTGGTGAGCAGGTTGCCATTGGCAGAATAAAACTGTTTAACCGTCGCGACTGTTGCGGAAAGCGCTTATCTCACTTTTATGTCTTTGTGTCTGAAACAGATATGAGTCGGCGTAGCCTCAGCGATCTGGTGAGTGACCCTCAGGTGTGGAAATCTTTTGAAGTGGCCGGTGTGGGTACCCGGTATCTTGTGTCCGGAAGATCAAAGGGCCGCTACGTTCGTGTGCAGCGTAATACATCGGGCTATCTGAGCCTTGCTGAAGTGGCGGTGTACGGAGTGAGCAGCGCGCAGTCTAACGAATATAAGTTGAATCCGGCTTTGTACGGCGAGTGGTCCGAAGTGATTGACTGGCCGCATATAGCAGTACATGCGGGACTACTGCCCAGTGGAAAGATACTTAGCTACGATGCCACACCCGACGATTTTCATCCGGTGCTTGATCCTGTGGCCAGTCCCAATGACACAACACGTGCCTCGCTATGGGATTATGTGACAGGTGTGCATCAGGATGCAGCCAACAATACCGGTGATGATCTGTTTTGTTCCGGTCATACAATGATGCCGGACGGTAACTACTTTGCCGCCGGAGGCACTACAGGCTATAACGCGTCGATACGTTCAACCAATATTTTCGACTATCAAGAAGAGCTCTGGCGATCAGGGCCGACGATGCAATACGCACGCTGGTATCCGACCGTCACTAATCTTGCCAATGGCGAGCTCATTATCGCTGGTGGTCGCGGCGCATTGCCTGAGGTATATAACCCCGAAACAGGCACATTGCGTACGTTAACCGGTGACGGGTTGGGTGCAACCAACACGTCCTGGCCCTTTCTGATGCAGGCACCTAACGGTCGGGTGTTATATGCGGGAGGTGCCAGACAAGGTTCGCTTTCATTTATCGATACCGAAGGTAATGGCAGCCTCACGCCTACCAGCTCCACGGTGGTAGATCGCAATCGCGGTAGTTTTGTTGCCTACGATATAGGAAAGATGCTGGTGACCGGCGGCGTTGGTGGC
>JAHDHK010000144.1:0-4545 GCA_020631335.1 Chromatiales bacterium
AACTGCCGAGCTTGATCGACGACTGGCACAACTGGCAGTGGTGCCGCGTTTATTGACCTCACACCCGGATATCGCCTCAGCGCTACAGGATGTGTCTGCAGAAACCATGGACCGTGCAAGCTTTGCATTGCAGAAGGCGCAGCGCGATAGCAATGCCGAGTTTGCGTTTTTGCTGAACACTGAAGGTACTACGATTGCGGCCAGTAATTTTCGTGATGAAGTGAGTTTTGTCGGTAGAAACTACGGCTTCCGCCCTTATTTTTCACAGGCGATGCAGCGTGAAGAAAGCACGTTTTTTGCGGTTGGGGCAACGACCGGTATACCCGGTTATTTTGTGGCGAATCCGGTTGTGAGTAATGTCGGTGTGGCAGGAGTCGTGGTGATGAAATTTGCACTGGCGGACTTATTACAAGCCTGGCGCATTGCACCGTATGAGTGGCTTGCCACCGATGAGTTCGGTGTGGTGATTTTGTCTACCGTGCCGGATTTTTTATATCTTCCCACCCGTGAACTCGATGCGCTTGAACTCGAGCAAATCACCCGTCAACGTAAATATAAGCCTTCTGGTAGTGCAATTTTTGATGTGAATGAAGATAACGGGGTGGTTGTTGATAACAACGAGCCATCCGGTAATTATTTTTTACAGTCACGCACTGCCACCTCACAGAGCTGGCAGATATATCTACTGATAAGCCGTAATACCGTCTTTTTCAGGGCACTGCTGTATGTGCTGGCAGTGTTTGCGTTGCTGTTGATTGGTTTGTTGCTCTACCGCATTGTCAGTGCGCAGCGCAAGCTGGCAGTGAGTGAAAAAAAATATGCCATGGCGCTCGAATTAGAGGTGCAACAACGAACCGAAGAATTGCGCTCCGCGCAGGAAAGACTGATTAGTGAGTCAAATTTTGCCATGCTGGGCAGAATGTCAGCAGCGATTAACCATGAAATTAATCAGCCACTCACCAGCTTGAGGTTGAATATGGCGTCAATGAGAAAGCTGATTGCCCAGCCGGATGCGGATGTGTCGGAGATCAGACAAATCGTAGTTGATACCGATCGAACGACTAAGCGAATCGGTAGAGTGGTGACGACGCTACGCAATCTAACCCGGCAGCAACGCATCAGGCATAATGATTTGGCTGTGCAACCGCTGGTGATCGATGTGGTGGAAACAGTTAAACGTGAACGACCTGCTATGTCGGCATGTCTGTCGGTAACGTTTGACAATAGTGTCAATCGGTTAACAGGTAATGAAGTGTTATTGCAACAAGCGTTGTTGAACTTGTTGTACAACGCCTTTGATGCGGTGATCGACGTGGAAGATCCTGAGGTAGCACTTTCTGTTTTTCTGCAGAATAAAGCGGTTAATATGTGCGTCACTGACAATGGCTGCGGGGTGAGTGAATCGGTGGTCGGTAATCTTTTTAAACCTTTCGTCAGCGATGACACTAAAAAGTCGGGTATGGGGCTTGGCTTAACGCTGGTGGAGCTTATTGCGCACAACCATGCAGGTACACTCAATTATCAGCCTGTTACCACGGGTAGCGGAAGTGTGTTTACGTTATCCGTTCCGGTGAAACATGTGAAGAGCACCGAATGAAAGCAATGGCTCCTCATGCGGTGTTGCTTGTTGATGATGATCTCGATGTGCTGGGCGCAAACTCAAGATTTTTAAGAGCACACGATATTGACGTGTTGGTCGCCGACTCTGCCGAGGCTGCGTTTCACAGGCTGGCTGAACACCCGATAGATGTTATTGTGACTGACCTGCGTATGCCGAAATGCAGCGGGCTGGAATTTGCTGCGCAGGTGCGTGAGTCGCGTCCGCTGATCCCTGTAGTGTTTTTTTCGGGCTATGCGCAATTGTCTGATGTGGTCGCAGCGATGAAACTCGGGGCGGTAGAGTTTCTGGAAAAACCCGTGGAACCGGATGAGTTGCTGCAGGTGCTGCACCGGTTGCGGCAAAGTTATCAGGGGATGCTGGCCAGTCCGAGGCAGGCGTTTGAGGGGCTTCATCAGGGGTATTCTCTGAAAATGCGGGTGCTTGCCTACGAGAAATATCTCATTGAAAGCTGTCTTATTGAGCACGAGGGCAATATTGCTGCTGTGCTGGACTCGCTGCAAATCAACCGCCGTACGTTGAATGACAAAATGATCCGACTCGGCATCAGTCGCACCGCATTGATCAGCCGGGAAGATGAATAGCAGATAACGACCTGTTCTTTTCCTCCCGATACGGCGGTGCCGGCGGCTCTGGCATTCAGCTGCCGATTCGCTGTCGATGCGCCGGTTTTTTCCTTTGGAAAGGTGGCGGAGTCACACACCGGTAGGCAATTTTTTGCCTATTTCATGATGTGACAGTGCCCGGGCTGACCTGGTCGGCTTTTTTGTGTAAGAAAATCAAAGAGATATTGTGGTTGTTATCGGGTGGGTAAATCGTCAGAATTCGTGGGCTGTTTATATTCCAATCACACTTCGGAGGTTTCATGATAAGAAAGCTAACAGCTTGTGCAGCGGTTTTGGCTGCGGCCCTGGCGGGAAACATCGCCAGTGCAAACGACTATGTGTTAAATACAGCATCTACCGGGGGCACCTATCACCCTGTCGGTACTGCGATTGCCACACTTTCCAAAATTAAGCTCCTGCCGAAAGAGAAGTTCAGCCTCACCGCTGTCAACTCCGCCGGTTCCGGTGCTAACGTTCAGGCGCTCGCCGCTGACACAGCGCAATTTGCCATTCTGCAGGGACTCTATGGTTCTTATGCCGCGACGGGTACCGGACCGGTAACTGAAAAGCAGGAAAACCTGCGTTCGGTAACGATGTTATGGCAGAACGTTGAGCAGTTTTTGCTGGCCAACGAGCACATCAAAAGCGGTACAGTCAGTGACATGCTGGCGTTGACCGGTGAGTCAATGGTGATGGGTAAAGAGAATTCCGGCACGCTGGGTTCAAATACCGTACTGCTCGAAGGACTCGGCGTCGATATCGCCAGCTACACGCTGATTCACGCCGGCTACGGACCTTCAGTTGACGCAATGGCCAACGGCCAGGCCGTTGGTGGTGGATTCCCTGCCGGACCACCAGCCGGTGCGGTCACCAAATTGCTGTCTTCCAACGGTGACAAGTTCTCTATTCTGAACGTGACTGCAGAAGAAGCTGAGAAAATGGATGCCGGACGCAAGCTCTGGGTTCCTTACACGATTGCAGCCGGTACCTATCCGGGTCAGGATGCAGATATCGAAACCATTGCGCAGCCTAACTTCCTTGCTGTAAATGCGGCCGTCGATGAAAACCATGTCTATCTGCTGACTAAAACCATTTATGAAAACCTGCCGTTCCTGCAGGCGATTCATAAAGCCACCAACGCCATGGATATCAGCAAGGCGCTTGCCGGTCTTCCGGTTCCACTGCACCCCGGTGCACTGCGTTACTACAAAGAAGTGGGTTTAGAGATTCCTGAAAACCTGATGTAAATTTTTTGTTGTATCAAGACTGGCCGCGCTGATCCTCAGCGCGGCCATTTTTTATTTCAGTTGTCGTTTACGCAGGGGGAGAGTCGCACAGTGACGGAATCTAGTGACAAAGCAGAGGCACAAGATGCCGCACCTGAAGTGAGCTTGAAAGAGGTAACCAACTATGACGCTGCGCTGAGCCACGGGTGGGGGATGCGTATCGGTTTTGTCGGTGTGTGCCTTTTTGCCTTGTGGCATATGGCCACTAATATCTTCCTGCACGAGCCGGGCATCTGGCAAAACTGTATTCACTTCGGTGTCTTTGGTTTGTTGGCTGCGATTACCACAGGCAAGGCCGGTCCGGGGTCGCCGATACGTTACTGGGGCAACCTGCTTTTTGGTGTGCTGATCGCGGCAAGTGCGATATGGATTGCCGCTGCAGAAAATGGTTTGTATGAACGCACTCTGGCCAAAACCGGTCAGGCGTGGCAGTTCGGGTTGCTGGACTGGGCAGCCGGCATTATTGTCATCGTCGGTGCGATAGAACTCACGCGCAGGCTGACCGGCTGGATTATTCCTGTGCTGGTGCTGCTCTCTCTTTCTTACATTACGTTTCTCGGTGAAGTGCTGCCCGGGGCGTTCAGAGCGGCCAGCCTGCCTATAAATGATGTGTTGTTCCGCTCTCTTTATAACGACGAGGGTATGTTTGGCATTATCACGACGATATCCTCGGCCAATATCACGTTGTTTATGATCTTTGGTGCCTTTCTGGTGGTATCCGGTGCATCGGACTTTGTCATTGAATTATCCAAGAGTATTGCCGGACGACTAAGAGGGGGAGCTGCTTTTGTGGCAGTGATGGCATCCGCCCTGACCGGCACGATATCTGGCTCGGCGGTCGCTAATACTGCCTCGACCGGTGTAATAACCATTCCACTGATGAAATCGAACGGTTTTCGCGGTCGCTTTGCTGCCGGTGTTGAAGCATCTGCATCAACTGGTGGACAGCTAATGCCGCCGATCATGGGGGCCGGTGCATTTGTGATGGCCAGTTATACCGGTATTCCCTACAGCACAATTGTCGCGGTATCGGTCG
>JAHDHK010000144.1:4555-14127 GCA_020631335.1 Chromatiales bacterium
ACCCGCCATTTTGTATTTTATGTCTGTCGGTTTTATTGTTCGAATTGAAGCGATGAAACACGGTGTGGGTGTGGAACAGCCGGAACCGGTCGACAAACGCAAACTTGTGGGTGGCGCGTTAAACTTTCTGTTGCCGCTGGCAGTCATGACGACCATCCTGATTTCCGGTAAGACGCCCAGTTATGCCGCGTGTATTTCTATCCTGACGTTGATTGTTGTGAGCTGGCTGACACCGAATAAAATGGGGTTGAAGAACATCGCCCGTGCACTGTCGCTTGGTATACAAACTGCCATTATGACTGCGGTGCTACTGGTGGCGGTTGGATTGATCAATAACGCGGTAACGACATCCGGCCTGGCCAACACTTTTGCACTGATGATTGCGCAATGGTCGCAAGGTTCGTTGATTCTGGCGCTGTTACTGATTGCGGTGGCATCACTGATTCTGGGGATGGGGCTGCCGGTCACCGCCGCTTATATTGTACTTTCTATTCTTTCTGCACCTGCGCTTGCCGGTATGCTGGCTGACACTATTGTTGTGCAGCAACTGGTAGCCGGTATCAGCGACCCTATAGCAGCCGCGTCGTTTATGCTGGTGGACTCACCGTTAGTCGATAAGATTGCCACGGGCATGAGCCTGGCGGAAGCGCGGCAGTTAATGGGGTCTATTCCGTTTGAACTTGCGGTGGTGCTGCGCCCGGCACTTGTCGACACCGAAATACTGACCACCTACCTGCTAACCGCGCATTTGATTGTGTTCTGGCTCAGTCAGGACAGCAACGTCACGCCACCTGTCTGTCTTGCTGCCTTTACTGCAGCGGGCATTGCCAAGTCGCCGCCGATGGCAACCGGTGTGCAGGCATGGAAGATTGCGAAGGGGCTTTATATTGTGCCGTTGATTTTTGCGTTTACTCCGCTGATCGGGGGAGATATTGAAACCGTTCTACGCATCGGTTTTTTCAGTCTTTTCGGCATTTATGCCGTGAATGTGCTGTTGCAGGGTTACAGTGAAGGACCGTTGAAGTGGTGGATGTATCCGATGTTTGTGGTGGCTGGCATGGGTGCTTTTTATCCGTTGCACTGGGCGGCCAATATTGCAGGTGCCTTGATACTGATGGCATCGGTGTGGGTAAGTAAGCGCGTAGCCGCGCCAGTGACTGCCTGATTATCGGGTCGGCTTTTCAGTTGGTCAGGGTGTGTCACTGTTGTGATCGTAGAACTGCTTAATCAATTCACGTTGGGCCCGGGTTTCGGGCACCTCGCATCCGCGTTGCAGCGAAACATGCCGGATAGCCTGTTCCGGTGTGCTGCCGTTGGCGATCATGATGCAACTGCACAGGGTGCCTGTGCGGCCAATGCCACCACGACAATGGATAAGTGTGTTGCGGCCGCTCAGTAAGGTTTGTTGTACTTCATTGATAATGTCGCAAAGGCTTTCAAGCGCTGGTACGCCGAAGTCAGTTATCGGAAAATGTATAAATTCTATGTGGTGCGTCAGACACTGCGCCTGCAGACTGGCAAGGCCCAGCGTTTGCAGTTCTTCCGACTCCAGCAGGCAAACCACTTTGCGGACGTTTGCAGAAGTGATCTGCTCAAGCGATCCGGTCAGGTTTGCGCCGTCGGGCCTCGGGCTTGCGAACAGGGAACCTTGCGCGAAACTGGCAATTTTATAGAGCTGAAACAAAGTGTAAGGGCTATGAGTAAGTGGCTAAACGCCATTCGCAGCTTTAAAAGTCATTGTGTTGCCTGCTGTGGGTTAAACCCTGCCTGAAACCATTTGGTGCAGCCTAAACTTTTCTGTTTTTAGTGCTTAACATTTTTCTGCACGCTCAGCCGGGCATTAGCATTTACTCTCTGCTAAAGGCGAGGCCCTTGTCGTCGAACAGGTAGCAGCGATCAGCATTGATAGACACTGACAAGTCGGCATTCATTACGATGGTTTCCGAACCGGGGCGTTCTACCACAAAGTTTTCTACACCGGCGCACTTGCCGTACACAAACGTCGTACCGCCAAGCTGTTCGAGTACGTCGACTTTAAGAGTCAGTTTTGAATCACCGTCCGAGCCGGATAAATCCTCAGGTCGCATACCGATCGTCGCCTTGCTGCCTGTGGATGCGTTTTCAGTGTTGGCGGCCACGATGACACGGGTGCCGTCTGCCAGTTGTACTTCGGTGCGATTGGCGGAAGGCTGAGTGATGGTCGCCTCCAGGAAATTCATTTTCGGAGAACCGATAAAACCGGCAACGAACAGATTGGCAGGGTGGTGGTAGAGTTCCAGCGGTGAGCCCACCTGTTCAACGTGACCTGCACGCAGTACCACGATTTTGTCTGCCATAGTCATGGCTTCTACCTGATCATGCGTGACATAGATCATGGTCGAGTCGAGCTGTTGATGAAGCTTGGCAATCTGCAATCGCATCTCGACTCTGAGTTCTGCATCGAGATTAGACAAGGGTTCGTCAAATAGAAACACCTTGGGGTCGCGGACAATTGCCCGACCTATCGCCACCCGCTGGCGTTGCCCGCCCGATAAGTTTTTAGGTTTTCTATCCAGTAGTTCACTGAGTTGCAGCGTATCGGCAGCTTTGGCGACTTTTTCCTCGATTACCTGCTTGTCAACTCCGTTCATACGCAAACCGAAGCTCATGTTTTCGGCCACAGACATATGCGGGTACAGTGCGTACGACTGAAACACCATGGCAATACCCCTGTCGACTGCTGCCACATTGGTGACGTCTGTGCCACCGATATAAATTTCTCCATCGCTGAGCTCTTCAAGCCCGGCAATCATTCTAAGCAGGGTTGATTTCCCGCAGCCGGAAGGGCCGACGAACACCACGAACTCTCCGTGTGCAAGCTGGAGATCGACACCGTGTATTACCTCAACGCTGCCAAATCGTTTAACCGCTTTTTTTAGTTCAACAGTTGCCATGTGTATCCGCGATATTGTGTTGAGTTGCGTCTGGTCCGGGTGTTTAACACAGCCGGGTCGAAGTTGGAGCTACCCGTTTCGAAATTTTTCCAGTGGCTTCCAATAGCCATTGGTGCCACTGCTTCAGGTCGTCGTCACTGATACGGAACGTCGGGCCGCAAATACTGACTGCCGCAACAGCGTGGCCGTCACAGGTGACGACCGGTGCTGCCAGGCAGCGAATCCCGATGAAGTGTTCTTCATTATCTTCGGCAAAGCCGAGTTGTCGAATACTGACTAACTCGTCCAGCAGTCGGTTTTTATCGGTGATGGTGTTGGGTGTAAAGGCGGTAAATGAAATGCGGTCGATGATGTCGCGCTGTTGTACCGAAGGGCATGAAGCCAGTAGTGCTTTGCCTGCACCGGTGCAGTAGAGCGGTATGCTGGTGCCAACACCCATGGACATGCGGATGTTATTGTCGCTCTCGACTGAATCCAGATAAATAGCGTGGGTATCCGAGTGAACTGACAACTGGACCGTCTCGTTGCTGAGTTCACAAAGGTGTTCGAGCTGATCGCGTGCCAGTGTTCGCAGATCGGAGCGGGACCAGACGTTGTTGGCCAGTTCCAGCACCCGAAAGCCTGCCATGTAGGTCAGGCTGCGTTCATCGAATTGTACCAGTCGCTCGTTTTGCAACTCGGTGAGTGCACGGTGCAGAGTGGCTTTCGGAAGTTGCGAGCGCTCTTGAATTTGGGCGAACCGTAACGGGCCGTGGCGGGCGATTTCATCCAGCAGTGCCATCGCTCGTGCAAGGCTGCCCGTGGGGCCGCGACGGGTCTGGGGTGATTCTTCAGCCTCTGCAGAGGTGGTATGTGTGTTTTTGGTAAGACCAGCCATGATGTAGCCTGAATCGCGTCAAACGGTGAACGAATTTGCGTTGACAGTTTCCTCCACCGGCTTTTATACTTTTGGAACATTGTTCCACTATTTGAGATTTAACTCAACACGTAGAACATTCAGCCGGATTTTCACACTGGCGCGTGAGCTGACTGTGACTGACTCATTCCGGCACGGGGTCTGTGCAACCGATCCGGCTGGCAGGGTGCCGGTAGGCGATCCCGCCGTTTCAGAGTGTTAATTTGAATACCTCAGAACTCTCCCGACAATTTACAGACAGGTATGGCCAGGCGGAAAACCCGCTGCGTACCTTCTATGCCCCCGGTCGGGTTAACCTGATTGGTGATCACACCGATTACAGTGGGGGGCTGGTTTTCCCCTGTGCGATCAACTATGGCACAACGCTGCTCATCAGAAAGTCAAAACAGGCAGCGTTCCAGCTGGCCTCGACCAACTTCGATCTGTTTGCGGTGCTGTCTAAAGATCAGGCGAATCAGAAGTACGGCGATCACTGGATAAACTATCCGCTGGGTGTTTTGCAGCAATTCGAAAATGCCGGCTTTGAACTCGGCGGTATTGAATGTCTGTTCTCGGGTAATGTGCCGAACGGCGCGGGCTTGTCTTCGTCTGCCTCTGTGTCAGTGTTGACGGCGTATGCGCTGAATGCGTTATTTCAGTGTGGGCTCGATGATCTGACGCTGGTGCAAATGGCGCAGCGTGCCGAAAATGAATTTGTCGGTGTGCAGTGCGGTGTGATGGATCAATACGCGGTAACGATGGGGCAGCGTGATCACGCCATGATGCTCGATTGCCAGACACTGGATTGTGAACAGGTACCACTGGTGCTCGATGACGCAGCAATCGTACTGATAAACACCAATCAGCGCCGGGAACTCAGTGAGTCTAAATACAACGAGCGGGTTACCGAGACTCAGGAGGCTTTGCGCCGTGTCAGTCAGCATACTGGTATTGATGCGCTTGCGCAGCTGTCACCGCAACAGCTGATCGACTGCCGGCTGATGTTTGCAGACGCACAAACTGTGTACAGCCGGGCCATGCATGTGGTTACCGAACACGATCGCGTTAAGCAGGCAGTGACCGCACTGCGTAACAAAGACCTGGAGTCCTTCGGCCGGCTGATGTTTGAAAGCCACGACTCTCTGCGTGACGATTATGATGTGTCGAGTGACCCGCTGAACGCGCTGGTAGATATTGCGAGAGATACTGCCGGTGTGCTGGGCGCGCGCTTGACCGGCGCAGGCTTCGGCGGCTGTACAGTAAACCTGGTGCGGAGTGACCACGTGCAGTCGCTGCATGACAACGTAGAACGTTATTACCAGCAACAAACCGGTTTGAGCGCGAGTATCTACCGGATAACACCGTCCGATGGTGTGCAAGAGGTGACCGGCTGATGGTGCAGGAACGGCGCTGGCAGCCATTGCTTGAACAGTGGTGTGTAATCGCTGCTGCATCGTCACAGCGTCCATGGTCTGGTGCGGTTGTCTCTGCAGGAAATCATGAATTACCGGTGCATGACCCGGAGTGTTATCTGTGTCCGCGCGTTGAGCGCGCAAATCATAAGGTTAACCCCGATTACCGTGAGCCCTTTGCTTTCGCTAATGACTTTGCCTCGCTGGCGAGCATAGATTCGCTGGCCAAGGCACCACCCGTGCCGTCCGCGCACAATGATGTATTGCAACGCAAGGCGTCATCAGCTGGCATATGTAAGGTGTTGTGCTGGTCTGAACGACACAACGCGACACTGGCAACGCTGACAGACACTGAGATGAAGCGTGTTGTGCGTCTTTGGCAGCGCGAGTATATCGAGCTGAGTGCGCATTCACATATTGAAAATGTGCTGATTTTCGAAAACAAAGGCAAGGAGACCGGTGTGTCGAATCTGCACCCGCACGGGCAGATTTATGCCACTTCGTTTGTGACGGAAACGGCTGATCGCATGCGTCTTTCGCAGCATCGATACATGCAGCAGCATCAACGTTCTATGTTGCAGGATCTTATCGGCCGGCCTGCTTACAGCGATGAGCTGCTGGTAGAGCGGTCACAACATTTCGTTACCATAGTCCCGTTTGCAGCAAGATTTGCTTATGAGTCCTGGATTATTCCCACCCGGCATATCAGCAGTCTCGCAGATATGAGCGATGCTGAGCTGGATGATCTGGCGTTGGTCTATCAACGACAGGCAAAACGTTACGATGTCTTGTTTCAGCGTTCCAGTCCAAACGTCACCTTGCTGCACAACGCGCCGTGTGATGAGGACAGCGCTAATGACAACTGGTGCTTTCATATTGCTATGCAACCACCGTTGCGTGATCCGGACAAACTGAAGTACCTGGCCGGTTTTGAGTCGGGAAGTGCAAATATAATCAATCCGGTTCCACCGGAGGTGGCCGCGTCGCAACTGCGTCAGTGTGATGAAGCCGCAAACACCTCTGCGCTGATATCATGAATCTGAAATCAGCGTATTTATTTCAGAAGTGTGTGTTAAGTTGCCGGCAATATCTGTCGGCTGGGTTTATTGGGGCGGCAAGTACTGCGTCTGTTTCTTTACAACATCCATTGGAGGATGAATCACTATGAGCTTAAGCTTTACCAAACTGGCACTTGGTACAGCCATCGGCAGTCTGCTGTCCGGTGCTGTAGTTGCAAGTGACCTGGTTATAACGTTTGACGATCTCAATCCGGCGCCTAAAGCGGCCTTCGAAGCAGCTGTGGATGCGTTCAAAGCGGCTAATCCGGATATTAACGTCACTGCCAACATTACTGACCGCGAAGCGCATAAAGGTACTATCCGCAACGCATTGCAAAATGATGCGCCTGATGTCATTGCCTGGTACCCGGGTAACCGCATGGGACCATTTGTTGATGCCGGACTGTTCATGGACATTTCCGACCTGTGGGCGTCCGATCCCAACCTGTCTGAAAGATTCAATGCAATCAAGCCGACGATGACTCGCGATGGTAAGCAGTGGGGTGTTCCTTACTCTTACTACCAATGGGGTGTCTACTACCGCAAAGATATCTATGACAAACTGAATCTGAGCGAACCAGCTACCTGGAGCGATCTGCTGAGCAACTGTGATGCGCTGAAAGAAGCCGGTGTCACTCCTTTTACCATCGGTACCAAGTTCCTTTGGACTGCTGCGGGTGTATTTGATTACCTGAATCTTCGTACCAACGGTTACGAAGTACACAACGCGCTGACGGCTGGTGAGATCAAATACACCGATGACCGTATCCGTGCCACTTTCGCTAATTGGGAAGAAATGCTGGATCGTTGTTCGTTCATCAGCACGCACGCGACCATGTCATGGCAGGATGCAATCTCACCATTCGCCAAAGGTGATGCGTCTATGTACGTGATGGGTAACTTTTCGGTTGCCGGTTATAAAGATGCCGGTCTGACTGATGAGCAGATTGATTTCTTTCAGTTCCCTGAAATCACTCCTGGACTGCCACGCGCTGAAGAAGCACCTGCGGATGCGCTGTTCATTCCTGCAAAAGCTAAAAACGTAGAAAACGCGAAGAAGTTTCTTGCGTTCATCGCTACGCCTGAAATTCAGAGTGAGTGGAACAAGGCCATTGGTCAGTTGCCTCCGAACTCTGCTGCTGAAATCAACACTGACGACAAGTTCATTGTTGAAGGTATGGCGACGTTGTCAACGGCATCCGGTCTTGCTCAGTTCTACGACCGTGACGCACCTGCAGCCATGGCAAAAGCCGGTATGGAAGGCTTCCAGAAATTCATGCTTGATCCATCTACTCTGGATGAAGTACTTGAAGGGCTGGATAAAGTACAGGCCGAAGTTTACAAGTAACTTCAGCTTCGGACCGGCTGCCTGGTGCAGCCGGTTCGGCTTATAAAGTGGTGCCGGTGGTCAGTTTGCCGGTGACAAACCATTTGTGTAGTGGCACCGGAGAGGATAATGACAACGACCACTGCTGATAACACTGATCCGTTTGCTACCTCCACCAGGCAGTTGACTGTATCGTCTGTGGTGTTGGCGATATGTTTGATCATATTGATATTTGAGCACCTCAATGGTGCAGCAGTGGCTGGGATATTCGCAGCAGGTACAGGCACGTGTACCGACATTTTTTATCCGGCTCGGCTTTTTTATGGTGGCGCTCACCGCTGCTTATTTTCTGTTTACCTCTCTCTCGTATTACAAGCGCAATAAAATCGCATTAGCGCCATGGTTATTTCTGGCCGTTGGTCTGGTGTTTTTTCTGATTTACGTTATTTTTCCAATCTTCCAGTCGTTGTCCTACTCGTTTACCCGATGGGATGGTCTGTACGATATCAACGGTGACTGGACCGGTGAGTGGGTGGGGCTGCATAACTACCGGGTGTTACTGGATGATCCCAATTTTTATACCTCGCTAAAAAACAATGTGCTGTGGCTGCTGTTGTTTATGCTTGCAGTGCCTATTGGCTTATTTATCGCGCTGTTTCTGAACCAGACTGTCACTGGTATCAGATTCTACAAGTCGCTATTTTTCTTTCCGTTTGTGATTTCTCAGGTGGTGGTAGGCTTGATTTTTACCTGGGCCTATAATCCGGAGTTCGGGTTGCTCAGTGAAATCTGGAGTTGGTTCTTTTGTGAAACCAAAGAGAACATTGTCGGAAACCTCACCCGGGTATGCTCTGTCGAACCACCTTCGATTCTCGGTGACGAGAACTTTGCTACCTATGGCATTATTGCAGCGGGTCTCTGGCCGCAGATTGCCTACTGTATGATTTTGTATCTGACCGGTCTGAACAATATTTCATCGGATCAGATCGAGGCCGGGTATCTCGATGGTGCAAGAGGCTGGCGCATGCTCTGGCACGTGGTGCTGCCGCAACTTAAGCCGGCAACCTTTATTGCCGTGGTGGTGACTGTCATCGGTGCACTGAGATCATTTGACATGATAGCCACCATGACACAGGGCGGTCCGTTCGGGTCAACTAACGTCCTGGCTTATTACATGTACGATCAGGCTGTCGGTGAAGGTGTCGGTCGCTACGGTTACGGATCGGCGATAGCAACCGTGTTGTTTCTTATTATGCTGGTGTACATCAGCTACTTTTTGTGGCGGATGTATCAGGACGAAAGGGAGGCGGGCTAATGTTTCCAAAGCCGATCAGCAATTACTCCGGCAGGGTTCAATTCGGATATAAGCTTGCGGTTCCGATTGCGCTGTTTGTCTGGCTGCTGCCTTTACTGGCAATCTTCATGACCTCAATCCGGCCTGCCTCTGACATTGCAACCGGTAATGTATTCGGTTTCCCAAGTTCGTTTCAGTTGTTGCAGAACTATGGCGAAGTATTCGCTAAAACAGATGCGTTACGTTATCTGCTCAATACATTGCTTATTGCCGTGCCGACGACAATGATTTCAGTCGGACTTGCATGTCTGACCGGCTATGCACTGGCGATCTATAAGTTTAAATGGGCCCTGCCTTTGTTCTTTTTGTTTGTTGCCGGCAATTTTGTACCGTTCCAGATACTCATGCTGCCGGTGGTCGATATATCGGTGAAGCTCGAAATCATGAACACGGTGCCCGGGCTGGTTTTATTTCATGCAGCATTCCAGACCGGATTCTGTACTCTGTTCATGCGCAACTTTATTAAGGCACTGCCTTTCGAGTTGATTGAGTCTGCCCGACTTGAGGGTGTGGGTGAGTTCAGGATCTTCTGGCACCTGGTGCTGCCGCTGGTAAAACCGGCTATCGCGGCACTTTGCGTGCTGATCTTTACT
>JAHDHK010000145.1:0-991 GCA_020631335.1 Chromatiales bacterium
GAGGCTGCGGCAAAGCTACCGGCAAGTGCACCGGACATCATCCAGACAGGTTCTCTGGTACCCACGTAAGCGCCGATGATCGGAGAATGCCATCAGGGTGTTAAAGCTGATAGCCGACAAGGTCGCAGGCGTACCGAAAATTGTGGTCCACTGAGCGCCGTTGTTGTAGATGATGCAGCCACCCAGGAAGCCGAAAAAGCCGACAATAATCAGCATCAGTCCGATGATACTCATTGGTACACTGTGACCCCGCAGCGCAACCGGTTTGCCGCTTTCGGTAAACCTGCCATTGCGGGGGCCGAGGTTAATCAACACACCCAGTGCAAAGAAACCGGCAACCATATGGACGCAACCCGCCGCGCCGAAGTCGTGGAAGCCCCATTGCACAGTTAACCAGCCATCCGGATGCCAGCCCCAAGCGGCACCGAGAATCCACACGACCGAGCCGAGGAGAATCGCCAGTATCAGAAAACTACCCACCCGTATGCGTTCGATAACTGCGCCGGAGAAGATCGATGCGGTGGTGGCGGCGAACAGCACAAATGCTCCCCAGAAAATACCGGTGGCGTTATCAGTGAGGTTCGGACCCATGGCGCTTGACCACGGAATGCCACCTGCGCCTGCTTCGTAGTCCGGGGTGAAGCCCTGATACATTGCCAGATAGATCCACCAGCCGAAGAAAAAGAAAGTCGGGATAATAAACGCAAAAGCGAGAATGTTTTTAACACCGGATGCCAGCACGTTTTTCTGCCGTGAGGCGCCCATTTCATACGCAAGGAATCCTGCGTGAATAATGACCATAAGACCGGTACACCACCAATAAAATACCTCGCTATTGATCGTGCCGGACATTTCGAACATGGCCTGCAATTCAGAGAGAGTCAGTTCTGTTTCCATAAATAACCTTTTTTGAGCTTGTGGACATGACTGCGCGGACAGCTTAACCGTTAACCCGGTGATTGCCTGATGCTCTTTACGCACAGGGGTTGTG
>JAHDHK010000145.1:1001-3121 GCA_020631335.1 Chromatiales bacterium
TTGCCGGCTGCCGCAGTACGACTGTGTCAGGGCAGTACGTTGTAGTTTGCTTCAACGGCAATGGGCAGGCACGGACAAGTCCGTTAACATCCGTCGGGTCGATCCTGCGGAAGTAAAAGATGTCTACCCGAACCATGGGCTTGCCTGAAGCTGTTCAACAATATTTGTTGTCTGTGTCTGTACCACCGGATGCTTTGTGGGAGCAGCTGCGTGATGAAACCATCAGCACGGTGGGTTTTAATATGCAGATATCGCCGGAGCAGGCGCAGTTTATGGCGTTTCTTATTCGTTTGATGAATGTCGACAATGCACTGGAAATCGGTACCTTTACCGGCTACAGCGCACTGTCGATTGCCCGGGCGCTGCCGGCGCATGGACGGCTGATTGCCTGCGATGTCAGTGATGAATGGACATCAATCGGCAGAAAGTACTGGCAAAGGGCAGGCGTTGACTCAAAGATAACGCTGAAAATCGCCCCTGCCGCAGACACACTCGATGCGATGATTGCACAGGGCAGGGCGGGTACCATAGGCTTCGCGTTTATTGACGCCGATAAAAGCAACTACGTCACCTATTACGAAAAGTGTCTGGAGTTGCTGCAGCCCGGTGGTGTTGTGTGTGTCGATAACACGCTATGGGGCGGGGTAGTAGCCGACCCGGGCATAAACGACGCCGATACCCGGGCGATACGTGATTTAAATCAGCGGATATTTGAAGACACCCGTGTGACCTCAACGCTGTTGCCGATTGGGGACGGCTTACATATGGCGCATAAAAACAGAGACCCGGTTAAGTGAACCGTCTACCCCAGGCGCTGCAATGCAGCAACTGACAGCAGGATGAGTAAGCCCAGTACCAGATTAACCAGAACCACATGGCGGATGCGATTCATTACGGCAGCAGCGTCAGGCCAGTTTTGCTCTGCCACTGCTTTTTTGAAGAGCGGGTATATTTTGTAGTAGAGGTAGATGAACAGCAATATCATTATCCAGCCAACCAGATGCATCAGGTGCACGTATCCCGGTGTGCTGGAAAAGCCGTTGAACCAGCCGAATATCAGCCAGTATCCGCTCACCAGTAGAATAACTATTGACATCCATACCCATGGAAAGAACTTTTTGAAAACACCGGCCCATAACTGAAGCCGTTGCGGTGGCTCCAGCAGTGTAGTAGTCGGCCTTAAAACCACATAGGCGAAAAAAAGCCCGCCTACCCAGACGGTAGCGGCAACAAGATGCAAAGCGATGGCAACAGCGTTCATGTAAAAACTCTGAATTGGTGTTCGGCCATTACATTATACGCATTTGTACCTTGCGTTGGCTGGATTCCATCATGCGGTTGCAGGTCGGGATTATCTAAAAAGTCGGGGGAGGTCAATGGAGGGCTAAATCTGCAATTCGAAAGGTGCTAATACCACTGCGATCAAAGGCTTCCGGTTGTTGCCGCACGCATAAAGGGGATGGAAACCATACTGCACCTGAAAGTGCGATGCGCAATATGACTCACCCTGCTGCATTTTAAACGCTATCGCGTTAATGGTTTGCCGTTTAGCGTGTTTTGACTGATTCCCGTTCATTGAGACCCGCAATGGTAAAACCCGTACAGCATCCCTCACGTAGACAGTTCCTGAAAGCCGGCGCTGCGTTCACGACGGCCGCCAGTCTGCCGTTTCTTAAAGTCCTGCCCGCCAGCGCTGCGACCAATGACGTGCTTGTAGTGACTACCGGCCAGACCATAAACAGTCTGGATCTACACCGCACAGGCACTAACCGCCCCAGTTATCAGGTTGCAGTGAATTGCTATGATCGATTGGTGACATTCGGCACCAAAACGACTGATGACGGCGGGTTTGCCTACGATTCTACTGTTATAGAACCGGAACTTGCCGAGAGTTGGAGCATCTCTGATGACGGTCTGACGATGACTTTCAAATTGAAAGAGAACGCTGTTTTTCAGGATGGCTCGCCAGTCACTGCGGCAGACGTGAAATGGTCTTTTGATCGAGCAGTGTCGGTCGGCGGGTTTCCGACCGTACAGATGAAAGCGGGCGGCCTGGTGAAGCCTGAGCAATTCGAAGCGGTTGACGATAAAACTTTTTCAATCACACTGGATCAGCCATC
>JAHDHK010000145.1:3131-13976 GCA_020631335.1 Chromatiales bacterium
CCGGACCTTGCCGTACCTGTTCCGTTCATTATCAATTCTACAGTCGCGCTTGCGAACGCAACCGATGAAGATCCGTGGGCGATGGAATATCTACACAAGAACACCATCGGCTCAGGTGCATTTAAAGTAATTAAGTGGGCACCCGGCGAGCAACTGGTTTATGAACGTCATGATGCATGGGTGGGAGGGCCTTTACCCGAGGTTAAGCGTGTGATTATTCGTGAAGTGCCCAGTCAGGCAACGAGACGCGCACTTGTAGAACGCGGTGACGTTAACCTGTCATTTAATATACCGAACAAAGATGCCAAAGAGCTTGGTGAAGAAGTAGCCGATGTAGATGTATGGTCGACACCGATAGATAACTGTATCCATTGTGTCGGGCTTAATACCAAATTCGAGCCGTTTCAGGACCCTGATGTTCGCAAGGCCATTGCCTGGTCCATACCTTATGAAGAGATATTCCAGGCGGCTGCCTACGGTAAGGGTGCGCCCATGTGGGGTGGTGCAGAAAAGCCGGCCAGTGCAGCCTGGCCCCAGCAGTCACCGTACGCTACCGATATGGACAAAGCGCTTGAGCACCTCAGTGCATCAGCGTTTGCCAAAGGGTTTGATGTGCCTTTCTCTATCAGTCTCGGTTCGGCAGACTGGATGGAGCCCACGGCGTTATTGATTCAGGAAAACCTTGCTAAAATAGGCATCACCTCAGAGATCGAAAAGATACCCGGTGCCAGCTGGAGAACAGCTGCATTGGTTGAAAAGCGTCTGGCGCTGCATTTAGAAAACTTCGGTGGCTGGCTGAACTATCCGTGTTACTACTTTTTCTGGGCGTACAAAGAGGGACATCTGTTTAATTCGTCTAATTATCGCAATGAAGAGGTCGAGCAACTGGTCGATGAGACGTTGCATATGGCCACAGAAGATCCGGCCTATGAAGGGAAAATGAAACGGCTGTTTGAAATAGCCTTTGAGGATCTGCCGCGAATTCCACTCTGGCAGCCCGCGCTTAATGTTGCCGGTAACGGTGCGTCAGGTTACGAGTTCTGGTTTCACCGACAGCTTGATATTCGTGGTTTGAAGGCAACTTGATCGGCCTGTATATCCGGTGGCTGCGCTGGCTGCAGCCACCGGTCGGTCGTGTGCGTCACCGGGTTTATAATGTGCCTTCGGCTTTAATGCGCACATCTATTTGCAGGCAAGTTGCACGCGAACGGTGTTTACAGCCACCGGTGATACGTTGTCAGACGCGATCAATCCGGTCATTAAACGCAGTAATGATGATTACGGATGTAAGCGTGCGGTGATGCTTTTACGCAGAATACTTCAATCGCTGCCAGTGGTGGCCGGTGTTGTGCTGGTAAGCTTCCTGCTCACCCGGGCGTTACCGGGTGACCCTGCCGTATACTTTGCCGGGCCTGCTGCCAGTGAAGAATCTATTGCCGAAATAACCCGTGCGCTGGGCCTGGATAAACCGTTGCCGGTGCAGTTCGCCCTGTATGTACAGGATCTGTTTCAGGGAGACCTGGGGCAGTCGCTGTCGACCGGTCAGCCCGTGCTTAGTGATCTGGCCAGAAGACTGCCGGCGTCACTTGAGCTGACACTGTTTGCGCTGTTGCTGTCGTGTGCGATTGCGGTGCCCTTAGGCATTGCAGCTGCCACACGCCCGGGCTCCTGGCGTGATCATTTGTGTCGGATAGTGGTCACAGCAGGTGTATCACTGCCAACGTTTTTTACCGGTATTGTGCTGATTTATGTTTTCTATTACCTGCTCGGTTGGGCACCATCGCCTTTGGGCAGGCTCGATTTTCTATATATTGAACCCGATCATGTTACCGGCTTTTATCTGATTGACAGTATTCTGGCCGGTGATGTCGAAACCTTTGCCGGTACCCTTAAGCAGCTGTTGCTGCCGGCCTGTACACTCGCGCTGTTTACGCTGGCACCGATAGCCAGAATGACCCGTGCGTCGATGCTGGCAGCCCTGTCCGCAGACTATGTTCGAACTGCCCGTGCGCTCGGACATAGTGATCGAACAGTTATCTTTACCTATGCCTTTCGCAATGCCATGTTATCGGTAGTCACCACACTTGGAATGGTGTTTTCTTTTGCGCTGGGTGCCAATGTGCTGGTAGAAAAAGTGTTTGCATGGCCCGGTATAGGGTCATACGCGGTGGAAGCACAGGTGGTGTCCGACTATGCCGCCGTACAGGGGTTTGTACTGGCAATGGCGTTGCTGTTTGTTGCGCTGAATCTACTCATCGATATTATCGCCTCACTGATTGATCCGCGCATGCAGCTGGGTGAGGACACATAATGCAGCACGGTAGCCCTGACAGCGTGTCTTCACTGCCGCAGCGCGAAATACCTGCAACCACTGTTAACACTGATGGAAAGCCCGTGGCCGGCGGTGCGTCGATTGCTGTGCCGCAGTCTTCCGGCATGGGTCAGCTCTGGTCGATTGCCTGTGCAAACCCGTTATCGCTGGTGGCTTTTGCGCTGTTCTTTTTATTGATTGCGGTGGCGATAGTCGGGCCGTCACTGGTCCCTTATGATCCGCTGGCATCCAATGCGTCCATCGCACTACAGCCGCCATCGGCTGAACACTGGTTCGGCACTGATAATCTGGGTCGTGATGTTTTCAGCCGGGTAGTGGTGGCAACCAGGCTGGATTTATCTATCTCGGTGATGGCGGTCGTGCTGTCGCTTGTAGCGGGTAGTGTGCTGGGTGCGATTGCAGGATATGCCGGTGGCTGGCTCGATGCACTGGTCAGCCGTGTGATGGATACCATTATGGCTTTTCCATTGTTTGTTCTGGCCATGGGGATTGTGGCTGCACTGGGCAATACGATAGAAAATATTATCTATGCCACTGCCATTATCAATATCCCTTTTTATGCACGGCTGATCCGATCAGAAGTAAGAATCCGTCGGAACTCAACTTTTGCGCAGGCGGCCTTTATATCGGGGATGAGTCATTGGCGTGTGCTGCTGTTTACGTTGTTACCCAATGCATTGCCACCGATGATGGTGCAAATGTCTCTCAACCTTGGCTGGGCAATTCTCAATGCTGCAGGCTTGAGTTTTATCGGTCTCGGTGTCCGGCCTCCGACCCCTGAGTGGGGCATTATGGTCGCCGAAGGGGCAAACTTTATTGTTTCGGGAGAATGGTGGCTGGCTGTGTTTCCAGGCGTTACGCTGATGCTGGCGGTATTTACTTTTAACCTGATGGGCGACGGCTTGCGTGATCTGGTTGATCCGCGTCAACGGCAATAACACGTAATTCACAGCGGCAACATGAATATGATGACGGGTGCAGGTCAGCCGCAGGTAGCGGCGCTTGATATAAGTAAGCTGGATGTGAACTTCACGACACGCCGTGGTGAAGTGAATGCGGTAAAGCAGTTGGAGCTCAGTGTGCCGCGTGGCACCGTACTGGGCGTGGTTGGCGAATCGGGCTCGGGTAAATCAGTATCAGCCTATGCCGTATTGCAGTTACTGGAGGCGAACGGTCGAGTCACCGGCGGTTCAATTTGCTTTGATGGCATTAACCTGCTTGAACTCTCCAGCACAGAGTTAAAAGATATTCGCGGCCGTGAAATTGCGATGATCTTTCAAAATCCACGCGCAGCACTTAATCCGGTACGCAGTGTCGGCAGGCAGATTGCCGATGTGCTGGTTGCCCATTCACGGGTTGCACGCTCACAGTCGAAAGCCAAAGCGGTTGAGCTGTTACAGCAGGTGGAAATTCGCGATGCTGAAAGTCGTTATCATGCGTATCCGTTTGAGTTATCCGGTGGCATGTGTCAGCGGGTGGGGATCGCGCTTGCGCTCGCCTGTGAACCAAGGCTGCTGATTGCAGACGAACCCACCACCGGTTTGGATATCACCACACAAAACAGTGTCATGGAGTTGATGATGACACTGGTGCGGCAGCGGCAGATGAGTGCGATATTAATCACTCATGACCTTGCACTGGCATCAGCCTATTGTGATGAAGTGGTCGTGATGAGGGATGGCAGGCGTATAGAAAGCGGGCGTCCTGAGCAACTGTTTAATCATCCTGTGGATGCCTATACGCGCAAGCTGGTTGATGCCACCCCACATAAAGGAAAGTCTGTACGGCAGTTGTTACCGGCTGCACAACAGCAGTCAGCTGTGGTGAAAGCGGCACCGGGGGAAGTGGTGCTGTCGGTTAAGCATCTTGCCAGGGAGTTTCGTTCGGCTTCCGGTACCGTGCAGGCGGTTAAGGATTTGTCTTTCGATTTGCGTAAAGGTGAATGCCTTGGTCTGGTAGGAGAGTCCGGGTCCGGTAAGTCGACCACCGCGTTGATGGTAGCCAGGCTGCTTGATACCAGCGCAGGGAGTATTCAACTGTTCGGCGACAATCCTCAGGAGTACGTGGATATTGCCACGATACCATCGGCGAAGTTTATGCGACATGATCAACGTGCCCGTGTGCAGATGGTGTTTCAGGATGCAGGGGATTCGATTGATCCGCGCCACACGGCGTTTCAGGCGATAGAGCAACCGTTGCGCGGGCTGACGCGTCAGGGTCGTGCTCAGCGCAGGGCGAGGGTAGCAGAGCTTGCCGATCTGGTCGGTCTGCCGCAGCATCTGTTAAACCGGTTTCCACATCAGCTGTCCGGCGGTCAGCGGGCCCGGGTCAATATTGCTCGTGCGGTAGCGGTCTCTCCCGATGTATTGGTGCTCGATGAACCCACCGCTGCACTGGATGTCTCTATTCAGGCAGTGGTGCTGAATTTACTGGCTGATCTGCAGGCACAGCTTGGATTGTCGTACCTGTTCATCAGTCACGATCTGTACGTGGTTCGAATGTTGTGCGACCGCGTGATGGTTATGTGTAATGGCGAGGTGGTTGAATCCGGAGACACCGGGCAGGTGATGAACTCACCTGTACACGCCTATACCCGGCAGTTGTTATCGGCGATGCCGGCGCTGCCCGGTGTTGACGAGGCTACTGATGCTGCCAGAAGCAATCGTCTTCGCCCGCCCAGTCTTCGACTCTGAGTTCGCCCGGTCGCATAAACACCTTTCGGTCGAATTGGGAGACTCTGGAGAAAACGTTAACGACGGTGTGCACATGGACAACGCCGTCGCTTTGATTGGTGCCTGACGACCAATAGGCATATCTGACGTCATCGCCGGAGTTCAGCATGGTTACTATTCCATCGCTGAAGAAATTAATGGTTCGGGCATTTTCAGGTAGTTTGTCCTCGCGATAGCACACCAGTACCGCCGCCGAAGTGTCCTCGCCGTATAATGAAGTCACACCTGAGCGCATATTGGATTGCAGCACTTCGAGCTCGCTAAAAGGCGCGTCGTAGGCGGGCAGGCTGCATGACTCGGTGCCGTTCCACCCCCAGCCGTCTCCACAAGCGGAATGGTATCGGTACAGTCGCCTGATGCCGTCCGGCAGACCTGAACACCGTTCCATCCCCAGCCGTCATTATCGGGGTCTTCGCAGATATTGCCACGAGGCGTAGCAGAGTCATCTGCCAGGCAGGTTCGCCCGTTTTCCCAGCCGTAGCCATCGCCATCCGGGTCGCTGTCGCTGAACTGGCACGACGGGTGGTTTTGTGCGAAGGATGATGTTGAAGCGAAGAGCAGCAACAGGCAGGTGATGCACGCGGTGAACACTTTCATAGTACGAACCATTAGCTTATGTAACGACATGTCTATCGTAACATTTGCGCTGGCGGGGCTCTATTGCCATTAGCGCTGGTGATAATGCCTGTATTTTGTTGAGTCAGCAATGCCAGTGCGGTCAGTGTTCAGCCTGTATACTGTGCTGCAGACGATGTATACCTGTTGGCTCTTAACTGTATGACGGAACGAATATGACGACAACCGTAGCGGCTTTGCAAACCAGCCCGCAGGCAACGATGTCTGCAGCACTTGACGAAACACTGGAACTTGCTGCACAGGCAGTCGCCGGCGGTGCCGGTTTTCTCGGCTCACCGGAGTACTGTGGCGGGCTGGTGTCGGATGGGGCTGCGCTGGTTCCTCCTCATGCACATGAGGACGATCATCACTATTTACAGGGCGTAAAGCGGTTTGCCGCTGAGCATAATATCTGGTTTCTGATCGGGTCTGTCGCAATCACCGGCCCTGAAGATCGTATTTACAACCGCGGTTTTCTGATCGATAACCAGGGACAGGTTCGTTCGCGTTACACGAAGATTCATATGTTCGATATACAACTCTCCGACACGGTAGTGTATCGCGAAAGTGCCAGCGTTGAGCCCGGCCATGAATCTGTATTGATGGATACTCCGGCAGGCAGTATGGGCCACACCATTTGTTATGATCTGCGATTCCCGCACTTGTATCGCACACTGGCTCAGGCGGGTGCTGAGATTCTGGCCATTCCTGCCGCTTTTACCCGGCGTACCGGTGAGGTTCACTGGCACGTACTTAACCGGGCTCGAGCCATAGAAAACGGCGCTTATGTGTTTGCCCCATGTTCTGTCGGCAGTGTTCCCGGTGGCGGTGAGGCGTACGGTCACTCACTGATTATTGATCCGTGGGGGCAGATTATTGCCGAAGGTGATGAAGCACCCGGTGTGATACTGGCAGATATAGATCTACAGCAGGTGGAGCAGGCGCGGGCGCGTATTCCGTCGCTGCTGCATGAGCGTGAGTTTCAACCGCAATCCAGGTCACCTGCGGCAGTGGCATAGAAACGTTTATTTAGGTTTCCGCGTTTGCGCAGCGCGCAAGTGCGGCGTCAATGGCAGTTTTCGAGCCTGACAACTCAAACGAAAATGTATTTGACCTGGTGTCGGCCCAGTTAATTTCCAGTGCCAGGTTGCTGCTGCCTCTCATCAGCGATATCGCATCGTCAACACCCGCTTGTAAAAATAATACCCTGGCTGATGGGTAGTAGTTAAACGGTGCGCTGTAGCTGGTGTTGCCCTGCCAGGAGAGCTGCCCGTTTACTGCTATCGCGCGAGTAGGATTACCGATATCGCTGACAGATTGCGAGAGTTTTATATACACCCACTGTTCACCGTCTGATTCGCAACCGACTCCGGCCACGGCTTTCAATGGCCCGGGATAATCACTGTTTTCTTCGGAGAAAGCCCAGTTGGATACAGCAAAGGTTTTTTCCCGGAGTTGATCCGACGCAACAACTCTCCAGTCAGCGTTTGCCACGGTGGAGCCGAGCATGACAACAAGCACTACACTAAGATATTTCATGAATTTAAAACGCTTGGTAAACACAGTAAGGGTGCAGAAACAGACAGGTGGGAGGTGACCCGGGAATATACAATGGTTTGTCGCACATCAGCGGGCAAAGTTATAGCGCGCGAAACTTATACGAGATTCAACAGAACTGCCAGTTACAGACAGGTTGTGTTGCGCTAAATCACATTAATTCACGCTTTGCCGCTGCCATACACTCTAACGGCACTGTGTATTAATGCGGTGGAAAATAACGTGGAGGGGCTGACAATCTGCTGGTGATTCAGGTGTTAATCAATCGTGCGAATCTGTTTTGGTGGCTTTGTCTGGTGGTTGTGTCTGTGTGCTGGTGGAATGACGACTGCTTTTGCTGTGGTACGGGACTACAGAAATTCGACGATATCGCCGGCCGAGATGGTTCCTCCCTCAATGACCTGTGCATAAACGCCCATATCCATATGGTTGTAATGCTTTAACAGCATTTTCGGGGTTTTGATGTTGCGCTCTGCTGTGTTGAGATCGACTTCGGTGGCCGGGCAGCGTTTGGTGCGTCTTACAATCTTCAGGCGTGCAGCGCCGATGATAATATGCTCGCCTACGCGATCCAGTTCGGTAAATGGCGTCAGGCCGGATAGATGTATATTGCCGCGGAACCGGTTGGGATCAACTTCCTGCCCGATATCTCTGGCAAATGCGTCGACACTGTCGGTATTAATTATTGATACGGCATTCATCATTTCGGTTGAGTCAACTGACACATCGGTAAAACGATGCGGAGATGCATCGTAAAGTTGTGGTAGTTCTGATGCCGGCAGTGACAGATATGACTGCAGAAAATTGCTTGCCTCACGTTTACCTGCGTCGGTCGAAATATTGAATTGACCACTGGCTGTCGATGATGTCAGTGTGAGTTCTGATGTCTTGTCATTGAATTCGGCTTTGAGCAGGGCCAGTGTCGCGTCGCGGGCCAGCATGTAGAATTTTGTTTTGGGCAGTGGTTTCGGATTGGCCGGGTCGAATCCGCTATCGGGTCTTGCAAACCCGTATTGGCGGTCGCACGGGAACCCCTGGCCCGGCTTGAGTTCGACACTGTCCAGAATCTCACCGCTCAATCCCTTAACCGGGTAACGGGTCAGCGCTTCTATTCTCATGGCCATAGCAAGTCCGCCTGTTGTTGTGTCTGCTTCAAGGTACTCAGTTGTTACGGACAACACAACTTTATTCGATAGCCGGGCTAACTCAAAGGTGTTTCCGGTTCAGTAGCGTGAGGCTGGAAAAGTCACTTTACCCACCGGTGCTTTGAGCGCTGTTCCATTGACATTTCACCGGTCGTCGGTGTGAATTTTGCGAGCACGGGGCCCTACAGTAACGCACTGAATCGGGATACTGTCATTTCTCCGACAGTTTCCGGGGCACGCAATCGAATACAGGCCGCACGCTTGACCATGTTAAAGACGAATAACTGCCACAAAGCTTTTGCAGCATTAGGGCTGCTACTGCCATTGCTGGCAGCATGTTCGGCAGCGGATAACGCATCTGATCAGTCTTCCGGTGCCGGACAACCCGCAGAAGCAGAACCACCGGCGGATACAGCACTGCTCTCGCCATTGGCCTCGAGCGCTGATATGGCGGTGAGTCACGGTGATATCGCGCTGGGTGATCTCGACGCTGATGGTGATAATGACCTTGTAGTGAGCGGGCTTGGTGCGACGGGCGTGAGAACTGACAGGTATCTGAATGACGGTGCCGGTGTGTTTTCACGGGTAAACGCCAACGATCTGCACGCGATGTCAGACGCTTCTGTGACGCTGGTTGACGTAGACGGCGACGATGACCTCGATATTCTATTGCTTGGTACCGATGACCTGCAAAAAAGATCCCGTTTGTATCTGAACACCGGTACCGGGGATTTTATTGAAGTAAACGAACATGATATTGGGGCGGTCACCAGCCCTTTTGTCGTCAGCGGCGATGTGACGGGCAATGACGCGGCTGATTTACTGGTATCCGGCTACACGGAATACCAGTATCAGGTACAGCTGTATCAAAATGACGGGCTTGGCGAGTTTACGCCGGTAACGATAGCCAGTCACAATTATACCGATATCAATAGTCACAGTGCCCAGTTGGGAGATCTGGATAATGATTCGGATCTGGACATTGTTGTCATGTATTTCGCCGACAATTCACGTTTCCAGCTTTCCTTTTATGAAAACGACGGTGATGGACAATTTTCGCTGAAATCAACGCAATTTGCGGCCAACGGTATATTGACTGAAAGTTCCAGTCAGTTTCACCTGACAGATATCGACGGTGATTCTGATGTTGATATATTTCTTGTTCACGATGCCACATCGTTCAGACACTGGGCGGGTTCCTCCGGGTATTTAATAAATGACGGGGACGGTGAGTTCGGGACATTGCAGTCGGCAGCGTTACCGACAACGGATGTGTCAATCTGTTCTGCTGACATGAATGCAGATGATCTGCCCGACATTATCGCGATGGGCGGTGTGCATCAATCCGATGGCATTTACGCAGGTGATCATCACACAGGATCTGCAATTTTGCTGAATCTGGACGACGGGAAGTTTCAAAGCGCTGATGCCAGCGTGATTCCGGGAGCTGTCGCGGGTGCATGTGCACTGGGTGATATTAATGGTGACAACAAACCCGATCTGCTGGTTACCGGTGAAGAGACCATAGAAGATAACCCGCTGTCCGCTACGCAAAGCACGCGGCTGGCATTCCGGATCTTTGTCAATAAAACAAAGTAAGTTTGAGTGCAGTACTCCGGAGCCGGATCTGTTCGTCGCGCTGAAAAATTAAACCGGGTCAGCATGACCCACTCGAATTTCCGGACAACGACACCATACTGGTTAAAGACGAGCCCGTGGCAGTGTGGCGCTGGCAATTGGCCGCGGATGTCTTGTGCCTGCATAGTTACCTGTGGAGATTTATGCGGTCGGTTGTGCCGGTAACACTTCATGCAACGCAACGCACATGTGTCAGGGGGCTGATACCTGCAGGTTACTCATTGTCTCATGCTGGCTGTGGCAAGGTTTATGGGTTCAATGAAATACGCCATCGCCGTTTGATTTGTGTGTGATCTATAGATTTACTGGAATAACGATGATGCTTCATCCGGCTCAGACGGTTAACACGCCCTGTTCATTTTCTGGCAAGGCAACTCACGCTGCGTTTTACTGTGTGGTGGCATTGTTAATCGCGTTTACAGCGATGACAACCTCGACACTGGCTCGGGCGCAGTCCGAGGAGAGCTTTACGCTCAGCCTCAATAACGTCGATATCAATGCGTTAATCGAAACTGTCTCAACCAAAACCGGTAAAAACTTTATTGTGGATCCACGGGTTAAAGGAAAAATAACGGTGGTGTCTTCCGAGCCTGTCGATGCTGGTAGACTCTATGAGCTTTTCCTCTCGGTGCTCGATGTGCACGGATTTGCCGCAGTACCGGCAGGCAGCTTTACTAAGATTGTACCGATGGCCGTCGGCGTGCAAAGTGCGGTGCCGGTATTGGGGGATGAAACGGCTAATGCTGATGAACTGATTACTTCGGTGATTCCCTTAACGTATGCCTCTGCGAGAGACGTAGTTGAAGCGTTGAAGCCGCTGGTACCC
>JAHDHK010000146.1 GCA_020631335.1 Chromatiales bacterium
GCGCGGGATCTCGCAAGTTATGGTGTCAGGGTGAACACAATTGGGGTAGTTTTTAACACCACTGCTCAGTGCTCTGCCGGCAGAGGCACTGGAACAACTTTCACAGCAGCCTTTGTTTCCGCAGCGGCTGGGTAAACCGCAGGAAATAGCCAGGCTTGCGTGCTTTATGATCGAGTGTGCCTACATGAACGCAGAGGTGGTTCGACTCGATGGCGGAATTCGGCTGCCATAACAACATTTCCAGCAATAACGACTGACAACAGGCTGATCATCCCGGTAATCTACTGAATGACGTGCCACTGCACCCACTGATAAAAGGTGCAGTATCTGTACAGTTAATTGCAGCGCTGAGTTACTTTTGTGAACTGCCTGCCGCTGTCTATGCCATTCGGTCAGTGGACAGTATGACCCTGTTGCTTTTACTTTAAGCAACAGGAGCAGTGTCAATTGCAGGAGCACAGCAGCGGAACGAAGTTGCACATGGATGTGCTCAACTACTTCGAGCACACCTGCACTGTATAGCGCTAATCCAGCGGTTTAGCGCCTCAGCTACCCCCTCAGTTACACATTGAATTGTTGAAAGCCTTCAAGAGATTTCATCTTCTCGGGTGATCCGACGACGGATTTACTTACCGAGCTTCCACTGAGGTATTTTTCACCCACTCTTTGCAGATCGGCAAGATTCACCGCCAGCACTTGCTTGCGGATCTTTTGGATGTAGTCGACACCGCGGCCGTAACGCTCTGCGTAGTAATGACTGATTGCTTCACCGGCAGGAGAACCGGGTTTGTCAATGCGACTGATGACACTGAGCACGGCTTCCTCAATGGCACGCAGCTCGTGAGTTGAGTTCATTAACCAGTTTACCGACTCATTGAAGTCATTGAAGGTTTCTTCAAGCCTGGGATCACGATAAGAATAAAACCGGAAGGCGCTGGATTCGCCATCGTAGCTTGCACCACCACCATAAGCGCCACCTTTTTCACGAATGGCACTATGCAGGTATCCGTTACCAAGAAACTCTCCCAGTACGGTAAGTGCCGGTGCATCTTCGTGTCCGGCCGGAACTGCCACGTGCGACTGGGCACAGTAGTTAACCTGCGCATTGGTAGACCAGGCCTGCAGGGTTACCCCGGTGTCGAAGTCGATAGCAAAAGATGAATCACTGGCAAGCAGTGCTTGTTGTGCTGCCAGCAGACCACTGTTTTGTACCGACTGGATCACCGCTTCACGCTGATCTTCATCACTGACCACCAGCAGGTTGCGATCAACCGATTTAATTCGCTCATGGATCTTTTGCATGCGGCTGGTTAGCTCATCAATATAACCAGGCTCAGCCTGCAGTTTGTCATCCAGTGTTTTCAATGATGCGATGCTGTGCAGACCTGTCCAACGATGGCTGAGTGCCGCTGATGCGCTGGTCGTGCTGCAGGCCGCGCCCATTGCCAGTGCATGCCCGCGACCGGTTATAGAACTTTCACGTCTGATGCGCACCTGGGAGATCAGATCTTTAATGCGCTGGGTTTCGCTGAAGTCGGGTGAGTCCATCGTCTCGTTCAGCAACTGCGATATATAACCGGCATTACGGCTCAGGCCTTTGGCTGACAGCACCATGGCACTGTGCAGATCGGTGGTGTTACCCAGCACGCTGCGGGTACTGATGCGGGCCCCGAGCCCGCCCAGCACAGACGCCTGTAGCGCCTGGGTTTGCATGTAGTCCCGCCCGCCACTGCCTACTTCGGCAATACACATGGAGTACAGCGGCAGCAGATCGGTGTCTTCACTATCGAACGCAGGCAAGTCACTGATGAGCTGCTGGTAAACCATGCCATTGGTACCCGGGTGATACCAGACGGTTGGCAATTCACCAATTGCCTGTGCTTGTCCTTCAGGGAATTTAAGCGATTCGGGTACATCGTCGAGGGTGACCCGTGGCAAGAGTTCAGGGTCATCTTCCTGCGCCTGTCGCTTGTCGAGCTCGGCGGCGAGTGTGGCAATTTCCTCGCGCTTTTGTTCGTTCAGCTCTGCCGTCAGACTGGCGAGTCGCTTCGCCTCGTCGGCTTCTTCTTTGGCAGCCAGTTGTGTATCGGGCGACATCACCAGTCGAATCCGATGTGCGTTATCGAGCAACAGGTCTTTGATCAGACCGGGAATAAACGACGGGTCTTCCGCATCACGACGCAGATCACCGAGGATGTCATCGAAATCGAGCGCTGACACTGGATCACCGCCATGTAAAGCCGGTGTGAGAGTGCGCAGTGCCAACTGCAACCCATAGGGGAAACCGTCACCGGTAATTTCGCGTTGTGACAATTCGAGCTGATGCAACACGGACAGCACCGACTCTGTGGGTACGCCGTTGTCGGCAACGTTTTTAAGCACATCGAGGATAAGCGTTTCAACCGCCTGCGCTTTGTCGGGGTCTGAGCCTTCCAGACCGACGGCAAAGCTCATTTCGCGGGTGTCTTCATCCAGCCCGCAAAGTGGCGACGGTGCGGCGCCCAGATCTGATGTTTCCAATGCATGGCGCAGGGGTGAGCTGCTGTTGTCGAGTAATACGTCCGTCATTACCCGCGCTTCCAGCACTTTGCGAATATCATCATTGCGGCCCAGCAGCCAACCCAGAGCGACGTGGGTGCGGTTGGCGGTGTCGTCTTCGGCAAGCGGATAGCTGGAAGTAATCTCACGAGGCTTGTCGTAGCGAATCTCATCGGGTATAGCCAGTGATGAGACGTCTATGGCTTCAAACTCGTTCAAGGCACGCTCTTCGATGCGTTGCTGTAATTCTTCAGCAGGCAGATCACCATAGGTAATGATGACGGCGTTAGACGGATGGTAGTGCAGCGCGTGGAAATCTTTGAGCTGTTCCCAGCTCAGGTCCGGGATGGTCGCCGGGTCACCACCACTGTCGTGATGGTAGGTAATGGTCGGGTACAGTGAATTCGAAAACTGCTTCATCAGGCGCGCATGAGGAGAACTGTAAGCACCCTTCATTTCATTGAATACCACCCCTTTGTACATCAGTGATGAGCTGGTATCACCTGACTCGGCAAAGTCGAGACGATGCCCTTCCTGTCTGAAGTCGAGTTCGTTCAGATTGGGGAAGAAAGTGGCATCGAGATAAATATCAAGCAGATTGAAATAGTCTTTACGATTACGGCTGGCAAACGGGTACGCGGTCCAGTCACTGGCGGTAAACGCATTCATAAAGGTGTTCAGCGAGCGCCGCAGCATCATAAAAAACGGATCTCGAACCGGGTAGTTTTTACTGCCGCACAGCACCGTATGCTCAAGTATATGCGCCACTCCGGTTGAGTCCTGCGGGACTGTCAGAAAGGCGACCAGAAACGCATTTTGATCATCGTCGGCGGCGAGATGAAAATGTCTTGCGCCGGTTTTTCTGTGCCGATATTCCTGAAACTCCACATTGAGAGAATCAATCGGATAACGTCTTAGTTCCTCGAACACCTCAGTACTTGGCATACAATCCCCGTAATTATTAACAGTGAGCTACTCTGCGACTGACCAGTTATATGGGCTATCAGCCGATTGCGCAATACTCGCGCCGGGTTCAGGGGTTCCGGTTCAGGTGCAACACACTAATCTGTGCGCAACTGCCGGTACAACGGGCTGGCTGAAACCCTGAACTGACCATCTTGAAATTCGATAAAGCGGGCAGCAAGGGAATGACGTCGGGCCACCGCCATTCCGCGCTGTGCCCCGAGCACCATCAGAGCGGTTGCCCAGCCGTCTGCGTGCATGGTGGTGTTGGCAACGACCGTTACAGCCGCGAGCCCGTGCGCTACCGGCTCGCCGGTGCGGGGGTCGATAATATGGGAAATACGCCTGCCGCCAGCCTCACGAAAATTTCGATAATCTCCAGAGCTTGCGACTCCACCACCACTGAGGGCCAGAGATGCCTTGATGTCGGTACCATCGGAAGCCGGCTGCTCCACCCCGATTCTCCAGGGCAGGTCCTGAGCACGGTAGCCGCTCACGCTCAGCTCACCACCGATTTCCACCAGATAATGCCGATAGCCCATCTCTCTGACAATGGCGGCAAGCTGATCCACGGCATACCCCTTCGCGATGGCAGAGAAATCCACTTCCAGTTCCGGCGTCGTTTTACGCACCGCCGGCGGCTTGTCTCTTATCTCGAAGAAGTGATGACCGACAGACTCCAATATCGCGCTCAGCTGCTGTGATGTGGGCGGCGATTCCTGGTTGTCCGGACCAAACCCCCAGCGGCGCACGAGCGGACCCACGGTAGGATCGAAGGCGCCATCACTCGCCTTTGCAATATGCAATGCCTCAGTAGCTACCTCAACGAAACCTGAGGGCACTTCAAACCATTCGGTGGAACGACTTCGATTAAACCTGCTGATGGCGGAGTCGGGTATATAGGTGGACATAGCGCTGTTTACAGCACCGAGTTCCGCTTCTACGGCCCTGGCGAGAGACGTTTTATCGCTTTCGGTCAGCCCGGCCACCTGTATCGAGTACGTGGTGCCCATGGTGGCACCGCTCAGCACCAGTATCCTGGGATCAGGCTCGGGTGAGCAGGCGAGGAGAAAAAATAGAGCTGAAAATAGTACAGATACCATGCGCATTTGCGCATGGTATCGCAGTCAACGGGTCAGATGCGCGGCGCGAGGCCGGGCAGCATTACATTGTGTTGGTTTTTCGATCAGAGTTGATCAAACCACCCAGGTGATCTTCGATGGTTCGCTGAACTTCGGCGGCTTTCTCTCCGACAAATTTCAAACCGACGCCGGGCACGCTGTTTCCTCCCGCTGAGGAGATCCAGCATACCTGTGCAGGCACTGGCCAGCGCTCGGAGTCTTCCATTAGCCCGAACAGGACGAATACTGAGTCACCCAGATTGTACTGCTGAGTGGTGGGTACAAAAACGCCACCGCCTTCCACGAAGGGCATATAGGCAGCCTGTAGTGCACCACGGTCGGTAATGGTGAGTGACACGATGGCCTTGCGATCTGTTGTCATGCTGAGTTCTCCGCTCGAATCCGCATTCTTTGAATTCTTATATCGGCCAGAACACCCTCAAGCACAGTCTGAGTTTTCAAACTGGCATTATCGAGTCGAAGCGACTGCTGGAGCAGTTGCATCGTCTGACTCAAAAATCGGCGCTCGATGCGAGCACCTTCCTCAGGAGAACGGCCCGAGGCGACAGAAAATTCAATGTTTTTAGCGAAATCTGCGGTCCATTGCATAAAAAGCGTGAAACACTCGCGAGTATTAAGCTGAGCTGAGGCTGCCGTCGCCAGAGACGCCGGACTTTTGTCGGAAAAGATAAAATCCCGCCAATACTCCCTGATGGCGCTGATGGCTGCAAGATCGCGATCTGCAGCAAAGCGTTCCGCCAGCAGCGGCGCTCCACGCGCAAATTCAAGCGCCACCTGAGGACTGGCAATACCCCGCTGCTGTAACCATTCAATCGATTCATCCTGCGTGGGTACCGGCATCGTCAGACGTTGACAGCGACTGTGTATGGTTGCCGGCAGAGAGGCGTCACGCTCTGCCAGCAGAAACATGGCACAGCTGCCCGGGGGTTCTTCAAGCGTTTTCAGCAGGCTGTTATACGCTGCCGTGGTCATGGTATCCGCACGGTTGATGATTGCAATTCGATATGGACCATAGGTGGCGGTCAGCGCGAGCTTTTCGGACAGCTTGCGGATCTGATCAACACTGATGACTGACGCTTTATCGAGCCAGTCGAGATAGGTGTAATCCGGATGGGTACCGGCTTCCATCAGCAGACAACGCTCGCACTGCCCGCAAGCCTGTGTGACATCGGGAAACTTCAGGCACAGCAGCAGCCGTGACACGCTGACAGCAAAATCACTTTTGCCTACACCGGCCGCACCGGTGATAAGTGTGGCATGGTGAAGTCGGGATGCGATCGCTGAACGATGCAACATAGACCACTGTTCACGCTGCCACGGATAAGGCCCTGCGCCTTGTGAGCCCGGTGCAGACACTCAGGCATCCACGCTCAGGCTCAGCCATGCTTCAAGCCTGGGTGCCAGGGCTTGTCGCATGCTTTCACAGACGGTATCAAAATCGGGGTTGGCGTCTATGACTTCTATACGCTGCGGGTGCTGCCCTGCCCTGTCCAAATATGCTTGCCTGACACGCTCAAAAAACTGATCGCCTTCGCTTTCTATGCGATCGAGCACTCTGCGCTTTTGCGTGCGCTCAACACTGGTTTCCCGACTCGCATCCAGCAACAGTGTCAGGTCGGGCTGCAAACCTTCCTGTACCCAGCCTTCGATGGTGCCGATACGCTCAGTACCCAGTTGCCTGCCTCCGCCCTGATAGGCGAATGAAGCATCGGTAAATCGATCACACAGCACCCAGGCGCCACTGGCGAGAGCAGGCTCGATCAGGGTTTCGATATGTTGCGCTCGAGAGGCGAACATCAACAATAGTTCTGCCTTTGCACACATGGGTTCACTGGTGTTAAGAAGCACCTCGCGCAGCTGCTCTCCCAGTGGAGTCCCGCCGGGTTCTCTGGTCGTGATAACGCGGATGTCGTACCGCTCGAGTGTTTCCCTCACCTTGGGCAACAATGAGGACTTGCCGACGCCTTCGGCGCCCTCAAGCGTAATAAAACGACCACGTGAGTGTAGCTGGCTGGACTCTGTCATTTCCGGTGTAACACGCTATGTTCAAACAGAAGCGCCATGTTATCAGCCTTGTTCATAGGTTATTTTTTTAAAATATATTTTCGGACCGCAGCGTTGTGCGCTTCGACTGTTTCGTTAAAGACATGGCCACCCGTGCCATCTGCAACAAAATACAATGCTTTAGTGTCTGTGGGATTCACAGCGGCCTCCAGTGACCTGGCGCTTGGCATGGCGATCGGCGTCGGTGGCAGGCCGTCTATTTTGTAGGTGTTGTAGGGTGTTGCAGTCTGCAGGTCTTTGCGTGTTATGTTGCCGTTAAACTGAGGTCCGATGCCGTAGATGACGGTGGGATCCATTTGCAGTCGCATGCCCTTTTTTAATCTGCCGGCAATGACCCCGGAAATCATCTCTCTTTCAGCTTCCACCGAGGTTTCTTTTTCAATGATAGAAGCCATGATCATCACTTCATAGGGGGAGCTTACCGGCAGTCCTTCAGCACGATTGTTCCATACTTCATCGAGTTTTCTGTGCAGGGCTTTGTGTGCGCGCAGTAAGAAATCGGCGTCAGACGTGCCGCGCGGAAAGTGATAGGTATCGGGCAGGAACTGCCCCTCAGGGTGGCCGCTTTGTGCGCCGATAAATTCCAGCAAACCGGTATCATCTACCTGATGAATGGTTTGCACCAGCGTATCGTTTTGCGCCAGCGCCGCTCTCAACTGCCATATATTCCAACCCTCAAGAATAGTGAAAGCAAATTGTTTTTGTTTACTCACTTGCAGCTCTTCGAGCAACTCTACCGGGGTCAGTGTTGTCGACAAAGGGTACTCACCCGTTTTTATACTGCGTGCCGAACCATCATAGCGGGCAAACAGTTCCCACCACAAAGGCCGCTGCAGCAAACCGGCTTCGTTTAGCCTGCCTGCAATCCCGCGAATAGTGTCACCCTGCTGTATATGCAATTCAAAAGAACGCTCCTCATCACTCAACGGGGCGTTGAGAAAGTTCGAAACGTCGTAGGCGATCAGCGCAGCCACGCAGATAATCAGCACGGTAAACAGTAGAAATATTTTTTTGAACACTGGTTTTAAAACTGGCGGTTGTCACAGCCCGGGGTGGGCCTGCCATAAGCGCGTAACAGTATTACACGCGGCTGAATATTAACGTGGCATTAGTGCCACCGAACCCGAATGAATTTGACAGTGCATGTGTCACCTCAAGGTCCCTGGCTGTGTGAGGAACGTAGTCGAGATCACACTGCTCATCCGGGTTATCCAGGTTAATCGTCGGCGGCACACATTGCTTGTGTATAGCCATCACGGAGAACACCGCTTCTATACCGCCTGCCGCTCCGAGCAGATGACCGGTCATGGATTTGGTCGAGCTGACGGCAATTTGGTAAGCGTGGTCGCCAAACAGGGTTTTAATAGCATTGGTTTCGGCGATATCTCCAACCAGAGTCGACGTGCCATGTGCGTTGATATAAGAGATATCCTCAACATTC
Organism: Chromatiales bacterium; assembly: GCA_020631335.1. Classification (GTDB taxonomy): domain Bacteria; phylum Pseudomonadota; class Gammaproteobacteria; order Granulosicoccales; family Granulosicoccaceae. The sequence continues at coordinate 8,149 of JAHDHK010000146.1, forward strand.
AACGAAGCATCGGATACTGCGCTTTGCATACACCTGCGAGCACCATCGCCATTGTTGGCTGGCTGGGTCATGTGATAGGCGTCTCCGCTCATGCCATAGCCGCTGAGTTCGCAATAGATTTTTGCGCCGCGCGCTTTGGCAAATTCGTACTCTTCGAGGACGAGCACACCGGCACCGTCACCGAGAACGAATCCATCTCTGTCTTTATCCCATGGTCGGCTGGCGGCGGCAGGGTCATCATTACGGGTGGAAAGTGCTCTTGCTGCGCCGAATCCACCCAGACCAAGCGGACATGTCGCCATTTCAGCCCCACCACAGACCATCGCTTCGGCATCTCCGTATTTGATCAGCCGCACTGCCTCACCGATGTTGTGCGTCCCTGTGGTACACGCTGTGGTGATACAGATGTTTGGCCCCTGCAGACCACGCATGATCGACAGATTACCGGCGATCATGTTGATAATGGTAGACGGAACGAAAAAAGGAGAGATTTTTCGTGGGCCGGACTTCAGCAAATTCCCGTGCTGGGTTTCGATGTTCGGTAAACCACCAATACCCGAGCCTATCGCCACACCGATTCGATCCGGGTTGCAGTTTTCAACCGAGAGACCGGCATCGTCAAGTGCCTGAATGCCGGCTGCGACGCCGAAATGGATAAACGTATCCATTTTGCGGGCATCTTTTGCACTCATGTAATCGGAGACGTCAAACCCCTTTACCGACGCGGAAAAGCGGGTTGAAAAACCTTCGGTATCAAATGAGTCGACGATGGCAGCACCGGATACTCCCGCCGTCAGGTTCTGCCACGAGTCCGCCACTGTGTTGCCAAGCGGAGTAATGGCGCCGAGACCTGTCACTACAACTCGTCGATTGCTCAAAGCGGGAACTCCCATTGAGATATGCGGTTACCTGGCGTTTTGCGTCTGTTTTTCAGCGCCACCAGTGTAAAGGAAATTAACAACAACCGGGAACTTGCCCTTCCGGGCGCCAGTCGAAAGTATCGCGCAACGAGCTGTTTCACTACACTTTATGCCCTGCCAGTCGCTGCGGGCGGTGGGGAAGTTTGTTCTTAGGGACTGGCACGGTCAGCACGAGCGAGCGCTGACCGTACTGATATATGCGCGGCTAGCCCAGATTGGCGTTAACGTAGTCTATCGCCTGCTGCACAGTGGTGATTTTTTCAGCTTCTTCATCGGGGATTTCACACTCGAATTCTTCTTCCAGTGCCATCACCAGCTCTACGGTATCGAGCGAATCAGCGCCCAGGTCATCAACAAAGGAGGCAGCGCTAGTGACTTCCTCATCTTTGACGCCCAGTTGTTCAACGACGATCTTTTTTACGCGATCTTCAATACTGCTCATTTGTGTTGCCCTCCGGGGACTTTTCGTGTTCGCAAGTTATCTGTCCCATTGTATTCAATACGCGTTTCCAACGCTACTACCTCGTGGGTCGAGCTGTTGTTTTTGCGCCGGGCCAGCGGTCATACTCCCTCTTTTTGTAGGGACACCAAAAGGGAATTCAAGATCTCAATTCATATACATGCCGCCATTGACATGAAAAGTCTGGCCGGTAATGTAGTTGGCCTGACCGGATGCCAGAAACGACACCATGTGGGCTATTTCTGCAGGTTCTCCAAGTCTGCCCAGTGCAATACCGGCCATGAGATTTTCTTTCTGCTCATCCGGTAATGATTTCGTCATATCCGACTCGATAAAGCCGGGTGCAACGGTGTTGACCGTGATGTTGCGCGACCCTACTTCGCGTGCCAGTGACTTACCGAATCCGATGATCCCTGCCTTTGCTGCGGCGTAATTGCTTTGCCCCGGATTACCGGTGACGCCGACGACCGACGCAATATTGATAATTCGACCTGAGCGTGCTTTTACCATGTCTCTCAGGCACGCCTTGCTGGTGTAAAAGATGGAGGAAAGATTCGTGTCGATGATGTCCTGCCATTCGTCTTCCTTCATACGCATCAGAATGTTGTCGCGGGTGATGCCTGCGTTATTTACCAACACCGTTATTGCGCCGAATTGTTTTTTTACTTCTGCAATCACTGCATCTATCTGCGCTTTATCTGATACGTCCAGCACCATACCCTGACCACTGATACCGAGTCCTTGGAACCGCTCAGTGATCGCATCGGCCCCTTTATCCGAGGTGGCTGTACCTATCACAGTGGCACCGTGCCCTCCCAGTTCATCTGCGATGGCAGCACCGATACCGCGACTGGCACCGGACACAAACGCAATCTGATTTTCTAACATGAGCTCTCGGCCTCTGTGGTTCCTTCTAACGCTTTGGCCAGCGTGGCGGCATTTTCAACCGGGTACGCTGTGATTGTTTTATCGATCCGCTTACACAAGCCGGCGAGAACCTTGCCGGGCCCCAGCTCCACCTGCAGCCTTATGCCAAGATCTTTCATCTTTTGAATGGTCGACGTCCAGTGCACCGGATTAACCACATGACACTGCAGAGATTTACGCAGAATTTCGATATCGGCCGGTATCGTTGCATCAGCATTTTGCATCACCGGGATATCGGGCATGTTCAGCTTCGCTGCGGTTATGGCCGATGCCAGTTCTTCCTGTGCAGGCTCCATCAGTGAACTGTGATTGGGCACGGATACCGGTAGCATCATCGCTTTGCGAGCACCGCGTTCCCTGGCCGCAACACAGGCTTTTTCGAGTGCTGCCAGATGCCCGGATATCACCACCTGACCCGGTGAGTTGAAGTTAACCGCTTCTACCACGCCATCGCTACGGGTAAGCTCCTCACACATATTTCGAACATCGTTATCGTCCATCCCGATCACGGCAGCCATACCACCCACACCTGCAGGTACTGCCCCGGCCATCAGCTTGCCTCTCAATGCGACAAGCGGCAGTGCTTTGGCAAAAGTTATCGCACCGGCTGCGGTGAGCGCTGTGTATTCTCCCAGGCTGTGCCCGGCCATAATCGTGGGTGTCGGTGCATCCAGGTGTTGCCACAGGCGCCACACAGCGATTCCACTGACAAACATCAGTGGCTGTGTAATTTCTGTTTGTCGCAGTTTGTCAGCATCTGCATTCTGGACCAGATCCCAAAGATCGTACCCGAGGTGATCAGATGCCTCGGTAAAAGTATCAACAATTAAGGGATACTCCCCCGCCAGTTCAGCCAACATACCCGGCGATTGGGAGCCTTGCCCAGGAAATACAACGGACAGTGTCATCAGATAAAACCTTTGTCAGTTACCCTGCAGATTAAATGGTGAGATAGGGATGGCATCCATCAGCAGCCTTTGCGCGATGAAACATCCGGCCAAATGAGTATATTGACCCGCTGAAATATATGGAGCCACTGAGGCGACCCGTCAGACCACACTGAGGACGTCCTTCATGTTGTACAGCCCCGGTGGCTGTGTTGCTACCCAGGCTGCTGCTCTGGCGGCGCCTCGGGCAAAGGTCATCCTATCAGTGGCTTTATGCGTTATTTCCAAACGCTCGCCCTGGCCGCAAAAAAGGGCCGTGTGTTCGCCGATAATATCGCCGGCGCGAACCACAGAAAAACCAATGGTATTTTCTTTACGGGCACCGGTGATGCCTTCGCGTGACATAACCGCACACGACTTAAAGTCTCTGCCAAGTGCATCAGCGATGGACTCTCCCATGCTCAGTGCGGTACCGCTGGGTGCATCTACTTTGTGTCGATGATGCGACTCAATAATTTCGGTGTCGTAGCTGTCGCCCAGTGTTTTTGCGGCGATGGCCAGTAACTCGAGCGTTAACGTTACACCGACACTGTAGTTTCTTGCATAAACAATTGCCGTTCGCTCTGCTGCCTGCTGCATTAACGTTTGTTGTGTTTCAGTCAGACCGGTCGTACCAATAACCATCGACTTGCCATTGTCTGCTGCATAGTCGAGCAAAAACTGAGTGTTGGCAGGTGAAGTAAAATCGATGATGGTATCGAACGACTCAGGGACTGCGTTAATGTTCCCGACAACTGACACGCCAACGCTCTCGTTACCCGTGAGCATACCGACGTCAACACCTATGGAAGCAGAATCAGGGTGCTCTGTTGCCCCTCTGAGCTTGAGATCGTCTCTTTCTGCGACAGCCAGCATCAACTGCCTACCCATACGGCCGGCAGCACCAGCGACAACTATTCCGGTCATTGCGATCCTGATCTGTTAAGAGCCCGCAACTATATCACAGCGCAGTTAATCAGCACTGCCGGCACTTGCCAGCAATTGCTCCAGGGCGTCTTCGCCAATGACTTCAATACCAAGAGATTGTGCCTTGGTCAGCTTTGATCCAGCCGCTTCTCCACAGATCACCGCCGTGGTTTTTTTGGACACCGACCCGGTTACCTTTGCCCCCATAGCAACCAGTGCAGCGGTAATCTCATCGCGGCTCATCGTGTTAAATTTGCCGGTAATCACGTATGTGTTTCCGCTTAGTGAGGCATTACCGGCCGGTGACGATACCGTCGGCCATTGAATGCCGGCACCGGTCAGTGCTTTTATTTCATCGATATTGTCTTTGTTGGTAAAAAACTCAACAATGAAAGTGGCCATGGTTCCACCGACTCCCTCTACCCGCGACTCCCCTTTGGATTGAATATCGGCAACGCTCAAGGATTTGAGGGTGGTTACCGAGGGATATCTGGCCAGCAATCGGCTGACTTCAGTTTCTCTTACCCCTTTGAGGTTAGCGATAAGCCATTCGTGCAGCACTTGCTGATCTGCATTATCTGCAGGCATATCCGGAGCATCATTCAGCACATCGATAATTCTCTGTGCGCGCGTTTTACCTATCCCCTCAATACCGGTGGGTACAAAATAGTCGAGTGAGGCATTGCTCAACGCATCGAGTGACCCGAAGTGCAATGCCAGTTGTTTTGCCGTGGTTTCCCCGACCTCCGGAATACCGAGTGAGTAGATAAATCGATCAAGCGTGGTCTGCTTACTGGCTTCCAGCGCAGCTAGCAGGTTGTCAGCAGATTTTTCCGCCACCAGATCAAGCTCAAGCAGTTGCTCACGGGTAAGTTTATACAGGTCACTCGGTCGACTCACGAGGACTCTGCTGATCAATTGATCAATAAGCTTTTCCCCGAGCCCGTCAATGTTCATCGCTTTTCTGGACACAAAATGCTTTAGTGATTCCCGGCGCTGTGCGCTGCAGTTGAATCCCCCGGAACATTTGGCCACGGCAACATCGTCACTGACAATAACCGGTGAACTACATACCGGACACCTATCAGGTAATTCGATTAACGCTGCACCGGCCGGCCTTTTAGAAAGGACGGCACTGACAACCTCGGGGATAACGTCACCCGCCCGGCGCACAATGACGGTGTCACCGATTTTTATATCCTTACGAGCAACTTCATCCATATTGTGTAACGTCGCATTACTGACCATTGCTCCACCAACAAACACGGGTTCAAGTCGGGCCACAGGCGTCAATGCACCCGTGCGACCAACCTGGAAATCCACGCTGTTAAGTGCGGTAGTCGCTTCTTCGGCCGGGAACTTGTAAGCAACTGCCCAACGCGGTGCGCGGGACACATAGCCGAGTTGATCCTGTAAACCGAGATCATTCACCTTGTAAACGATACCGTCGATTTCGTAGTCGAGCTTTTCGCGCCGCGATAACAGGCGTTCATAATATGCCTGACATGCCTCAGGCCCACTGAGCATTTCGCTTTGATCGCTTACCGGCCATGTTTTCGAACCACTGAAGCATGTTGCGTATCAGGCAAGTCCACGGAGACTTCTATCAAGCCATAATGATGCGTAGCGGTCTTTTTGCGGTGATTGAGGAGTCGA
>JAHDHK010000147.1 GCA_020631335.1 Chromatiales bacterium
ACCGGAGCGCAAGGCCCACAGGGTCCTAAGGGTGATACCGGAGCGAACGGTGTTGATGGAAAAGACGGTGTCGATGGTACGAATGGCGCAGACGGTAAAGATGGTAAGGATGGCGTTGGATTCGACGAAGTCTTTGCTCGCGAAGGATTTGATACCAACGGCAACGGAAAGGCCGATGCCGACGAATTGAAAGATGCTTTCCGGGGACCCGAAGGCGCCCAGGGACCTAAAGGCGACAAGGGTGACAAAGGCGACAAGGGCGACACCGGAGCAATGGGTCCTGAAGGTCCGCAGGGACCCAAGGGTGACACCGGAGCTGAGGGTCCTGCAGGACCTAAAGGCGATAAAGGAGATAAAGGCGACACCGGAGCAATGGGGCCCGCAGGTCCAAAAGGTGATAAGGGCGACAAAGGAGATACCGGCGCTCAGGGTCCGGCAGGCCCTAAAGGTGACACTGGCGCTCAGGGTCCGGCAGGTCCGGCAGGTCCTCAGGGCCCCGCAGGCCCACAAGGCCCCGCAGGTCCGCAAGGCCCGGCAGGTGATTCAGGTAATGCAGGTGGTACTGACGGCGGGTCACAATCTCCCACAGCCACAGCCACAGCCACAGCCACAGCCACAGCTACTGCATCTGCGCAGCAAAGTGGTAGCGCCGGTCAGGGCAACGGTGCCGGCGAGGCCAGTGTTACACAGAACTTCAATGTTAATGTGAACGTAAACGTGGCTGCCATTGCCACGGCAACTGCTACAGCGAATGCGACTGTTTCTGCGCTGCAGAACGGTGCGTCAGGTGGATCTTCACAGATCCAGGGATTACTCAGTCAGCTGCAATCTAACCTCAATTCGATCCTGAGCAGCGTAGGTGCAGGTGCAGGTGCAGGAGCAGGAGCGGGTGCCGGATCAGGTGTTGGTGCTGGTTCAGGCGCGAGCGCAGGTGCCGGTGCCGGAGGGCAACTGCAACAGTTGCTGCAAAAACTTGTGCAGTTACTTGAACAGATTATTGCTCTGCTACAGCAAGGTGGATCCGGTAAGGGTGGCAGCGCTGGTCAGTCCGGTGGAGCCGGTCAGTCTGGTGGTGCCGGTCAGTCTGGTGGTGCCGGTCAGTCTGGTGGTGCCGGTCAGTCTGGTGGTGCCGGTCAGTCTGGTGGAGCCGGTCAGTCTGGTGGAGCCGGTCAGTCCGGTGGTGCCGGTCAGTCCGGTGGTGCCAGTCAATCTGGCAGTGGTGACACCAATGGATTGATGCGTAAGCTGCAGGGCCTGATTGAATCCATCAAGTCTCAGGCAGGCGCCGGTGGTGCTGCGCAGTCAGGTGGTGCGACTGCTGGTCAGGGCGACTCGTCTACTGGTGGCTCAAGTGCTTCCGCGAGTGCTTCCGCCAACGCTGAAGCCACCGCCAGTTCCGGTCGCAGTGTAGACATTGCCGAATCTGCAAAGTCACAGCAGGGTGCTGAATGCACAGTTGCTGAGAAGAACGCCGCCGTCGGTGAGATAAAGAGTTCTATCTCTTCCTCCGGTGGCGATGATGCGGCACAAGGTGCGGCTGCAGGTGATAGTGATCACTAAGCATCCGGTACGACGGTAAACCTCAACCGTCATCCGCGCAGGGCTTGCCTGCGCGGTTTTTTCAGCGCCGTTGTCGTCATCTTAGTTAAACAGCAGGGATCGTTTGATGAAAATTTCTAATCCTCGCAGGCCGGGTGCTCATAAAAACCTGTCTGCTAAAACAAAGCATGGAGGTGGGGAATATAAACAAGACAATAGTGATGACGAGCACGCGGTAGCCGATGGCAAATCAGACGCTGCCGGGCAACGGCAGGACCAGTCAGAAGTAACTGGTCGTCAGTCTTTGGTGGGTAAAGAGTTATCGGGTAATACAGATAGCCACCATGACGCAACCTGGCTACAGTCGAATCGTCGCGAACCTTCAGCAATTGAGGCTGACAGACATCACCGGGAGCCACCCGGGCAGCAGAAAAAACAGCAAATTCCGGGTCGAACAGTCAATTATTCAGCGGCTTTTCAAAACGGTGGCGCTACGCAGGGCTATGCAACCTATCCTGCAGCGTCGTCTTTGCTTTCGTCTGCCAGTTATCCTTCGTCTGCCGGTTATTATGGGTATTCGCCCTGGGTTCGCATTCCATACCCACTGAGTTCATTTATCCCGCCGGTGGCAACACCGGTTCCTGTGCCATCACTTCCTGCTGAACATGCAGGTAATGATGACGAGCATACCGGGCTTACCCATACCACGCGAAACCACGAAGCCACTGGCGGCAATAAGAAAGAGCCGGGTAACCAGACTACAGCGGGTTACTGGTATGGCGGTTTCGGTATGGCCGAACTCAGAGATTCCAATGTCGATATCTTAAACGAAGCTGGTGACGCGCTTTGGAAAGCGGGCAAAAAAACACGGGGCACTCATTCGGATTCAGAAGATCTCTAGCCTGGACATTCATCAGGCGCTAAATAGATGTTAGCGACATGCTCTTATACAGTGCCGAATCGTGTTTTGGGCAACTTATTAAAAATAGCCGTGTGTCTATTTGACGATCGATGAGAATCGGGTGTCACAGTCCGGTCAGTCGTCCCCGGCACCTGGTGGGCCACATTTCTCAGACAGCCGGCCGACCTGTTTGGCAACCCGGTGATCCATAAGAAAGCCTCTGGACGCCGAATCCGATGAATAACCCGGATCAGGTGCAAGGCTTCTACAGATATTGTGCTGCACGGACAGTGGTTTTTCTACGAGTAAACGAAGCCGCTTTGTAAAGCAGACGGAGCTGCCCGTATGACAACAAACCCACAGTAACTGCGAGTCGCTGGCGGCGAAAGCGGAATGACTCAACCCTGATTTGCCGCCTCGGGTACGACTACTGGTGAATTGCCGTTGAGTTCCAAACGGCAATATCAACACTCATTTTTACCCGGATTATTAAAACTTACCTGAATTACCCCAGTTCTCTCGCGGGCCGATTTCTTCGACATTCTGCCAATGCTCGACAATTCTGCCGTCGCTTACCCTGTATACATCAAAAATGGCTATGTCTTTTCCGGCAGCATGTCGTTTGCCGTAGGTTACCGCAAAATCGCCCTGGCCACTCAGATTGAACAGCATTTCATAGTCGCCCGAGTCTTCTGATGCAAGCCATTCAGTTAACCCTGTGCTGCCCGAGTTTATATCGGGTGAGTGTTCTATCAGGTCTTCACTGACAAACTGTGCGACTTTATCGTATTGTTTTTCCTGTAGTACCTGTTTGGTAAATTCAAGAACCAATGCTTTGGTTTCTTCACCGTTTACAGAGGTGTCGATTTCCGTGGTCCCTCTGACCATATCATTACCGGATTTAGTTTCCTCTACAAACGGCGCGATCGTGTCCCAGTGTTCGAGTATCAGTCCGTCAGGTGCGGTATAGAACAGGTCCATCGTGACCCACTGTGCTGCCCCGTCGTTGAGAGACTGGTAGGCATTGCAGTAGACCCACGGGCCGTCTTCGAGAATCCGGACGATCTCTATTTCGCGTTTGGGGTTGCGTTCTACGAACGGTTCGAAGAACTTCAGAAATCCCTCTGCGCCATCTTCAACGCCTGTTGAATGTTGTGTGTAACGATGACCGGTATATTTGTACACGGCTTCACGGGCATTGCCGCCTGCGATCCCTTCCAGATATATGTTGCGCACATTATCTATACCCTTTGCCATTTTGCCGCCCTTGCTGGTGTGTAAGTGTCTGGTGTGGTTTTCATCCACTGTATTATTGCGCACTGAAAACCGCTGGTGTTAAATGATAACGCTAAGTGTACGCTTTGCATTAGACTGGCAGACCGGAACCACTTGTTTAGTGTGGCAGAACAGTGGAGGCCCGTGCACAATAGCCACCGGTGATCATGATAAAAACTCTATGGAAAGTCCAAAACAGCGGATCAAGTCGCTGACTGATGAAAACTACGTTACTTTTGCGTTTTCCCGCTTTCTGTTGTTCGGAAAAACGAATCTTTTTAGTGGCATAAAAGCGCGGAACAGGCGTCATTTGCTCTGCAGGATTTGCCTGCTCAGCGCGCTTTTTGTGTGGATAAGCGGCTGTGCCACCCGGCAGGTGTCAGATTCACTGCAGGGCTCTACCGCACAGCGGCTGGTCACTTATAGTCTGGAGAGGTTTGTTGTCGAACTGCTCGATCAGCCCGAACTTGCGCAGATTGAAGGAAAGTCTGTTGCGCTGAAGGTGATGTTTCTGCACGATCATACCTTGCTGCCCTATGCGACTGAACTATTGCGGCAGCGGTTGGCTGCGCGTTCCGGTTCGCTGCTTGTCACTGATGAACACGAAGCAGACTTGCAGGTGACTGTGTTTTTTAACTCCATCGGAACCGACTACGATAGCTTTGGCTTGTCTCTGCCTACCTTTGGCCTGGCGTCTACTCCGGATGCAAAAATCAATGTACTCGCAGTGGATATGTTTCATGGTGTGACGGAAGGTTATGCGGTGCTGCAGCCACAAAACGATACTGGTCAGCTGCGTACACGACGGTTGCTGGTTCGGGTGCGCGCCGATAACGTGTCGACACCGGTAGTGGATTTTCCGGTAAATCAGCTGGACTAACCCCGGCAGGAACCAACGGGTCGTCCGCCCGTGTTGTGTGTATAAAAAGGTGCGCCGGTCAGTGGAGAGTGAAGAGATGTTCTGGAAGGGCGACGATCGCACCTGAGTATCGTTGGCTGGCGTTGTGAGCTTTGTTACATTGGTTTTCAATTCAGTATCCGTGTCGAACCTGTCGTTTGACGCCCGGCTTTGTCTGTATGAATTACCCTGGAACCATTACTTGTGCTTCAGGGTAGGGCACCTGTGCTTTCAGCTCACAATTTTTTTGCCGTGCTTCCGCTTGTCAGCCGGCAGATTCAGTGTAGTCTCAAGTGCGGTGCAAACTTGTGCCATTCAGGTGTGCTCCCTTGCCTGTTGCTTTCCTCTTTTGCCGTTGATTCACCGGAGTTAGTCCGCTTTCGCACTAAAGGCCGGTGTGGTTGCTGCAGTTATAATTTCTTTAGATAAAGACTGTCGACGCTGGTTGGACATGTCTGCCTGTACAAACAATAATAATGAATACTTCTGTTTTACCCTCTGTTGCCGAAGATAGCGCTGATGAAAAGAGAGACATCACTTTGTTAAAGGGTGCCGGGGTGGCGTTGATAGCATTCGCGCTACTTGCAACGCATGATGCACTGGTGAAAAGTCTGGTCGGTATTCATGCCTTTCAGATTGCCTTTTTCGTTTTTTTATTCAGCTTTCTACCTTTCTCGGTGTTGCTTGCGGTGGATCCTGTTGAGCGATCACTTCGCCCGCGAAACCCGGTTCTGGTCGGTCTGCGTTGTCTGTTTACCGCCGGTTCAATTATCTGCGGTTTTTACGCGTTCAGTGTGTTGCCGATGGCGCAGGTCTACGCCATGCTGTTTGCCACACCGGTACTCATCACGCTGCTTTCCATACCGGTACTGGGTGAAAGAGTCCGGCTGATTCGATGGGTAGCCATTATTTTCGGTTTGCTTGGAGTCATGGTGGTGTTAAACCCCACCGCGACCACCTTGTCTATCGGACATATGGCTGCTCTGCTGGCGGCAATACTCGGCGCATGTAACTCGATCACTACCCGCAAAATCGGTGATACGGAGCATAGTGTTACATTGATTCTGTATCCGATGATGGGCAACGTTTTAGTCAGCGCAGTGCTGTTAACCTTTGTCTATCAGCCGATGCCGGGCAGGGCACTGTTAGTCTGCGCGCTGATCGGGCTGCTGTCGGTAGCCGGGCATCTGTTGCTGATTCGGGCATTCCGCATGACAGAGGCACAGTTTGTTGCGCCGACTCAGTATAGTCAGATCATCTGGGCCAGCATTTTCGGTGCGTTGTTTTTTAATGAGCCAATCAAATCCACCACGGTATATGGCACATTAATCATCATGTTTTCCGGTGTGTTGTTTATCTGGCGTGAGTTAACTGCGTCGGCTAACCGGCCGGTACTGCGAACCCGCAACATGCGCATGAGTGGCGGGCCGCCGTTGCCGCCGGTCGAGTCTGATACTGACCATGTGGCTGATCATTCGGTCACTGATGGTCAGGATAAGTAACCACCCGGATCAGTGAGCGGTACTGGCAGCGCCGAATCAGATACTCTCAGACAACAGCGACTCAGTATTGCGAATATAGTTGTGTGTCACCGGTTGCCGTGAACGATAGCACTGCGTAATCCGCAGGTTCGCGGCTGCCCATGCCCGGGGACAACATAGGCATGCCCGGGGCGGTCAGTCCTTTTACCTGTTCGGGTTGTTCTTTCAGCAGCCGCAGAATATCGCTGGCAGGGACATGTCCTTCTATCACGTAGTTGTCTACTACTGCGGTATGACAGGATTGCAGTGGCTTGAATGGCAGCCCCAGTTCTGCTTTTTTGGCGTCCATGTTTTCATGATTAATGGCTGTGACACGGAAGCCTTCTTCCTGCAGGTAGTCAGCCCACTTCTGGCAGCAACCGCAGCTCTCACTCTTATACACAGTGATGTGCGGCTGTGTGTCAATGTTGTGTACTGCCGTTGGCGCGTCGCTACAGGCGGCGATAAAAAATACGGTTGCACCCAGGCAGCCAGGTAACCACGGCCTGATGGTTTCAGCGTTCGAATTAGTTGCCAAAGAGTTTTTCCATTAAGGTTGATTTTTTATGACCGGAACCCTCGTGTCCGAAAGTGCCCTGATCAGGATGATTCATTTGGTCCTGCCAGTTGCGTTCTTCTTCGGGCCAGGTGTTTTTGATAAAGGAAAGTACGGCGATGATTTCATCGTCGGTGAGCTGATACTGGTAGGCAGGCATCAGGGTTTTGTATTGCGGATCACCAATCACGGCCGGTGGTCCGTACTTGGTAATTTCAAACAACAGATCATCGGCATGGTGCCAGGTATGGCCTGTCTTATCATGCGGCGGTGCAGGGAGATAGCCGTTTTCGTCGCGCTGCCGCCAGTTTGGTGCGCCTTCCAGGTACTTGCCATGGCACGATGCGCAATTGGCCTGATAGACTTTTTCTCCCTGCTGCACCACCTGCAGGTCGAACGGCTTTAACGAGGTGAGTTTGCCGTCAATGCCTTTTTCCACAGCCAGTGAAATACTGCTGTACAACGCCAGCATGGTTACCCACGTGATTGTCTTGCGCGCACTCATGTTTGTATGTCCGATATTACGATAGATCAGCGCTTGGGCTTTCTGTAAGCCTTGTGGCAGCTTGAGCAGGACTGCGTTGCCTGCATAAATGACTTGCGCAGTTGGCTGCGGTCATCTGTTGTGGCTGCAGTTTGTTGTAATGCCTGACTGTATTTAATGAAGTCATTAACCTCACCGGTAAAGCCGTCCCAGTCAGTCCAGATTTCCGGCAGTGCTTCGGTTTTTTTGCCATGCCGGCTTTGTTCTGTGTCTGGAAACTGAGACAGCATTTTTTCACCATGCAAAACAAACAGGTCTGCAGCGGCAATGACCTCGGCCTTATCGAACTCGGATTTGCCTTTGAACATCGCGGTCACCCGCTTTGATTGCTTGCTCAGCGCCTTCATGGAATCCATGCGTTCCTTGATGATACCGCTAACTCCGGAATGGGCAAAGAGTATTGCACTGGCTGCCAAAGCCAGCGCGGTGCTGCCGGAAACTATCGTCTTTTTAAGCATATTTGTGTCTCTGGGTACAATCAATTCAAGTGTAGCTCAGGTGACTCGAACCAGGGTGCCAAGCCCGGCCGCATGGTGTTCCAGTGCATGGCAATGAAAGAGCCAGTCCCCCGGATTGTCGGCGACAAACGCAAGCGTAAAGGTTTCCCTCGGCATGATGAGCGGGCTGTCGACCCACTGCGATGGCTCTACTTTTTCACCGTCAATTTCCAGTAACTTCATGTGGTGTCCGTGCAAATGCATCGGGTGAGGAAAAGCGGTTTGGTTTTTGATGGTCAGTAACACAGATTGCCCTCGTTTCACATCGATCAACGGAGGCATATCCATTCTGTTGCCCACTATATCGTTGATCGCCCATACATAACCCTGTCGTGCGATTTCCCGCAGGTCCAGCCACTCACCATTCAGCATGGCTCGTTGCAGTCCTCCCATCGCGCCGCCGGCAATCACTATTTCCTGTGTAACGGCATTGTTGACATCGGGTTCAGGCATATCCGGCAGGTCCAGCGCGATATCGCTGTCCAGTGTCGACGTTCTCAGAGGTTCGTTTTCATACTCAAAGGTGACCAGGTCAAATGACTGCCGGTAGAAGCTGTCGACGACGGGCAACTGTGAGCCCGGGGTGCCTGTCATGTCGATGATCAGGTCAACCCGACTGGCTGCACCGACAATAATGTTCTGTTGCGGCTGAAACGGCTCGATTGCCTGTCCGTCAATTGCAATGATGAACGGGTTGAGTGCGCCGAACGACAATGAAAAATTTCGGGCATTAGAGGCATTGATCAGCCTCAGGCGAAGTCGTTCACCGGCACGAACTTTCACCACCTCTTTGTAGCGTCCATTGACGGTGGGTACGTTGCCGATTCTGCCGGCGTGGGAGAGATCGTGACCATTGCCGAAATCTTCACTGATTGAAGCATCTTTTGTCAGTCGCCAGTCGTCGATCATCCAGATCAGATCACGATCAACTGTCGGCGGTTTCTTCTCTTCGATAATCAGTGGTCCGTACAGGCCCCGTCCGACCTGTTCATAGGCGTTTACGTGGGAGTGATACCAGTAGGTGCCACTGTCGGGCGGGGTAAACTCGTAGGTAAACGTTTCACCGGGTTTGATAGGTGGCTGAGTGAGGCCGGCGACGCCGTCCATCGCATTGGGGAGTCTGATGCCATGCCAGTGGATTGCGGTCGGTGCCTCTAACGCATTGGTGACTGCAGCGCTCAGGCGATCGCCGTGAGGTATGCGCAGCGGCGGGCCTGGCACCTGCCCGTTGTATCCCCAGACTGGTGTGGCGGGAAAATCTGCGCCGACGATATCGGCTTTTGCCGGTTTCGGTGTTAGCGCATACGAGACATGACTGCCCGCACTGAATGCCTGTGACGGGACCACAGCTGACAGCGTGCTGAGCCCGCCGATTTTTAAAAAGTATCGTCTGTTCATATTGCTCCGCAGGTTCACCCTGGGGGAGTGTGTTGTGTAAACCTTAGTTAAGCATGAAATGCAGACGCTCGACAGGGTGGGCAGGTGTCGGCTTAATCATGTCTGGTCGCTGACCGGTTGTTTGTCTTGCGGAGCGTTGTGTTTTTCGACGCGGCAACAAAAATATTTTTTTAACCGCTCTTGAGCTTCCACCTACTGGAACCCCTATATTAGCGGTGGTGTAAAAGTCGAAAGGCGTACCGGCTTTTACAAAATCCCGCATTAGCGGTAGCTGATCACTGAAACCACAAACCATGACAACACCAATCCACAAAACCATCAGGATAGACGGGATGAACTGTGCATCGTGTGTCGGGCGTGTGGAAAATGCACTCACTGCGGTTGAAGGCGTATCGACGGTGGCGGTGAATCTGGCGACCGAAACAGCAGCGCTGACCCTTGAAAACCCCGCGGGTCTGGCCGGTGCGGTTCAGGTGCTGCAGGACAAAGGGTACCCGGCGCGTACCGCATCGATCACGCTGAGTATCAGCGCGCTTTCCTGTGCATCATGTGTAGGCAGGGTTGAAAAGACTTTATCAGCGATACCGGGGGTGCTGTCTGCGCAGGTAAATCTGGCTACCGAAACAGCGACGGTGGAATTTCTCGACGGCGTGGTAACCCCGGCTGATCTGATTGCCGTCTGCACACAAAGCGGTTATCCCGCCGCCTTGTCGGGTGCTGCGCTCAGCCAGTCCCGGGCCGAAGAGAAAGCATCTGAAGCGCAACTGTTAAAGCGACAGGTGATCATCGCTGCAGTGCTGAGTATTCCGGTGTTTGTGCTTGAAATGGGCGCTCATCTAAGTGGCACCTTCCATCACTTTATTGGCAATACCATCGGTACGCAAACGTCCTGGCTGATACAGTTCGGGCTGTCGTCAATGGTGTTGTTCGGGCCCGGTCGGCAGTTCTTTGTCAGGGGATTGCCTGCGTTGTTCAGGGGCGCGCCCGATATGAACTCGCTGGTGGCCGTAGGTACCGCTGCGGCGTGGGGCTATTCAGTGGTGGCGACATTTCTGCCTGCATTGCTACCGCAGGGGGTACGTGCGGTTTACTTCGAAGCGGCTGCGGTGATCGTTGTGCTTATATTGATCGGACGCTGGCTTGAGGCCCGGGCAAAAGGAAAAACCGGTGCGGCAATTCAGGCGTTACTCGGATTGCAGTCAACCACTGCCGGGGTAATTCGCGGTGAGCGGACGGTTGAAGTAAACGTCGATACACTGATTGTGGGAGATCGGGTACGCGTTCGCCCCGGTGCCCGCATCCCGGTCGATGGTGTTGTTACAGACGGCGCCAGCCATGTCGATGAAAGCATGATCACCGGTGAGCCGGTACCCGTCGCAAAGCGAGTCGGTGAGGCAGTGACCGGAGGCACAATAAACGGCACCGGCAGCCTGACTTTTCGGGTCAGTCGGGTTGGTGCAGACACCACACTGGCCCAAATTGTCAGCATGGTAGAACAGGCACAGGGCGCCAGGTTACCGATACAAAGTGTGGTAGATAAAATAACGCTCTGGTTTGTACCGGCAGTCATCACAGCCGCAGTACTGACGGTGCTGACCTGGTTGTTAATCGGGCCGTCTCCTGCACTGACACTGGCGCTGGTTGCCGGTGTATCAGTGCTGATCATTGCCTGCCCGTGTGCGATGGGGCTGGCAACACCTACCTCTATCATGGTGGGGACCGGACGTGCAGCGGAGATGGGCGTGTTATTCCGTAAGGGCGATGCCTTGCAGGCATTATCCGAGGTAAGCGTTATTGCACTGGATAAAACAGGTACGCTCACTGAAGGTAAACCGACACTGACCGACCTTGTCGTGACCGATGGTTTTGAACGTGACGTTTTGCTTGCGTTGATTGCCGCTGTAGAAGCGCAGTCTGAACATCCAATAGCGGCTGCTATCGTACAGCAGGCTGTCAGCGAAGGGCTTGAATTGCCGGTGGTTACCGGTTTCCAGTCGGTGACCGGTTACGGCGTTGAAGCTGCCGTGAGCGGACAACAAGTGCTGATCGGGGCAGAGCGTTTTATGGTGCGTGAAGGTGTCGATATCTCGTTGCTGGCAGATAAAGAAAAGTCATTGGCAGCAAAGGGACGTACAGCACTTTTTGCTGCAGTAGATGGCCGGCTTGCAGCTGTTATAGCGGTGTCTGATCCATTGAAGTCGAGCAGCGCTGCAGCGATTAATGCTTTGCAACAACGTGGTTTCAAGGTCGCCATGATCACCGGTGACAAACACACAACCGCTCAGGCGATTGCCCGGGAGGCTGGCATTGATCATGTCATTGCAGAGGTATTGCCCGAGGGCAAAGTGGCGGCTATTGATGAATTGCGCAGTAAAGATCGCAAAGTGGCGTTTGTAGGAGACGGCATCAATGACGCACCGGCACTGGCGTATGCGGATGTCGGCATTGCAATCGGTACCGGCACTGATGTGGCCATCGAATCGGCAGAGGTCGTGCTGATGTCCGGTAATTTGAATGGTGTTGTGAATGCGGTGGAAATTTCAACGCGTACATTGTCCAATATTCGTCAAAACCTGATGTGGGCGTTCGGTTATAACATTGCGTTAATACCGCTGGCGGCAGGGGTGTTATACCCGGTGTTCGGTGTATTGCTGTCACCGATGTTTGCAGCCGGTGCGATGGCTTTATCATCGGTGTCGGTAGTGCTCAATGCGCTGCGTCTTCATCGCGTTAAACCGGTGATGGTCAGTGCTGTTGCCGGGCCGGCAGAACAGGATTTAATGCAACCGCTCGGTTCACAGGGGTAGATCATGCATATCGGAGAAGTTGCGCAGCGCGCCGGTATACCAGCCAAAACTATCCGTTATTACGAAGACATCGGACTGGTGCGTCCGCAACGTGATGCCAGTGGCTATCGTGACTTTCACGAAAATGATCTGCACAAGCTGGTGTTTCTGGCGCGGGCCCGGGCACTGGGTTTTTCCATTGAAGACTGTAGAAAGCTGCTGGGTTTATATGAAGATGAATCCCGTGAAAGCGCGCAGGTGAAAGCCATGGCAGAGGAACACCTGCAGGCTATCGACAGTAAGATCGCCCAGTTACAGGAAATGCGTGGCACCCTGTCTCATCTTATCGAAGCCTGCCGCGGGGACCACAGGCCGGATTGCCCGATTCTTAAAGATCTCTCAGGTACGTCGCATAATTAGCAGCAGGCTTGATTATTTCAGTTCAATGATCAGTATTGCCTGTATACGAAGTGTGTTGATCATCGATGTGCCACTGTAGGTAGAAATCGCTACAATGCCCGGGATGAATACCAATAAAAAAGCGATTGTCCTGTTAAGCGGAGGGCTCGACTCCACCACGGTGCTGGCTATTGCCATTGACCGGGGGTTTGATGTGCATGCATTGTCTTTTCGTTACGGGCAAAGACATGCGATTGAGCTTAGTGCGTCAAAGCGGGTAGCAGCCCAGTTTAATGTTGCACAACATGTGGTGGCCGATATAGATTTGCGCACCTTTGGCGGTTCGGCGCTGACGGATGATATAGACGTACCCAAGTATGATTCAGCCGATAGTGTCGGGCAGGAAATCCCGGTGACCTATGTGCCGGCACGCAATACCATATTTTTATCGTTTGCACTGGCGTGGGCGGAGGTCTTACAGGCCGACGATATTTTTATCGGTGTCAGTGCCATGGACTACAGTGGCTATCCCGATTGCAGGCCGGAATACATTGCCGCTTTTCAGCAGATGGCCAACCTCGCCACGGTAGCCGGTGTGCAGGGCAATCAGAAGCTAACGATTCACACACCCCTAATTACGCTGACTAAAGCGCAAACCATTGAAAAAGGGCTTGAGCTCGGGGTGGATTACGGCAACACCATCAGTTGCTACGACCCCGATGCAGGCGGGGCTTCATGCGGGCAGTGTGATTCGTGTTTATTACGCAGGCGCGGCTTTGCTGAAGCCGGGTTTGACGATCCGATTAGATACCAGTCTCTCTGAAGTCAGGTCGTACTTGTGCCCGAAGTAGTAGATCAAAGCAAGCTGCTGCATAGTGTCTATACGGTTTAATTATCCTGTTTGGTGTCACTGATTGTTTTCTGTGTTGCTGAATATTGCGGAGAACCTGTCTATCAGAAAATGCCGTACAGCTTTTACTCTGGTGGAGTCTCTGAGGTCTGCGTGACTGAGTATCCACAAGGTGCTGTTGTCAGGGATATTGCGGCACCTTACCTGTACCAGGCGTTTATCGTGTTTCAGCAGGTATGCCGGTAACAACGATAAACCAAGACCGGCATGGCAAAGACGCCAGGCACTGAGAAACCCGTTTACGCAGATAATACGCCTGTGTTCGGATAGTGCGGGTAACCAGTCATGATGAAACGTACCATCAGAAGTTTTTTCAAGGCTGATGAAGTCGGGAGCGTTATTCCATGCGTTTTCGATGGTTAACGCCTGACGCGTCAGATAATCGCTTGAGGCGCACACAGCAAAGCCGATATTGGCAGCTTCGCGGCCTATCAGCTCGGCCGGTGGCCTATTGCCGGTGCGAATAGCAATATCAGCTTCCAGATCCTGAATATTGCTGAGTCTGTTCAGCACATGCATGCTAAGTGCTATTTTTGGAAACTGCTGATGCAGCTCGGCGATGATGTCCGGCATGATAAAGTGGCTGATGGTATCTGATACTGTCACAGAGACGCGCCCGGCAAGGTGATCATCACTGCCTGTCAGTCTGCTCGATATTGATGTCAGCGTGCGTTCAATGTCTGTCGTTTCGCGATGCAGCGTCTGACCGGCCAGCGTCAGCTTGTAACCGT
>JAHDHK010000148.1 GCA_020631335.1 Chromatiales bacterium
CCCCAAGGGTCGTTATTATTGCCCCCAGGTTCATTCCAAGCCATGCCGACTCCAAAAGTTTTGAATATGTCCCCGAACGGCTATTCGAGGTAGTAGATCAGAAGCTGAACGGCACGCGAGCTACCCGTCACCAAACCCGACCAAACCGAGAAGTTTAGGTGCTGTACCCGGGTCTATCAACCAATAACTGCGACTACACGCCGTGTGATTTGTGGATATGGCGTCAATGCGGATAGTTTACAAGCTCCGCTGTGATACCGGTTCGTTTAATAAAGCGCTGCCAGTCCTGCTCTGCGATCTCCAGTTGCAAAATATATTCACCTGTTTCACCGATACGCTCATGACGCACTGCATCGTGATCATAAAGCATAGCCCTTTCGCGCGCATTTTGAGGTTGCAGAGTCAGCCAGCCGCATCGTCTGCGCGGCCGTACGAAGTCAGCGACTCTGGCAAGCAGCTGATCGATTCCCTCGCCGCTTTGCGCTGACACGGCAACACTGTGCTCGCCAAGCATCGCATCCAGTAAGTCGTCCCGTTCCTGCGCGTTGAGCGCATCGACTTTATTGAACACCAGAATCTGTGGCACATCGGCACCGATCTGCGACAACACATCTTCCACTTGTTCGCGGCGCTCGTAACGGGCAGGATCGCTTGCATCGATGACGTGCAGCAACACTGTCGCCTCGCGAGTCTCCTGTAATGTCGATTTAAACGAATCGATCAACTCGTGCGGCAAATTACTGATGAACCCCACGGTATCAACAATAAGTGCATGCTCGCCCGAGCCAAGATCAAGACGCCGAATAGTCGGGTCTAATGTGGCAAACAACTGATCAGCCGAGTACACGCCGGAGTCGGTTAAGCGGTTGAACAGGGTAGATTTTCCGGCATTCGTGTAGCCGACAAGCGATACCGTTGGCAGCTCATTTTTCTTTCGGTTACGACGCCCCTGCTCACGGCGTGAATCTACCTTATCGATTTGTTTAGTGATTTGCTTGATGCGTCCGCCAATCAGTCGACGGTCTGTTTCCAGTTGTGTTTCACCCGGCCCGCGTAATCCAATCCCCCCTTTCTGGCGCTCGAGGTGCGTCCATCCACGAACCAGCCGGGTGGATAAATGCGCAAGTTGAGCAAGCTCCACTTGCAACTTCCCTTCGAAAGACTGGGCTCTCTGCGCAAAAATATCGAGTATCAGGCCTGAGCGATCCAGAACGCGGCACTTCACCAGTGCTTCCAGATTTCGCTCCTGACTGGGAGACAGGGAATGATCGACGATCACAAGCTCTGCCTTCAGCGCCGCTACTTCCTCTGCGATTTCCTCGGCCTTACCGCTACCGAAGAAAAACCGCGGATGTGGTCGTGACACTTTGGTATCGACCGCACCGATGATGTTTGCCCCGGTGGATCGAACCAACTCAGAGAATTCACCCTTGTGTTTCGATTCGCCGGGAATATCGACGTTGACAATAACGCAATCGTTTCCAACCTGGGGGCGGTCAAACAAAGTATCGGCTGCCGATGAGAGTGACGTGCGCTGAGACAGCTGTGTCTACCAGGCGACAGCAGCTGCAATCGGTTAAATAGCCGCAGAAATGCTCAGCCTCACCCCGACGAGGGGAGGCAGCCGGTGCCCTGCTAACTGGAGGCAGAATCCTGATCCTCGAGGTTGGGTGGTGTGATCTTCACAGCGCGTGCCGGCACGATAGTAGAAATGGCGTGCTTGTATACCATCTGGCTGACCGTGTTCTTCAGCAACACCACAAATTGATCGAATGACTCAATCTGACCCTGAAGTTTGATGCCATTGACAAGATAGATGGATACCGGAACTCTCTCTTTTCTAAGAGTATTTAAGAAGGGTTCTTGTAAAGACTGCCCTTTTGCCATTGGTCTGGATCCTGGTTTTATCCGCCGCGCACGTGCGTTGTACGCTGCATATTATTGTTGATACCCGGGTAACCGCCTCACAGAAACTGCGCTACCGGAAAAGCCGTGGCGCTGGTGGTTCCCCGACCATAGTGAGCCAGATTGGATTGTTACCTAACGTTAACACCAAGTCAATTTTATAACCGATCCAACAGGTTACATCATTACTGTCACAGATTGTTAACATATCTTCACATGTAGAGCGCACTTGCGTTGCACACGTCGTCCTACAAGGTTTAGCACAGATTTCACCTGATACAAGCTGTTTGATTGCTGTTGACAGATACTCTGGGCGACAATAGCAGCAAATATCGCAGCTAATAATCTCTGGAGTCAGGATGTCGACCTATGCCCCTATTCATGAAGCCTCCCTATCCGATCGCGACAGCTTCTGGTTAGACCTGGCCACGCACATTCACTGGTACAAGGCTCCCCGGATAGCGCTTGACGACAGTCAACCACCCTTTTATCGCTGGTATCCGGATGGCCAGACCAATGCCTGTTATAACGCGCTGGACCTGCACATCAATGACGGGCGCGGAGATCAGCCGGCACTGATCTACGACAGCCCGGTGACTGACACCCAACAACCCATCACCTATACCGAACTACGCGACGAAGTTGCGCGGACGGCTGGCAGGCTGGCTGACAGAGGAGTTGAAAAGGGCGACAGAGTGATCATCTACATGCCAATGATCCCGCAGGCAGTCATGGCCATGCTGGCCTGCGCCAGGATAGGTGCCGTGCACTCGGTGGTATTTGGCGGCTTCGCTGCCAATGAACTCGCGGTGCGGATAGACGACTGTACGCCCAGGGTCATTCTTGCTGCTTCATGTGGTATTGAACCGGGACGCACAGTCGAATACAAACCATTGCTGGACAAGGCCATTGAGCTGGCCAACCACAAGCCGCATGCCTGCGTTGTATTGCAAAGACCGCAAGCTGAAGCATCGATGATAAGCGGGCGGGACTTCGACTGGGAAACTGCGCTGGCCAGCGCTTCACCGGCTGAGTGCGTACCTGTAGAGTCAAACCATCCGCTTTATATACTCTATACCTCCGGCACCACCGGGATGCCCAAAGGCGTTGTCAGAGACACCGCGGGCGGAATTGTTTCATTGAAATGGACGATGAAAAATATCTATGGTGCAGAACCCGGAGATGTTTACTGGGCTGCATCAGACGTCGGCTGGGTTGTCGGGCATTCCTACATTGTCTATGCCCCCTTATTTCACGGCAACACCACCGTGCTTTATGAAGGTAAACCGGTAGGCACACCCGACCCCGGCGCGTTCTGGCGGGTCATCAGCGAACACAAAGTAAAAACACTATTTACTGCGCCCACCGCATTCCGCGCGATAAAAAAAGAAGATCCCGAAGGAGAGTTTCTGAAAAAGTATGATCTCTCGTCTCTTCAAAGTTTGTTCCTTGCCGGCGAGCGATGCGATCCGGACACACTCGCCTGGGCACAGAATCATTTGGGTGTACCGGTGATCGATCATTGGTGGCAAACCGAAACCGGTTCTTCGATTTGCGCAAACTATGCCGGCATTGAACTGCTGCCGATCAAACCGGGCTCGCCGACAAAACCCGCGCCCGGCTACCATTTGAAAGTACTGGATTCAAACGGCAACGACTGCAAAACCGGTGAGATCGGTGCACTGGTTGCCGAAAACCCTTTGCCACCAGGCACATTTACCACGCTGTGGAATGCGCCAGAACGATATGAGTCTGCCTACTTCACTACCTTCCCGAATCACTATGAGACCGGTGATGCCGGCTATATCGATGAAGACGGCTATGTGTTTGTGATGGCTCGCACCGACGATGTCATTAATGTCGCGGGGCATCGACTTTCAACCGGCGCAATGGAAGAGGTGCTCGCTTCTCATCCCGACGTCGCCGAATGTGCCGTCATGGGAGCGGCGGATGATCTTAAAGGACAGTTGCCTGTCGGACTTCTGGTACTCAATGCCAACTCGACTAAAAACGAATCAGACATTTGCAGTGAAGTTGTGCAGCTCGTACGCGATGAAATCGGCCCGGTCGCCGCATTTAAAAATGTAGTCGTCGTCAAACGCCTGCCAAAAACGCGCTCCGGAAAAATTCTTCGCGCTACCATGCGTGCGATTGCAGACGGCACGGACTGGAAAATGCCGGCAACTATTGATGATCCGGTCATTCTTGATGAAATAACAGAAGCGCTCAGCACCATCGGTTATCCGAAAAGCTGACTCCAATACTACGCTAACCAAGAATCGATCAACTATGCTGGGCAGAATAAACCACGTTGCTATCGCGGTGACCGACCTGAACAGAGCCACCGCGACTTACCGTGACACCCTCGGTGCCAGAGTCAGTGCACCGCAGGCACTGCCGGAGCACGGGGTCACCACTGTTTTTGTCGAACTCCCGAATACTAAAATTGAACTACTCGAACCTCTGGGCGAGCAAAGTCCTATTACCCGTTTTCTGGAGAAAAACCAGGACGGAGGTATTCACCATATCTGCTACGAAGTAGAGAACATTAACGACGCTGTAAAAAAGCTCGAAGCGGAAGGCGCCAGAGTACTCGGGCAGCCGAAAACAGGCGCACATGGTAAACCGGTTATTTTTCTTCACCCGAAAGATTTCTGCGGCACCCTGATCGAACTTGAACAGGTATAACCTGTCACCGTGACAGCAGTACCGTGCAGAGCAAGCTGCACTTGATCGCTTTACCGGGAGTTTCGAAGATCATCGATACGTTTGAATGGCGTTATCGCGTCCGGTGACACCACCAGATCCAGCACTGCGCCGGTGCCGGCTTCTATCGCTCTTGAAAAAGCGTCAGGAAAGTCTGCAGTATTCTCTACACGCTCAGCATAGAAGCCGTACGCCTTTGCCAGCGCAACAAAGTCGGGGTTTACCATTGTGGTACCGAAAACACGCTCAGGATAATGCATTTCCTGATGCGCTCTAATGGTGCCGTAAATACCGTTGTTCACAATCAGAATAATCGGCCCGGCTTTACACTGTGCCGCCGTTGCAAGCTCCTGACTGTTCATCTGAAAGTCACCGTCTCCTGCAAAGCACAGGACACAGCGCCCGGGATACTCAAGACTGGCAGCAATTGATGCCGGCACGCCGTAACCCATTGCGCCGGACTGTGGTGCCAGTAAACGCATTTGCTTTGAAAAGGGTAAAAACTTGCCCGGCCAAACGGTAAAGTTACCTGCACCGTTCGTGATAATCGCATCAGCCGGTAAAACCTTACGCAGGTGGGCACAAACTTCAACCATGTCTACCGGAGAACGTTGCGGCGGCACGCTTGAAAAGTACCCCTCGTATTGCTTTCTCCAGGTTTCACCCCACGATTGCCATCGACCTTTGAATGCAGATAACGACTTTGCAAAAGTATTCGGTCCACAGTGTACGCCGAGCACCGGTCGATAAATTTTGCCTATCTCGTCAACCGACGCATGAACATGAATGATGCTTTGCAACGGCTGTGGCACATCAAACAAAGTGTAACCGGCTGTGGTCATCTCACCAAAGCGTACGTTTATCGCAATAATCAGATCTGCTTCTCTCAGCATTTGCTTAACATAGTCAAGCATACCGACACCGGCCTCACCACAATACACCGCCGAATGATTATCGAATTGATCAATATATCGAAACGCTGACACCACCGGAATTTGTGACTGCTCGGCAAACTGCTGCAAGGCATTGCTGCCTTCTTCACTCCACTGACACCCGCCGTAAAGTATTACCGGTTGCTTTGCCGAACCAAGCAGTTGCATAACGTCAGCTTTGGTTTCAGCGTCAATACCCGCTTCAGGCAACGGGAACGGGTTCGACAGAGGCTGCACTGTACTTAACTGCGTCAGTACATCTTCAGGTAAGGCCACGACCACAGGGCCGGGGCGGCCGGATATCGCAGTTGTCCAGGCACGTGACAACAATTCCGGCAACCTGTCTACCTGATCGATCTGTGTGACCCACTTGGCCACCGATCCAAATGCTGCACGGTAATCTATTTCCTGAAAGGCTTCGCGGCCTTGCATGTGGGTGGCAACCTGCCCGACGAACAGGATCATCGGCACACTGTCCTGAGCCGCGGTATGCACACCGATAGAAGCATTGGTTGCCCCGGGGCCGCGAGTCACAAAACAAACCCCCGGACTCTGCATCAGCTTACCGTGTGCCGCTGCCATATAAGCGGCACCACCTTCCTGCCGACACAGTACAAACTCGATTTTATCCTGCACATCATGCAGTGCATCCAGTACCGCCAGATAGCTTTCACCCGGAACACCGAAGGCTCGCTGCACACCCAGATTCACCAGGCACTCAACGAGTAACTGTCCACCGCTTTTGGCATTGCTGCTTCTGGTCATAAATAATCTATTAACCTGTCCTCACTCAGCCAAAAGCCTGAACGTAAATACTGCCTGTGTAAAGTCGACATTGCACAAGCACTTCAGCCGGCAGTTTATTCGCAATGGCCCGGGGTCAAGATAAGGCCTGATTCGCAGCGTTAAAACTCATCAAAGTCAAGCTCGACGCTTTCATCCAATGGTCGAGTCTGACAAGCCAGGGTAAAGCCTTTGTCGACTTCCCAGTCAGCCAGCGAAAAGTTCATGTCCATCGCTGTATTACCGGAGATCACTTTACAGCGACATGTGCAACACATACCTCCTGCACATGAAAACGGCAAATCAAGCCCGGCCTTTTGCGCCGCCTCAAGCACAGTCTCTGCCCTCGGATCTACCGCTATGGTATGCCGTGCGCCATCCAGTGTGACAGCCACTTCGACTTTGCCGCCCAGGCTCTCAACGTTCGGCAGTGAGGTTCTTACCTGTTTCACAGCCTCTGTCGTGAACAACTCGGTTTTCACTGCCACGCTATCACCAATAGCCTGCCTGACGCTTTCTACCATCTCAAAAGGCCCACACACGTACGCAGCATCACAACGTGAGGGGGCTATTAACTGTAAATAGATAAGCCTTGTCATGGTCTCGCTGTTTATACGACCGTTTAACCATTCAGCATCCTGTTTTTCACGTGACAATAAATTCAACACCATAAACCTATCGGTGTAGCGATCCTTCAGATCACCGATATCCTGTCGGAACATTATGGTTGACGTAGTTCGATTTCCATAGATCAAGGTTACCCGGCTGTCGGGCTCCTGCTCTAGCACTGACCCGGCAATGGATAAGCAGGGCGTAATGCCAGAGCCGGCTGCAATGAGTAAATACTGGTGACTACCACCGGGAACAGCCGTAAAGTTACCCTGAGGGGTCATCACATCGACCTCACTGCCGACGGTTAATGACTGCGCATAAGTTGAAAACAATCCACCGGAAAGTTTTTTTATTCCCACCTCAAGAGGCTCCCCCGACCTTGAACAAATTGAATAGGAACGACGAACCTCTTCACCGTCGATAGTCGCTTTCAATGTCAGGTACTGACCGGGCGTGAACTCATAAACCGACTGTAGATCCTCAGGCAAATTGAAACGTAAAGCGACTGAGTCATCAGTGAGCCGCCGGACTGCGGACACAGTCAGCCGATGAAATTCCGGTTTTGCCATGATGAACATACCTGGTTAATTTTTACGTACGATGAATCAATGACACTTGAAGTGATCGAACGGTTCTCGACAGCAGTTGCATCGGTATTGCGCCTTGCATGGAGTCGAACCGAACTCCGATATTATCTGCGTATCAGCGCTCTCACACTGAGGACAATTCACGCGTCGCTGCGAAAAAAAAGGTTCAACACTGCCTTCAGCTGTGTCGACTGCCGGCGGTGCGATCCCGTTGGCTAACAGCTTCTCTCTGCCTTCATCGGTAATAAAGCCTGTTGTCCACGGCGGGCTGAGCACGCGCTCCACCCTGGCTGTAAACCCTGCTTCAGTCAGTGCGGCAAGTACAGCATCTTCAATCACACTAACTGCGGGGCAGCCGGAATAGGTCGGGCTGACTTGCGCCACCACCACCCCGTGATCAGCGATTACACCACGTAGAATACCCAGGTCTTTTACTGTTAAAAAAGGCAATTCCGGATCTTCCACTGCCTCTGCGACTGCAGTTGCCACACGCAACTGCGATGCACTGACACTGCCGCTGGTTTCACCGCGCATAAAGCTGACAGGCCTGGTTACCACTGTGCACCCGGATAAGTTCGTTGCATGTATTGCAACTCGGCTAACAGTAAGCCGAACTCTTCGGTATGCCTGCCTTCGCGCCCTCCACTCAGCGGGTACTCGACGTCAGGCACACTAAGACGCGCTTCGCGAAATACCCGGTCGACAGTGCTTTGCCAGTCACTGGCTATCAAACTGACATCCGGAATAACTCCTGATGTAACCAGCGACCGGTGCCGGGGATCCATCCAGAAAAGCTCCTGCGTGTAAGGATGAAGCTCAGCAACAGCGGCTCTGGTACGAGCGGCACTCTCTTCAGTGCCGTCACCCAGTCTAATTATCCATTCACCGCAATGTCTGATGTGGTAACTGATTTCCTTGACCGCTTTACCAGCGATTGCAGCAAAGGCTTTATGAGTACTGTTTAATGACTGCTGCCAGAACGGCTTCATGAAAGCGGCAAAGTAAAACTGTTTCAGCATGGTATGAGCAAAATCGACATTGCCTTTTTCTACCAGCAAACAATTGCGGTATTCACGATCACTGCGCAGGTAGGCGAGATCGTCTTCGGTACGCTGCCCGCCCTCCAGTTCTGCGGCAAGTGTATATAGCTGACGCGCCTGGCCAATCAGATCGAGCGCCATGTTGGGCATAGACAGATCTTCTTCAAGCATCGGGGCATGGCCACACCACTCCGATAAACGATGACCAAGTATCAAATGATCGTCGGCGATCTGGACAAGCATACTCACCAATTGCGTGTTATTACCGGCCATCACATGTGCCCTACTTCATCGGGTATATCGTAAAAACTCGGGTGCCGGTAAACCTTATCGGCAGCGGGGTCAAAGTTTTCTTCAGAGCGCGACGGGTCAGAAGCCACAATATCCTCGGCCCTGACAACCCATACTGAATTACCCTCTTCCCGCCGGGTATACACATCTCTTGCAGCCTGAACCGCCATTTCACTATCGGCCGCATGCAGGCTGCCAACGTGCTTGTGGTGCAAACCGTTACGGGGACGGATAAACACTTCCCAAAGAGGGATCATAGGTTCACTGCTCATGCTGCCTCCTTTCTTTCACGCGTTTTACGCGCATGCGCCAGTGCTGCCTCGCGAACCCACGCACCGTCGTCCCAGGCTTTTTTCCGGGTGGCAATCCGGTCTTTATTCATCATGCCGTGTCCTTTAACCACCCGCCAGAACTCATCCCAGTCGATTTCGCCGAAATCGTATCCGCCTTCACCATTGTTTTTGGATTCATTCCAGCTCAGGTGTTCATCCGGCATAGTAAGCCCGATTAACTCGGCCTGCGGAACGGTGGCATCGACAAACTTCTGCCTCAGTTCATCGTTAGTAAATCGTTTGATCTTCCATTTCATCGACTGATCAGAGTGCTGGCTGTCTGTATCCGATGGCCCGAACATCATCAGTGAAGGCCACCACCACCGATTTAACGCATCCTGTGCCATGGCTTTTTGCTCGTCGGTGCCCCGGGTCAGTTTACGCATCAACTCGTACCCCTGACGCTGATGAAAACTCTCTTCCTTGCAGACTCTGATCATGGCACGGGCATAGGGTCCGTATGAACAACGGCAGAGCGGCACCTGATTCATAATAGCGGCGCCATCCACCAGCCAGCCGATGGCGCCTATGTCCGCCCAGGTAGGTGTAGGGTAATTAAAAATGGATGAATATTTGGCTTTGCCGCTCAGCAACTCTTCAGTTAATTGCTCGCGGGAAACACCCAGCGTCTCTGCAGCAGAGTATAAATACAGCCCATGCCCGCCTTCGTCCTGCACCTTCGCCAGCAATGCGACTTTTCGGCGAAGTGACGGCGCACGGGTAATCCAGTTCCCTTCCGGTAACATACCGACTATCTCGGAATGTGCATGCTGGCTGATCATGCGAATCAACGTTTTCCGGTATGCCGCCGGCATCGGGTCGTTGGGTTCTATTTTTTCTTCGGCATCGATTCGGGCCTGGAATGCCGCAAGAAAATCTTCTGTTTCGTCTGTGTCGGTGTTAGCACCGAGCAAGCCTTGAGAATACACGTTTGCGTTAACCTGCCACGCGCGTGGCTGTAGCGAAATTGGGTTGATCAATATGTTACAGAATTTGATTAATAATGCAAATTCTGTAACATATATCGTCAACACACCATATTGCTGTAACCACCGGAGAAGAAGTTGAGCCCCGTCAACATCATAAAAAACGGCACAACCGCGGTTATCACCATCGACCATCCACCGGTTAACGCCACCTCCACCGTCGTGCGGCAAGGCCTGCTTGATGCGGTAGTTGCCGCAGAGGCAGACGGCATAACGCACGGGATTATTTGCTGTGCCGGGCGTACCTTTGTCGCAGGAGGCGACATATCAGAATTCGGTCATCCTCCTCAATTACCCCATTTACCCGACGTCTACCAACGCATAGAAGACAGCCCGATCATATGGCTGGCCGCCATGCACGGCACGGTACTGGGGGGTGGTTTTGAACTGGCAATGGCCTGCGACTTCAGAATTTCGCTTGCGCAAACCCGGTTCGGGCTGCCCGAAGTTAATCTTGGACTGGTACCCGGCTCCGGTGGCACACAACGATGCCCCCGATTAGTCGGTGTGCCGCTGGCTGCAGATTTGTGTTGCAGTGGACGCATGATCAGCGCCAGCGAGTTACTCGAAGCAGGCGGTCTCGACGCCATAGTCGATCAGCCACTTGAGACCAGCGCTCTGGCGTTTCTCAACTCTCCAAGTGCCGCCAGCACACCGACACCTGTCAGCCAAAGACTGATAGCGTCATTCGATGACGATTTTTTCGATCAAAAACGCCTGTCACTTCAGCAAAGCTCAAAAGGTGCTGATGCACCGCTGCACAATCTCGACGCAATCGAATGGGCAACTACCACCTCATTCACCGAAGGACAGAAAAAGGAACGCTCACTGCACCTGGCATTACGTGAGAGCGAGCAATCTACTGCTTTGCGGCATGTCTTCTTTGCCGAGCGTTCGGTGGCAAAACCACCGGCAATTAAAGAAGCAAAAGCCCGTTCGTTTGACTCAGTTGCTATTGTCGGCGGTGGCCTGATGGGATCAGGTATTAGCGCAGCCTGTCTAAGTGCAGGTTTAGAAGTCCGTATGATCGAAACTAATCCCGACTCAGGTTACGCCAATGTAGAAAGGCTGTTACAAGGCGCACTCAAAAGAAAAAAAATTGATGAAACCCGTTACAACGAGCAACTCGCTCGCTTTAAAGTCAGTGATGACTACGCTCAGATAACGGGCTGCGATATCGCTATCGAAGCCGTTTTTGAAGATCTTTCGGTTAAACAACAGGTATTTGCAAAGCTTTCTGAACACCTCGACGACAACGCAATTATCGCGACTAATACTTCTTACCTCGATCCGCTTGCTATCGCACAAGGTGTAACAAACCCGCACAGAATAGTCGGCCTGCACTTTTTCTCTCCTGCGCACATCATGAAGCTACTGGAAATAGTGAAGACTCCGCACACCGCACCAGAAGTGCTGGCGACAGCATTTGCCCTTGCCGGCAAGCTTCGCAAGGTAGGTGTACTCTCAGGTATATGCGATGGATTTATCGGCAATCGTATGCTCGCAGCTTACAGACGACAGGCTGACTACCTGCTGGCGGACGGTGCTTATCCGCTAGAGATAGATGCGGCGATGAAGCAATTTGGCATGCCCATGGGGCCATACGAACTTCAGGATCTGACCGGATTGCAGATCGGTTACGCCAATCGTCAAAGACTGGCCGCCACTCGAGACCCTGACGAGCGTTACATCCCCATCGCCGACCAATTGTGCAAAGCGCAAAGGTTCGGGCAAAGAAGCAGCGCAGGCTGGTACCGCTACGAAGCAGGAAGCCGGGCGCCGATAGTTGATCAATACGTGATTGACAGGATCGATGATTTCTCCAACCAGCAAGGCATAAAGCGTCGTCAATTTGATACCGAAGAGATCCAGCTTCGTTTACTTGCTGTGCTGATCAATGAAGGTCAAAAAATACTGGAGGAAGGTATTGCCGAACGCGCGCTCGAAATAGATCTGGTAAAAATTCACGGCTATGGATTTCCAAGATGGTCCGGAGGACCTATGCATAAAGCATCTGTGATGGGCGATAGCAAGGTTGGCGAAATACTAAAGCGGGTGTGCGAGCAGAGCCCGAAAAGCTGGACACTCGCCAAAAAATATCAGTCACAGTAGCGCGATATCCTCCAACCGCCTAACCGCAGAACAGTAAACCTATGCACATCAATAAAGCGATACCTGACGCCATCGTTTCGAGCTATCTCGGTGGTCAGTGGTATGCACCCGACGACGGTGCAACCGCTATCAAGTCTGCAGTCACCGGTGAAGTAATTGCACACGCCGGTCACAACGCATGCGACGCGGATCTGATATTAAACTATGCCAAAAAGGTCGGTGGGCCCGAACTACGCTCCCTCACGTTTCATGACAGGGCAAAATTACTAAAACATCTGGCGCTTTATCTTTCAGAACATACCGCAGCATTGACAGAGCTTGCGTTCCATAGTGGCGCGACGCGGTCAGATTCTAAAATTGATATTGACGGAGGGATAGCAACACTATTTGTATTTGCATCGAAAGGCAGACGTGAAATGCCTGATGAAACCATTTTTCCTGATGGTGATATGGAGCAGCTGTCACGCAAAGGCACTTTTGTCGGTCAGCACGTCTATACCAGCAGACCCGGTGTTGCGGTGCATATCAATGCCTTTAATTTTCCGGTATGGGGGATGCTGGAAAAACTGGCACCGACCATACTGTCGGGCATGCCGGCTATCATCAAACCCGCCACGGCTACCAGCTACATCACCGAAGCCTGCTTTCGCCTAATCGTTGACAGCGGCATTCTGCCACCGGGCAGCGTGCAGTTAATCGCCGGCCGCACCCATACATTGACCGATCATCTGACACCACAGGATGTAGTCACTTTTACCGGCTCCGCACAGACAGCGGGCATCATTCGTAACAGCCTCAATGTCTCTGATCTGACCATCCCTTTCACCGCAGAACAGGATAGTTTAAACGCCACTTTACTGGGCAGTGATATCGAACCCGACACGGTGGATTTTGAAATATTTGTTAATGAAGTTGTTAAAGAGATGACTACAAAAGCGGGACAAAAGTGCACCGCTATACGGCGTATCATGGCGCCTCCTGCGATCAGCCGGCACCTCATTGAAGCAATCAATGCAAAGCTGGCAGACCTGACCATCGGTGATCCGTCACTCGACAGTACTGACATGGGTGCTCTGGTCTCTGACAGGCAACGAAACGACGTACTCGCCGTATCGCAGCAAATTGAAAAACACGCAGCCAATGTAAGTCATCCGAAGATCACAGAGACACTGCGCGATCTGCCGGGTGCATACCTTTGTCCGATACTGTACTGGTGTGAAGATCCGGACCATGCCAGCGATATCCATCAACTTGAAGCATTCGGCCCGGTAGCGACGGTCATGCCTTATCGCAATATGACACATGCATTCGAGCTTCTTAATCGTGGTCAGGGCAGTCTCGTCGCCTCTATTGTGACCCATGATCCCGAGCTCGCCCGAGAAGCAGTATTACACTCAGCACCATGGCATGGCAGACTGTATTTTAATAATCATTTGTCCAGTGCCGAGGCTACCGGACATGGCTCACCAATGCCGCATATGGTACACGGCGGGCCGGGTCGTGCCGGTGGGGGCGAAGAACTCGGCGGGGTGCGGGCAGTCAAACACTATATGCAGCGAACTGCGTTACAGGGGCCACCTGATCTGCTGCAGCCGTAATCGATATCTCCCAGGCGCCACCCGAAAACCGATCACAGTTCACCCGTTTCG
>JAHDHK010000149.1:0-11014 GCA_020631335.1 Chromatiales bacterium
CAGCGTATGGCAGCAGGATCTGCCGCTGTTAGAGCCCTATTTTTTGTCCGGTGGCCGGCTTAAATTTGAAGAGCTCGACAGTACCTTCGTACGCATTGATACCGATGATGGATATGTCGGCTGGGGGGAAAGTTGCCCTTGGGGGCACAGCTATCTGCCTGCGCATGGTGCCGGTGTCAGAGCGGGGCTGGCCACTCTGGCGCCTTTTCTCATCGGTCGTGATCCCTGCGCGCTGGAAATGATTAATCGCACAATGGATACACAACTGCCGGGGCATCCCTATGTGAAATCAGCCGTTGATATGGCGTGCTGGGATATTCTGGGTAAGCACTGCGATATGCCGTTGTGGAAACTGCTCGGTGCAGAACAAGCGGTTCCGGTTGCGGTTAATTCGTCTATCTCTACCGGTACGCCCGAACAGATGTTGGCGCTGATCAAGAAAGCCAGTGCTGCCGGTTACCGTACCCATTCAGCAAAGATCGGTGGCTGCAATGCAGCGGTTGATGTCGAGCGTATAGAAGCAATAAGCGCTGCGTTGCCTGCAAATGAAAGTGTCACTTTTGATGTTAATCGTGCATGGACGCCCGCTGTGGCAATACAGGTGCTTAACCGCGTTGACTCGCGTGACTGGATAGAACAACCTTGCGATACGCTTTCTCAATGTGCTCATGTTGCGCATCGTGTGCCGCAACCGATTATGCTCGATGAATGCATGCATACCTATGACGATCACCTGCAGGCCTGGAAGGCGTCTGCCTGTGAAGGGGTAAAAGTAAAACCCAATCGTGTCGGTGGCATTTCCAATGCAAAAAAGATCATTGATTTCTGTGTGCAGGCCGGATGGTCTATGCATATTGAAGATGTCGGCGGGTCGGCACTTGCAGATACAGCAGCCATCCATCTGGCCGCGAGTACACCCGATGCCAACCGGCTGGCAAGCTGGCTGTGTCATTATCATTTGTCAGTTGATCCTGTGCCGGGGCAGGGCGCTCGTAACCATCACGGGTTTGCGACACCGCCTGAACTGGCCGGGATCGGTGTGACTCCTTCTTTTGAATCTCCACCAGTGGCGGTGTACGAATGAATAATCAGGCTAAATGGATAGAGCGGGCGCAGCAGGTGCTGCCGGCCGGCGGGTTCGGCAACTTCGATGCTAATATAATTATACAGCGCGGTGAAGGGGCCTATGTCTGGGACGAAGACGGCAATCGCTACATTGATTATCTGATCGGGTCCGGACCGATGTTACTCGGGCACGGCCACCCCGAGGTGACAGAGGCGATACAACAACAATTGTCCCGCGGGGTAACTTTTTTTGCTAACAATGCTGCGGGTATAGAGTTAGCTGAAGAAATTGTTCGTGCGGTACCTTGCGCGGAGCAATTGCGTTATGTCAGCACCGGTGGTGAAGCCGATATGTATGCGATACGTCTGGCGCGCGCATATACCGGTCGCGAAAAAATCATGAAGTTTGAAGGTGGTTACCATGGTATGTCTGCGGAGGCATTAATGAGTCTAGCGCCCACCGAGCTTGCCAATTTTCCGCAGGCGGTGCCGGACTCGGCGGGTATCCCCAGCAGTGTTGAGTCAGCAATGGTCATCGCACCTTTTAACGATATAGAATCAGTCAATGCTCTGCTTGACGAGTTCGACTCACAGATCGCAGCTATTATTGTGGAACCGTTGCAACGGCTTATTCCGCCTCAAGCGGGTTTTTTACAAGCACTGCGCGATGAAGCCACTAAACGCGGCATTGTGTTGATATTCGATGAAGTAGTGACCGGTTTCCGGTTCTCCTATGGTGGTGCTCAGCAGTACTACGGGGTGACACCTGATCTATGCACGCTGGGTAAGATAATCGGTGGTGGGCTGCCGATGGCGGCCATTGCCGGTAATCGCGACATCATGAAGCACTTTGATCTTTCCATCGTCGGCGCAGCGGGGTTTACCTTTCAAATCGGGACGCTGAGCGGTAATCCGCTGGCAGCCATCGCCGGATTGAAAACACTGGAAGTCCTGCGCCGGGAAGGCAGCTATGAACAATTGACGCGTACCGGGCAGCGGCTTATGCAGGCGACTGGAAATGCACTGAGTGCAAATGGCATTGCGCACCAACTGGTGGGAGAGCCCATGTTGTTTGATGTGTTATTTACTGACAGTGAAGTTGCGAACTACAGAGATACGCTTAAAGCAAATACACAGGACTCAACCGTGTATAACCGTCAGCTGCGGGAGTCGGGCCTGTTTAAGTCACCGGGAAAACTATATCCGTCTCTGGCGTTGAGTGAAGCAGATTTGCAAAAGAGCGAAGAGGCAATTGAACTGGCTGCCGCGGCGGTTGCTGCTGCGAGGTAGTGCCTTTACAGGTTCAGGTAAGTTGATTGGCCGATTATTAATCGGCCGTTTGTATATTGCGGACTGCTTTGTAAGACTACGTGTTTCCTTAACAGGGCTTGTGGCTAGTTGGCTGCAGCAACTGAGGTGTTACCTGCATTGCTGGTGTCGATACCCACCAGAGGCATATTGAGCGCTGCTCTTACGCGTGAGGAAATAATCACCTGACCACCGTTGACACCGCGAACCACATTGTTGTCATCCTGTATGCGTATCACGGCATTGTTTTCCAGGGTAACGTTTTCAATGGTGTTGTATTCGGCTTCATCCATGACATATTTACCATCCAGAATGTAGGGGTCGCTGCAACTCCAGGATGAAAGATCCTTGTCCTGTCTTGATGCGATCTGAATGCCGTCACGAACGGTGCTGTTTCTCACGGTATTGTAGTTTGCACCCCACTCGCGAGTGATGCCTCTTTCACCACAGTTTTTGTACATCGTGATCCCGGTAAGCGCGTTACCGGTGAACATTGAATTTTCTATCAGATTGCCCTGAGACGCATCTATGGCAATTCCTTCGCGCTTATCTTTTTTGTCTGCTTTCAGGTTTTCCAGCCAGTCGCCGGTGTCTTTGTCGCGATAACCGTTGTTGGCAACGCGGCTGTTGCGAATGATGTTACCGTTTGAATTGAATTCAAGGTAAATACCCATTGCACCATTATCGGAAATATCGCAGGTATCACAGGTGAAATTGCTCACCCCTTTATCGACGTAGATACCATGGTTGACATTGTCGAGTACTTTGACATTCTCGAACTTCACGCCGCTGATGCCGGGCTTCAAACTGACACCACCATCGAAACGCTTGATCGTCAGGTTTCTCACGGTAACGTTATCAGCGTTAATCGTCAGGCCAATGCACTGGGTGTTGCATATGCCATCGATGGTGTGGCCATTGCCGTCGATCACAGCCCCGGGATGATTAACGCGGTATTTGGTTTTGCTTACATTGCCGTCGAACGTGTAGTTGCCGGTAATATCGATGGTTTCGTTAACATACTCTTTTTCGGCGCAGCCCTGCAGTACAGCGGCGAATATCAAGCAAGCAAGGGTGGGTTTGTTGAGTTTCATTTGCCATCGAGTTAAAGCTAAGATGGAACGGAGTGTCACATATTTGGCACACTATGATTGCGAGTCGTTACACATAATGCCACCTCATCTGTATTTTCAGATCGCTGCTGTGAACCAGTTTGGTTAGTCGCGTCCAGGTGCTTGAAGTTTGCTGCTGGGGATCGCCTCGTCTCATTAATAGAGAGTCAGAAGTTTGACGATTTAGGTTGACTTGTCTCTTATGTGGAGATACATCGCAGCGGTCCAGGTAAATGTCTTTCCTCCGAGACCGGCGCCGGTCCCGGGGTCAAAGTACTCTGAAAAGCCCGCGTTTTCGATCAGTTGGAGCGTATCGCTGTGGATTCGCGCGGCGAGGGAGTCATGTCCGCATCGCTCTAAACCATCGGCGATCAGGTTGTTGAGAATTGCCCACACCGGTCCACGCCAGTAACGCTGCGGTTCAAACTGGCTGTCGCGGGGATCCCAGCTTGGAAACGTATACTTTACCCCGGCCGCAATTTCGTTTGCGTGGTCAAGCATGTGGTTGCGCTGTGTTTCGCTGCCGGCATCAGCGTAGAAGCACAGCATCGACGCATTGGTAATGGCCTTGCTGAATTCGCCGGTTCTAAGGTTCTTTGCACAAAAGCCATTTGCTGACGGGTTCCACAAGCCATCGCAGCCTGCCAGTGAACGATCGATCCAGTCAGATATGACTGCTGCTTCGCGTGTTTTCCCAACCCGGTGGGCCAGTGTCAGCAGATCGCGATCAGCACGCAGCAGAATAAACTGTATGCCCGGATCCGCCATTAAAAACGGCCCGTGACGATAGATTGCGTGGTGATTCCAGAGGCAGTCTTTGCCGAACTTAACAATGCTTAAAAACTGATCGTATTGCCGGTCACTCGGTCGGTGTTCCGGGTTTACCTGTGTTGTGTCACGTCGGCGGTAGGCGGGAAGGTTGACCGGTATTTCGACCGCAGCCATCCCGCTGTCCCAGTCGGGGCAGTTGTCACGACCGGTTTCCCACGGGTGAATGGCCGCAACCAGGCCGGTGTTGTCCGGGTCCCGGTAATCGTGAAACCACTGGTGATACGCAAATAAAGCGGAAAACAGCGAATCTGCTTTATTGAGCTGCTGAGTCTGGTTGACTAACTGCAGTACGACGCTTGAGACCACCGGCGGTTGTGAGTGACCTGAACTCGGCGGAGTCTGATTCGTACCCCATACATCCGGGCCCGGAAAGTAGTCTTTGTCGGGCTCATGGAAAATAATATGCGGCAGCATGCCGTCGGGCCACTGGCCTTTGCACAGGGTTTCGATTTCCTGCCAGGCGCGATCCGCGTTGAATGTGGCAAAACCCAGTGCTGCCAGTGCCGAGTCCCAGTTCCATTGAAAGGGGTACAGGCGATCGGTCGGTACAGTGAAACCGCCGCGATCATTCCTGATCATTACATCGATAGCGCGCTCGGTGACTGATTTCATTGTGTGCCGCACAACCATGTGTGCGGCTGAATGAGAAGGCTGGCGTTAATCAGTTGATTTTGGCAAGCTCTTCGTTGAGCTTTTTCACGGCCATACCGACGCTCATTTCATCATCGATGTACTGACGAACGATACGGTTGATCACCTGGCTGTTGATCATTTTGGATGCCATTGATAACTGACGCTCACGCGCACCCCAGCGGTTGGCTTTTTCCAGTCCGCCAACAATGTTGGCAATCGTGTCAGCGGGGTAGATGTCGCCAAGTGGTGCTTTGCGATCAACACCGACAGGCAGTTGCTGCCAGCCGTCGACAAACTTGGAAGGTTCTTCTGCAGTGCCGCGGCGAACAGGAAATTTGCCTTCCGGTGCGATTGACAAGGTGGCCATGTAACCTTCGTCCATGCTGTATTCAATGAACGCGGCTGCCACGTCGGTGTTGGCATCTGCAGTGACACCGAAGTAACGGATATCTGCCCAGCCGGCACCTTCGGGGTTGGAAGGACCGGAAAACTTGGTGATAAAGTCAGTTTTCTTCGCCAGTACCCTAGAGGTTGGATTGTTGTTGATCGTCGGCGGGGCAGAGTCACGCAGGCCAGCCAGTTCGTCAAGAATAAACGGAGACCAG
The DNA here is from genome assembly GCA_020631335.1 of Chromatiales bacterium. GTDB lineage: Bacteria > Pseudomonadota > Gammaproteobacteria > Granulosicoccales > Granulosicoccaceae. Next base: position 5,555 of record JAHDHK010000149.1, read on the forward strand.
ATGATCATCGCCGCCTTACCGGCAAAGTAGAGCTCGCGCGACTGCTTCCAGTACAGCTCACCGGCTGGCGAGGCTGAAGCGATCAGTTTGTAGAACTCAAGTGCTTCTGCGGTAGCGGTCGGGTCGAGCTCGGCGAATCCGTTTTCATCTACCGGTGTCACCCCGTTGGCAAGCAGTACATGCTCCAGCACCTGGCTCATGAAGTTTTCATCAACCTTGGTTGCCGCAACAAAACCGTAGAGCTCCGGCGGGCTGGCCAGTCGCCGCACGGCGTCGGTAATGTTTTTATAACTGGTGGGCGCTTCAAGGCCGAGCGCGTCAAACAGATCTTTGCGATAGACAATCATCTGTGTCCAGCCATCAACCGGCACTGCTGCGGTCATACCATCGAATTGCGCCATGTCGACCGCGCCGGGTGCAAAAGTGTCCGCGCCCAGTGAAGCGACGATGTCACTGTTGGTTTCAGCATCCAGAATGCCTGCTTCCGCCCAGGGCAGTACATATTGCAGTGGATGGTAGATAACGTCAGGGAGATCATTGGCGGCAAAAGCTGCTGTGGCACGCTTGCCCATGTCTTTTTCACTGATCGGGATGACTTCGACAGTGTGGCCGGTTTTGGCATTGAAGTCGGCGGCCATTTGCTCTTGCTTGGCAAGACGGTCGGGCTGCTCTTCAGTAGTCCAGAAGCGAATGGTGTCTGCATTCACTGCTGATGATAGTCCGGCGATGACTGATGTCACCAGCGCCAGTTGTTGGAATTTTTTCAAGGAATATCCTCCCGTGCTGGAATGTTGGATTCGCAACGGATTACAATCGCGACCCGCGTGGGCGAATGGTATAACGTTCGCGGGACGCTGCCAACAGCATACACGCACCGTTGTACGGTATTGAAATTGCTCCTCACTGCCCTTTTTTGCAGGATTTGACTAACGTGAAACAGCACATTCAATGGCTGGCCCGCCTGACGGCAATATTGGCAGCAGGGTTGCTGATGGCAGGCTGTGGCAGCGAGAGTACGACGGTCAACAGCGGCCTGACTGCCAGTGATGCTGCCAGTGATGCCGCGTCAAGTAACGTGGTACTTGAAACAACTGCCGGGGATATCACGTTAAGCCTCGATGCCGAACGTGCGCCTCTCACGGTTGAAAACTTTCTGTTGTATGCACAGGAAGGGCATTACAACGGAACCGTCTTTCATCGTGTCATTTCGGGTTTTATGGTGCAGGGAGGCGGGTTTAATACTGACTACGTGCAAAAGTCGACGCATACGCCGGTAGCCAATGAGGCGGACAACGGCTTAAAGAATACCCGTTACTCTATTGCCATGGCGCGTACCACTGACCCTCAGTCTGCAACATCGCAGTTTTTCATCAATGTCGCAGACAACAGCTTTCTGGATTACCTGGCACCAACGACCGCTGGCTGGGGGTACGCGGTGTTCGGTCGTGTTATCGATGGTTTCGACACGGTGGACAGCATCGCCGCAGCGCAGACCGGTGCGGCGGGTCCTTTTGGCAAAGATGTTCCGCTGACGCAAATAGTTATTGAATCTGTGAGGGTTCAGTAGCGGTATCTGTTGACTGTACAGGTACCCCGAGAAAGCTCGACAGTAACGCTGCATTTAATTTGATCGTGCGATAAGTGCTGCCTCGCATGATGTTTACGCATTGGTCGTTTTGGAATACAACGTTCAGTTCCAGTGCGGTATCAGAGGCGGCAAGACCTGGTTGTGCAGCGGCAGTGGCATTGTTTGTATTAGCCTGATGCCTACGCCATTGTATTAAGACAATGTGATGGATAGGCATTTGGGCAGATCTGTTGATTTGCAACCCGAGCAGGCTGACTTGCTCTATCCAGAAAACGCCGATGGTACGATCAAATATCACTCTTCGCATCGGTACCCGCAAGTGATTAATTAACAGCACCAGCAGTGCTGCACCTATCATCAGTGCGGTCGTTTTGGTTTCGGTACTGATGCCAAACGCCTTGCTCACGGTGTAGTAGAAGTCACCCAAAGCAATAGTGGTCAGCCCAGCCACAACTATCGCCCCGGCAATAAAACATGCAAGGTGAGCAACAGGCTTCTGCGCCACTATAAATTGATCCGGGTGGTCCCGGTCACTCAATCCCCTTCTGGCATCAGGCGTGGCAAACGTCGCCACTGCACTTCGCGTTAAGCGGGCAGTTTCAGCGGACTCCGGGTCGCTGAAAGGCGCTGTCGACTTGCCCGTGTGATGTGGCTGCGTGCCCGAATCATCGGTGCGTGAACATTGGTAAGCCAGACAAATGGTAACGATTGCTACCGCAAAAAAAGCGCTCATCAGTGGCCACATATGTGCGGATACTGCCGTTTGCATAAGTGCAGCACAGGAGCAAAGCAGTAGCGCTGACACGCTGGAAAAAGCATCTGCTTCGCTGGTTGGCTGCGACTCTTGTTGTTGTAGTTTTACGAGTCTGTACATCATGGCGCGTATGGCGGCGGCTGGCTTCATTCCTTTACACCGGTGCCAAATGAATTGCCGGCTTATGTGATAGCATCCACCCCGAAATCGGTTTGAAGACCGAAACAGGTCCGGCCGTTTCACCTAACCGGCTTTTCTTAGTGATGTGCCGACTGTAGTGGACGGCGCATGCAGATGCGATCAACCATGAAAAAAGTAAGACGTCGCGGCAGCCGTGAGGCAATGAAAGCCAAAAGAAAGCTTGCTCCGGCAATTAATCCGGCACCACCGGGTAATGCCGGCGGGCAATACAAACCACTTTCAGAACATCAGCAACAGCGCATTGTGCAAACTGCACTGCAAATGCTCGAAACACTGGGAATGGGCGATGCGCCGCAAGTACTGCAACAGCAGGCTCTGGAGCGCGGGGCCTTTATCAATGAGCTCGGACGGCTTTGCTACCCCCGATCTATGGTGGAAGACATCATTGATGGTGCGTGTAAGTCTTTTACCTTTCATGGCAGGGATCAAAAGCACACGATAGAGGTGGGTGGCAGCAGTGTTTACTTCGGCACTGGCGGTGCTGCTGTTCAAACGCTTGACCTCGACACCGGTCGTTACCGACCATCCACGCTGAAGGATCTGCTGCAGTTTACGCAACTGGTAGATGCGCTGCCAAACGTCAGCTGGTTTACCCGTTGTTGTATAGCTACCGATGTGCCGGATAACTTTGAACTGGATGTGAACACCGCTTATTGTCTGCTGCGCGGTACACAAAAACCGGTCGGTATGAGTTTTACGCTCGGTGAGCATGTGGATCCGATTGTTGACATGTTTGATCTTGTTGCCGGTGGTAGTGGCCGGTTTGCAAAGCAGCCGTTCTGCAAGGCGCATATCAGCCCGGTTATTTCTCCGATGCGTTACGGAGAAGATGCTTTCGATGTCACCCTTGCTTGTATTCGTCGGGGTGTGCCGATTAATAACATTATTGCCGGCATGTCAGGCGCTACTGCGCCGGCAACGATTGACGGCATGCTCGCCGCATCACTGGCTGAAACGCTGGCTGCATTGGTCATGGTTAATATCTTTTCTCCCGGTTACCCGATGATCTTTTCGAACTGGCCTTTTGTGATTGATTTAAGAACCGGGGCTTTTAGCGGAGGTGGTGGGGAAATTTCATTGCTTAACGCGGCATCTGCACAGCTTTCAAATCATCTCGGGCTGCCTTCAGGAGTAGCCAGCAGCATGAGCGATGCGAAAGCGGTTGATGCCCAGATGGGGCTTGAAAAATCATTATCTTCACTGAGCTGCGGCCTGGCCGGTGCCAATATGGTGTATGAGTCTTCAGGCATGATGGCCAGCCTGCTTGGCGCTTCTTTTGAAGCCTTTGTGGTTGACAACGAAATGTTATCGCATGTGTACCGACTGATTCGCGGTGTCGAGGTCAGCGATGAAACACTGGCACTGGAGTCAATGCGCAGTGTCATTACCGGTGAAGGACACTTCATCGGTGAGCAGCAGACACTTGAGGCTATGGAGCGGGACTACTTTTACCCTGCCTTGTCTGACCGGACCGAGCCGGATGTTTGGAGGGAAAACGGTGCAAAATCCATAAACGAGGTAGCGCGTGAGCGGGCACTCGAGCTGTTGGCCGGAGCACCCGCAAGCTATATCGATGATTCCGTTGAGCGCACACTGCGCCAAAATTACCCGATAGCTTCAGGGTTACTACCTTAGCCTGGATACCTCACAAAGCGACAAGTACATGTTGGTGAAGTGCAATGTATACAGTTCCAAACTACTTTTTGAACACCTGTTTTAAAATAGCAGTGTGTCTATTCGACCCCGGAAGAAAGTCTGGCGTCACGTTCCGGCGCATCCTCCGCGGCAGGTGGCCGGCCACGTGTCTCAGACGATTGGCCGACCTGATTAGCCAGTCTGGTGATCAATAAAAAGGCCTCTGGACGCCGAATCATCCTGAATAATCCAGGCTGGTCGAACAGGCGGTTCAGGTAATGGCAATAGCAAAGTATTAAAGGCACTAATGAATAAAGAAACTATTTATCACGTAACCGATCAGCCGACTCTGGATCAGATATCAGATAACGCATACACCTGTGCTTCACTGCAGCAGGAGGGATTTATACACTGTTGTACTCACGGGCAGCTGGCTGGCGTACTGCAGCGCTATTACCAGGGCGTGAGCGATTTGAAATTATTAACTATTGACCCGCAGTTACTTGAGCCGAAGCTGGTTTACGAGAACACAGTCGGTGGCGAGGAATTATTCCCTCATGTGTACGGTGCGATAAACATGAGTTCGGTGAGAGCGGTGGAAGATCTTACCAGCCAGTGATGCCGGCAGTTTTCCAGTGCCGGCGGTCTATTGCAGACCGCCGGCATGATACGAGGTATGTCAGGCGGGAACCTGCTCGAACACTTCGTCGAGTACCCGCTGCAAAGATTCAACTGTCCGATCAACGTTTTGCAGTTTATCCAGTCCGAACAGCCCGAGTCTGAAGGTGGAAAAGCCATCGCCTTCATCACATTGCAACGGTACGCCCGCAGCTATCTGCATGCCACGTGCAGCAAAGGCTTTACCGGTTTTAATTTCTGCGCTGTCCGCATAACAAACAACAACACCCGGGGCCTCAAATCCACTGGCGGCTACGCTGACAATGCCTTTCTCTTTGAGTATGGCGCGAACCCGGCTACCCAGCTCCTGCTGTTTCTCTTTGGCACGATCAATTCCGAAAGCCACCGTTTCTTTCATTACATCACGAAATACTCTGAGTGACTCGGTCGGCATGGTGGCGTGATACGCGTGACCACCGTTTTCATAGGCTTCCATAATTTGCAGCCATTGCTTTAAATCGCAGGCAAAGCTGTCACTCTGGGTGCCATCTATTGCGGTGCGCGCGCGCTCGCTCATCATAACCAGGCCGGCACACGGGGGGCCGCTCCAGCCTTTCTGTGGTGCACTGATCAGCAAATCGACACCGGTTGCCTGCATATCCAC
>JAHDHK010000149.1:11024-13916 GCA_020631335.1 Chromatiales bacterium
CCGAGGCAATGCAGTCCAGAACCATCAAACCACCGACCGAGTGCACCGCGTCTGCGAGTGCTGAGATGTATTCATCCGGCAGAATCATGCCGGCAGAAGTTTCCACATGCGGCGCAAAGACAATGTCGATTTTCTCGCGTTTTATAGTTGCGACCGCCTCTTCAATGGCGACCGGTGAGAAAGGCTCGGTGTCGCCCTGAGTTGCGCGGGTTGCCTTGAGTACGTTAACCGACTCTGCCAGGCCACTGCGATCGAGAATTTGTGACCATCGAAAACTGAACCAGCCATTGCGGATGACCATGACTTTTTTGTCTTTGGTGAACTGACGGGCAACGGCTTCCATACCGAATGTACCGCTACCGGGGACGATTACCGCTGAGTGCGCGTTGTAGGTTTGTTTTAGCATCGATGACAAGTCACACATAACTGACTGGAAGTTGTGTGACATGTGATTGAGCGCGCGATCGGTGTAAACCACCGAATATTCGAGTAATCCGTTCGGGTCTACCTGTTCATGTAGTGCTGGCATAGGGCGTTCCTGCTGCTAAATTGTCCGGGGGTATCTGCACGACCGGCGATGTTAACACGGATACCGGGTCGTCGAGCAGGGTCACAAGAGAGAGTTTTGTCGGTTGGTTCGCGGATTATGGGTTGTCGCGCTGCTATCGACGCCGCCGTCGGCATACGCATTTCACTGTCCGGGAGAGGTATACTATTGAAAACAAACCCATTGACAGGTCAGGGTAATGCATAAAAGAAAAATCGGTTCACTGAGTGTTTCTGCGGTCGGACTGGGCTGCATGAATATGTCGTCCGGTTACGGCAAAGGAGACGATGCAGTCTCTAAACAACTGCTCAACGAAGCGATCGATGTGGGGTATACATTCTTCGATACCGCTCAGGTGTACGGTTCCGGTCACAACGAAGAATTGATCGGTGAGTCGATAAGCAGCAGGCGCAATGAATATATTCTGGCGAGCAAGTGTGGTCTGTCCAGAGATGGCATCAGTGGTGATCCGGACGGCATTATTGAAAGCTGCCACAACAGTTTGAAAAAGCTCAGGACTGATGTGATCGACCTCTACTACCTGCATCGGGTCGATCCGAATATTCCGATAGAGGAGAGCACCGGTGCGCTGTCAAAGCTGGTAGAGCAGGGTAAGGTTCGTGAAATCGGATTAAGCGAAGTATGTTCCGAAAACCTTCGCCGCGCACATGCAGTTCATCCGATAGCAGCACTGCAGTCGGAGTATTCATTGTGGTCCCGAACACCGGAAAGAGGAATTCTCGACGTGTGTGATGAGCTGGGCGTGACGATGGTGCCTTTTTCGCCTTTGGGGCGCGCATTCCTTACCGGTAAGGCTGCGGATGTCACGCAACTGACAGAAAATGATCTGCGATGCACCATTGCAAGGCCGCGTTTTGAACCGGAGGCTTTTAAAAAGAACAGTGAATTGCTCACGCCTTTTGCAGAAATAGCGCAACAGAATAATTGCAGCATGGCACAGCTGGCGCTCGCCTGGCTGTTACATCGCAGGAACGATGTTCCAATTCCGGGTACCAAGCATATTGAGTTCATGAAAGAAAATGCAGGTGCATCGGAGATTACATTGTCGGATGAGACCGTTGCGCAGTTAAACGAACTGATAAACGAAGACACAATAACCGGTAATCGCTACAATGATATGCGCATGGCTGAAGCAGATGCGGAGCGCGACTAACCGTCAGCGCACCACTGCGACTGCAATCCGCACAGGAGGCACAATGTGACTGACAGGTATCTGGTTAAAGCTGCAGAAATTGAATCGCTTGAGGGCACGACTAAAGCCCATTTCCTCAACGATAACGCGGTGCGAGTGAACAAGTCCCTGGGAGACCTGACCGGTTTATCGGGGATGGGTGTCCATCTGATAGAGGTGAAGCCGGGTCACGAGTCGACTGAGTATCATGTGCATTATCACGAGGACGAATGCACTTATGTGTTATCGGGGGAAGGGGTAGTGACCATCGGTACTGAAGACCATGAGATCGGTCCAGGCGATTTTATCGGTTACCGGGCAGGTGGATTGCCTCATACCATGCGCGCCACAGGAGCACAGAGTCTGGTTTGTCTGGTTGCCGGTCAGCGACTGGCACATGACGTTGGTGACTACCCTAACAAGCGAAAGCGAATTTTCCGGCAGCAGGGTTTGCCGTGGAATCTGGTCGATCTGGAGGCGATTGAGCAGCCTGTGGCGGGTGGGAAGTAAAGCTGCCTACGCTAACTTAGTGCGCGCTAACATATTCTACGATGTGTTAGAGAAGCAGGGTTAGCTGCTTAATCAAGTTGCCGGGTGCAATGACACCCGGTACTACATTTTAAGAGCTGGAACGCTAAAGACGATAAGTTCGCCAGCCTTGTAACTGTCGGCTTGTAGATAATCAGGCTAGCAAGGCAGAAAATCGTAAGCAGTAGCCGGTGTTGCAGCGCTTCCGCCCGTGTCGCACCAGGTTTTTTGGATGTTGCCACCACCTGTGTCTGTCAGGTGGAGGCGCAGCCATTTCCAGCCACTGTCATCATTGAATACCTGTCCATTCACATGTAAATACACCTGACCCCTGCCTCCGCGGGCGGCGACGAAAGCCTGGGACATGACGCCGTCTATTGCATAAGTAGCACGGTTATTGTGACCAAGCACAGCCAGTTGATCATTCGTTTCGTGTGGCCAGCGGCGATTCACAGTGTAGAACAAAGCCGCTTTTTTGGAGAGCTCGTCGGCAACCGCAATTACCTTGGACATGTCTGCCTTGTTGACGTAGTTCTGGTAAGAGGGCAGCGCAAATGATGCCAGAATGCCAATGATGGCAATCACCACCAATAGCTCTATTAACGAGAAGGCCCGCGCCGCTGCG
>JAHDHK010000150.1 GCA_020631335.1 Chromatiales bacterium
CATCACCGACAGTGTTCATGAATACATCGTCCCACGCTTGCACCCAGTGAACAGCCTGATTGATTTCATCCTGTTGATCAAGTGGTTCGTACCAGGTGTTATAAGCAGCAGGCTTGCTGGCCCAGGGGCCTCGTGCAATTGCCTTAATCGTTTGCACTGCAATGTTGCGCTCACGGCAAATCGCTATTAGTTGATTGAACTCGCTTCGGTAGCGTTCGTCACTGTAGAAGACCCAGTTTAACGGAAGCAGTATCGAATCAAAATCAAAATGCGCCAGGCTGCGCTTGTGCATAGCAGCTATCGTCCATCCATGGCCGGTAACGCCAATATGCCTGACCAATCCTTCGTCGCGTGCATCGATCAAAGCGCGCAGCGCGCCGTCGTCACCCATCGCGGTATCCCATTCATCCGGGTGATAGAGAGCATGCATTTGTATCAGGTCAACCGAATCGACGCGCAGAGTTTCAAGTGATCTGTGAAGCTCTTCCCGGGCACTTTGCGCGGTGCGTTCACCGGTTTTGGTCGCGAGAAAAAAGTCCTTGCGATGGCGCGGCATCCAGGCTCCGATCCTCTCCTCGGCATGACCATAGCGAGGTGCGGTATCAATATGATTGACGCCGTATTCCAGCAGGACATCAAGTGTTTGATCGGCCACTGACTGTGACACATTTTTCAGAGCGGCGGCACCAAAGAGCGCAAAGCTGCTGTTGTGGCCGGTTCTGCCGAAAGGGCGTTTTTCAATACCATCTGCCAACGCGTATTCCTCATGAATCAGTCGTGCCTGATGCACACGTGGGCATTTAATGTACTGGGTCGTTATGCGACTTGCAATGCCTGCTTTGCAGGCCCCGTGGAAACCAAAAGCGTATGCCTTGGATGATCGGCCTTCAGGCTATGGGCAGAACCCGCTCGATAATTGCGCTATCGAGGGCGGTATGTCGATCAGTACGTCAAGCCGTTAAGGTCGATGGTCTGGGCAGGTGCAGGATTTTGCTTCGGATGGCCGGTTTATTTTTTGAAGCTATAGGCGGCCACTACCGGAGGATTTATCGCGCCGTTCTGCGCCAGTTGAGTGCCTTTGATTGTCAGGTACAACAACCCGGTGGCTTCATCAAATGACCCGCCGATAATGCCTTGTAATCCCGGTGCAGACTGAAACGGTGTCGGAAACACCCCTGATTCATAGGGCTTGACTGAGCTGGATGATTTTCTGCCACGGCGTACGCTGATCAGATCGTTCATATCCCACAGCCAATAGTAGTTGTAACTGTCTTCGGGATTTTCCGGACAGTAGCCCGGGCAGTCTGATGCGTCCTTGCGTGGGAGCTTATAGCCCACTCTGCTGACGTGTCCGCCTGAACGTCCAACCGTCATATAGGTGCGGGTGCCCGGTACAATAAAACCGTAGCGCGCCTGGCTCAGGTGAGTCCACAGTCGATTGCTACCTGAATCGTTTGACAGATCTTTATGCAGCGGGCTATTCAGTGAAAAGCCGAGCATTTCAGCGGTGCGAATGGTCTTGTTTGGTTTGGTTGTAATCAGTTCGTCAAGGTTGATGCAGAATGCCGACGGTCCGACGCTGTAGCGGGCAATGATCGGCGCGCCACTGGAAGCGCCGCTGATGTGCGTGCACCCGACTATTGATCGGTATTCATCCGGAACGCGGCTAAGCCAGCCGGCAGCGCGAGTTTTGCCATTGATGGTGTAGTAACCACGCACGGGCGAGTTATTCAAATCGCGGCTGTTGTCTATCACAAAGGTTGACTGTGTGTTATCCGCCGGTGCGTCATAGTATTCGACGGCATGGCCGAAGAGCTTGCCATTGTAAAGTTCGAGGCCGACAATCTGATCAAGTTGCTGTTTGTTTCCATTGGATGGTTTGTTCAGCATCTTTATAAACGGCTGGACTGGTGAACTGGTCACCGGCAGGTCTGACGCATTGGTAGCGGGGCTGAGTGGTGGAATAGTGAATTCAGCAATCGCGTCGTCATAAGCGTGGCCGACGATAAACATTGAGTTGCCGTTTACTTCTATGATTCCGTCAGACCAGTTGGCACTGGAGCCGCCGTAAGTGTTTTTGGGCAGTGCAAAGGCACCGCGGTATTGAATATCCGCGATGGTCAGTAATTGCTGTGGCAGTGCGCTGGTGCTGATGCTGGCACTTTGTTGTGGCACGGTTGGCAGTGAGCCGGTACATCCGTTAATGGCGGGTAAGCCTGCGAACAATGCCAGCAACGAGACACGTACTTTGACGGAAATTGACGCGATTTTACTCATTCGTTCCCTTTGCATTGATTCTGATCATACAAGTTATCAGTCGTGTTGAATGGACTGAGCGGAATTGTACCGCTGATCACTTCGAAGGTTGATCAGGGGAGGGCGTTAAATGCTGCCTGTCAACCGATTGGATTTAACAACAAAGTAGATTATGAGCATAGCAGGGTGAATGTACGATGAATCCGCCCGGGTAGTCGTCGTGCAATAATTCCCGGATCGACCCCCCGGCTGACTTCGATTTGCTATAGCTTGTATTTCGCCTGCGCACCCGGGAACTTGAGCTTGGCCGTGCTCCGCAGCGCGACGGGTACCCACTGGCAAACGACGGGTTTATTGCCGGCACTCACCGCTATTTCCGTGTGTCTTTCCCCGGTAAACACAGGCTTTCGTCTGTGCACAACAACCGATGTGTCAGCAGTAAACTGCCATTGTGATACCGATGGTCAGAATGGCAGCAACCTCCCGGGGCCGGGGTTGCGTCGCGTACGGATTTGCCGGTGGTTAGTCGGATCGGCGGAGTCAACGCCGCTCAGTCTGAGTAGCCGGTCACGGAATCAGCGACAAAGCCGTTATTTTCTCGTTCTACTGCGAACGACGAACCCGGGCCATGCCCCGGAAAGAACTGAATATCGCTGCCCAGTGGCCACAGCTTGCGGGTAATGCTGTCTATCAGTTGCTGGTGATTACCCTGTGGCAGATCGGTTCGTCCGATAGATCCCTGGAAAACCACATCACCGACAAACGCAAAAGATAAGGCCTGATTGTAGAAAACCACTGATCCCGGGGAGTGTCCGGGGCAGTGGAGGATCTGGAACTCCAGATCCTCCAGCGATACTGAGTCACCGTCATACAGGTAGGTATCCGGTGTAAAGTTCTCCGCCCCTGCCATACCGTAGTTTGAGGCGGTTTTCTCAAGGTCGTCGAGCCAGAACTGGTCATCCGGGTGTGGTCCGATAATTTCGCAATCGTAGGTGCGTCGACATTCAGCCGCACCCCCGGCGTGATCAATGTGGCCATGGGTTAACCAGATGGCTGTTATGGTGACGCCGTGCTGTTGTATTGCCTGTTTAATGCGATCTACATCGCCGCCGGGGTATCGGTGTGCCAGAAGATCATCGCATGCTGTTGAAAAGCGGTGACTGGAACCACCTGCAGTTTGAACTTGTCTTTTAAATCGTCTTGGCTCATAAATGTCGGCGTTATGCTGTTTTAACGGTGATGAATTTGCGACTTGTCGGTTGTTCGTCGAAGAGGGCTTATCCGGGTAGCCATTTGCCTTTGCCGTAAGCATTGAAGCACCGTGGGCTGGATGGATGCGAAGCCCCGGCGGCATAGCCTACCATACACAAGTCCCCGGTTTCAGACGTGGGTTTTCGGCAAACAGTTAAAGGTATGCATTGGTATGTCAGCAGGACAAATTGTATTGATGGATGGAGGCATGGGGCAGGAACTGGTCCATCGAGGCGCATCCGAACCCGGGCCGATGTGGGGGGCTCAGGTATTGATGGATGAGCCGGCGCTTGTTCGCGAGCTGCATGCAGAGTACATCAAAGCCGGTGCGCGCGTAATCACGCTGAATGCCTACAGCCTCACGCCGGAGCGGCTGGCTTATGTGAATGCCGAAGATCAGTTTGGCGCACTGCAAAGACGTGCTATTGATCTTGCGCTGCAGGCACGTGATGAGGCGGGGGAGAGTGATGTGGCAGTGGCCGGTTCTCTGCCACCGTTGTATGGCAGCTACCAGCCCGATACTTTTCCAGGTGCACAGGAGGCGTTAGCGACGTATCGGCGCGTTGTTGAAGCGCAGGCACCCTACGTTGACGTATTGCTGTGTGAAACCATGAGCAGCGTGCAGGAATGTGTGGCGGCGGTTACTGCTGCCAGTGAGTCGAGTGTGCCTGTTTGGCTTGCGGTAACCGTTAATGACAACGGTAACGGCCTGTTGAGAAGCGGCGAAACCATCGCCAGTGCCTATGAAGCGGTGCGTCATCTAAACCCGCAGGCAGTGTTGCTGAACTGCAGCATCCCCGAGGCAGTTAACGCGGCGTGGCCAGCCATGACAGCACTGCCATGTACAACCGGTGCTTATGCCAATGGCTTTACTTCGGTGCTGGATCTCGAAATAGGGGGCACTGTCGAGAATCTTCACGCTCGCACCGATCTCGGGCCGGTGGCGTATGCCGGGCATGCGCTGGGCTGGGTAACCGGCGGTGCAAAAATCGTGGGTGGCTGTTGTGAGATATCCCCGGCTCATATCGCACATTTGTCGAAGGCGCTGATCGCGCAGGGGTATGAGATCTGTGGTCGTGCGAGCGGTTGAGCGATATAGAAAAGCAGTTGTTGTGCAATTAATGTTTACAGGCAATCAGTGCAACGGTTAGTTGCCGGAGTCGTTGCGCACGTTATTAATCCCGTAACGTTATACCAGCCTAACTGCTGTTAATAGCCGGGTTATCGCCGTTGAAATCCTGCGGCATTATTGGTGTCTGTGATGCGCCGGTAATTGCCACTGGTTACCTTATGAATAACGCGGCGAAGTTCAGGTGCGGTTTAATGGCAGCCGCACAGTCACTGTAGTGCCTTCGCCAACTGTGCTGTCAAACGTCATTTCACCACCGTGTGCGTGCACTATTAATTCACCGATGTGTAAGCCCAGTCCGAAACCGCCGGTGGCACGTGCGCGCGAAGGGTCAGCACGGTAGAAAGGTTCGGTGAGTCTGGCAAGGTGTTCTGTTTCAATGCCGTCTCCGTAGTCGGTAATGGCCACTTGCAGATGGTTGTTTACGGTAGTCACCGCCACTACGGGCGTCTGTTCACCTTCGCCGTGCTTGAGCGCATTGCTGATCAGGTTGCGCCACAATAATCGCAAACGCGTGGCATCTGCCTGCAGTTCCGGCAGGTTCGAATCGTAACGGGTGCTGACAGAATCGTTGCAATGGAGTTCTTCAAGTACAGCGTCTATCAGTTGCGGGATGCTGACCTGAGATAAATTCAGCGCCGAGTGCCCGCCAGTGACTCTTTCGCTTTCCATGATGTCTGCGATGAGTGATTCCATTTCATCGAGGTCTTCGATTATGCGTTCGCGATTGGTTGATTGTTCCAGCATTTGTGCAGCAATTTTGGCGCGTGTGACCGGTGTGCGCAGCTCATGGCTCGCACCCAGGAGTAGCTGACGTTTAGCGTCGAGCAGTTTTTCAATATCCGAGGCCATCGTATTGATACTGCCGGCCAGTATGCCGAGGTCGTTACCCGAGCGTACCGGCACCCGTGTATCCAGTCTGCCGGAGCCCATCGCAGTGACCGCTTTTTTAATATCCTGAACGGGGCGTAGCATCCGCCGGAGCAGCAGGTAACACCCGCCCAGTATTGCGCCCAGAATGAATATAGGTAACCAGATACCGTCTTTGTGGCGGCGGCGATCGTGCCGATGCTTTAACTCAAAATAGACACTGTATTCGCCGCTTTGATTCTTCAGCACGGTGCGATCATTGTGTTCGCCGATTTGAACACTGGGCATCAGGTTGTTGTTTTGTTGTTGTCTCTTATAACGTGGCGAGCGATCTCTAAATTCGATATCGCTGGTATCCAGCGGATTACCAGTTGTTGAGTACTGTGTTCCGGGGCCGTTGATATAAATGTTAATACGAAGTTTCTGTGAAAGCTCAGCTGCTCGTTGCTGGTTTGGCGGGTATCCCAGGTCTTCGTTTACGTATTCCAGATACTGCCCGATATGTGGCGCGATCGTGTAACGCCACTGCGAGCGGACCGCATTAAACAATGAGCCAATCAGCAGCACAGCAATAATGACACTGGTCACAAGAAACACCAGCAGCAGCCGGGTAGTGAGAGATTGTCGCAAGGTTGTTAGCACAGTATTTTCTGACTCACTTTAATCGTGTTGCTGTTGTGTCAGGTAGAGGTGGTGCGGACATCTGAAGGTGTTGCCACAAAAGCATAGCCGGATCCGTAGACTGTTTTGATTGGCTTCAGTGGTTTGAGTTTGTTTCGAAGACGGCTGATTAATATATCTACCGAACGGCTGAATAACTCTGTTTCTGTGCCTTTAAGGTGATTGAGAATATCGTCACGTGAGAAGTCCTTGCCCGGTGATGAGGCCAGTAACAATAACAATTGATATTCCATTGTCGTTAGCTCTACCGGTTGTTGTTCTACTTCTACTGTGCGTTGTTGCCGGTTAATAATGAGTCCTTCATAAGCCATCACGCCGGAATTTACCGGCTTTCTTTTCGCAATGCTGTGTACTCTGGCAACCAGCTCGCGAGGTTCGAATGGTTTAGGCAGATAATCGTCTGCACCAAGTTCAATCCCGATCACTCTGTCCATGACATCACCACGTGCGGTAAGCATGATGATCGGGATCTCACTGAAGGTTCTGATGGTTTTGCATACCTCAAACCCGTCCATTTCAGGTAGCATGACATCTAGTATCACCGCATCGAAAGCTTCACGTTTAAGCAGCTGTAGTCCGGTGGATGGCAGCTGTGCCGCACTAATGGCAATGTCATAGGTGGCGCAATATTCGGTCAGTAACTCGGCCAGTTTTTCATCGTCATCTATGACTAAAACATTGAGCATGTTGTCGTTCGGGAGCAGCAATCGATGCCTCGGAGTATATCAGCAGGCCTGAAAACAGACCGGTCAGATTAGCTGACCGGTCAGTCAAGGGGAGACTCGAGCGTTTCGGGGGTGGGGCCGTTCGAGCTGGCCTGTTCATCACTGTTTACTGGCGATGCTTGCGACCGTGGCGACCACGATGCTTTTCAACAAACTCGGCAATTTCAGCTTTTTGCTCGGCGTTCAGCGTGTCGAGGAAGTCACCCAGTGCGTTGACCATCTCCGGTGCCTGCGCGTTGACCATGGACACTTTTGCATTGATCATGTCGAGCGCTTTGGCACGATCAAACGATTCCGCGTTGATCAGCGACAGTGCTTCTTCTTTCATGGATGCCCGATCGGCCTTGACTGTTTCTCTGGCCGACACCATTTGTGTCTTGAGCACATCGAGTGCCTGTTGCTGGGTGGCATCAAGCTCCAGTTTGTCTGAAATGTAGCTCACCATTTTGTCAGCGCGTTTGCCTTCGCCGCCGAACATGTGCTTGCCGTAGGCCGCTGTGCCTCCGGCCAGGCCGACGGTCAGTGCGATAGCGGTAATAATTTTGGTCGTTCTTTTCATTGGTTTGTTGTTCCTGTTATTGGTTTGCCTTGTTGGCAAATATAGTGTCGGCGGAACAGGTCCGGTAAGCATTGCCGGGGCGTATCGGCTTGTAACAGGTTGTAACAGCTGTCGCTGAATTGTGTAAAAACTCTGGTGCAGCGGTGGTTTTTACCTGCCGGAAGGGCTCTCTTTCGGGCTGAGTTTCTTGCGGGCGCCCAGTTTAAAGCGATCTGCGGTGCCGTAGTCGCGTACTGCAACACCGGCAACAAAGTCGCCGAACGTAGGCCCGTGCTTGAACAGGTGCCCCGAGCAGCCCCCGGCAAACAGCACATTGCTGTGCTGCGGATGCCAGTCCACTACAAAATGAGTGTCCGGTGTCAGAATGACCTGATTGAATTTTGAGTCGACGACTTTTTCACCCGCCAGCGCAGGCAGTCTGCGCTGAATATAACTGCGCGTGCGATTGAGGCTCTGCCGGCGGATCAGTCTCTCATCATTGTCGAGATCTATCTTGTCCGGAATCACAATAGCGGCCTTCACGCCGGAGCCTTCGCTGGAAGGAATGCCGAATGATCCCTGGCCGTGATCTATCCAGCATGGCATTTTTTCCATGTCGAATGCGTCGCTGCCGTCCGGTGTGGAGGTATAGAGCACGTTAATGCCGATGATCGCCGAGATCGGTTTAATGGTTCGTGGAAACATGTCTGCCGCCCATGCACCGGTGGCAATAATAATGACATCTGCCTCCAGCGGTTTGCCATCGAGCATGGGTCGCTCGTCGGCATCGGTGCTGACGTGGCCTCGCTTAACCAGGCCGCCTGCCTTTTTGAACAGATCGATCGCGGTGATGACGCAGCGGTGGGCCATCAGCAAGCCTGCCTCGGGTTCATAGAGTGCGTAGGCAATATCGTCGGCTTTGAATTGAGGGAAGCGTGCAGTAATTTCCTGCTGACTGAATCGATGGTAGGGCACTCCGACCTTGTCGAAGGTGTCTGCAGTCGCGTCCTCCCAGTGGCAATGTCCTTCAGTGGCCAGAATCAGACAGCCGCATTCATACATGAGGTTCTGTCCGCTCTCAGCCTGGAGTTCCAGCCAGCGCTGTCGGGCGTCTCTTGCCCAGCGCGTGTAAAACTCATCACGACCGGAAATAGCGCGGATAACGCGGTTATAGTCGGTTGAGGCAGCGCGCGCATGGCCCGGTTCCCAGCGGTCAATCAGTGTGACCTGCTCGCCACGACGCTGCAGATGCAGCGCAGTCATGGTGCCGGCAATACCCCCTCCCACGACGATTATGCTGCTGCTGCCGGCCATAATATTCCTTGCTTTTTGAATTGATACATGGATACTGTATACAGGATACAATAACTTACCGGAAACTCATCTAGCAAGGGTTTTTACTGTGGCGAAAGAAACGTTCGACCTACCAGAAGGTACTCACACTGTTGTTATTGGCCTGGGGGATTTAAACGGCATTATGCGTGGAAAACGCATACCCGCCAGCCACTGGAAAAATATATGCGAGTCGGGCAATGCGTACTCAATCGCATTATTTGCCATTGACATGACCTGCGACGTCTGGGACACGCCCTGCGTTAACTTCGACAACGGTTACCCTGACTTTCATATGTTCCCGATGACCAAACCGGTCGAACTGCCCTGGGAACCCGGGGTGGCAATGTCATTCGCCCGCGCGGAAGGCATGGATCACAATCCGGTGCCGATCGATCCGCGCATCGTGCTGGAACGGCAGGTGAAACGCGCAGCCGATATGGGTATAGAGATAAAAGTCGGTACCGAACTGGAGTTTTATCTGCTTGACCCCGAAACCAATAAACCGCGTGACACCGGCATCGGGGTATATGGTCTGGATCGAGCTGCCGAGTTAGAACACGTGCTCGGGCCGATTCGCAGTCAGATTAATGCGGCCGGTATTCCGATAGAACAATCCAACCCTGAGTATGCTGCCGGTCAGGTCGAGGTCAATATTCGCTATGGCGGTGCACTGGAGTCCGCGGACCGGGTGGTTATGTTCCGCTCACTGGTTAAACAACTCGCTAACCAGCACGGATACAAAGCCACTTTTATGGCCAAACCGTTTTTTGAAGAATCAGGTAACGGCTTTCACTGTCACTACTCATTGTGGAAAGACGGTAAAAATATGTTTGCCGATAGCGGATCCTTAAGTCAGGACGGTAAACATTTCGTCGGTGGCTTACAAAAGCGCATGGCCGAAGCTGCGGTCTGTGGCAGTCCCACGGTCAATGGTTTTAGACGAAGGCAGCCCTATAGCTTCTGTCCGATCAACACAACCTGGGGTGTAGATAATCGAACCGTGGGTATCCGTATTATTCAAGGTGCTGAAGCAGCAACCAGAGTAGAAAAGCGGGACGCCGGCGCCGATTGTAATCCTTACCTGTTGCTGGCTTCAGATGTAGCTGCAGGTCTTGACGGTATTGAACAGTCTATCGAGCCATCGGCGATCACCGAAGGCAACGGCTACGAAGCCGCTGACGCAGCGCCTATTCCGACCGACCTGGCTGAAGCGGTAAAACTTGCACGTGAATCGCAGTGGCTGAAAGACGTCATGGGCGATGACATGTATGAACTGGCATTACAGCAAAGTGAACGCGAGCTTGAGTTCTTTGCCAGTCAGGTAACACCGGTTGAGACCGCACGTTACCTGGATAACTTCTAAATGAAGCTTGCGGTCGTCACAGGCACGGTTACCGCCACCGTTAAAGATGCCGCAATGGTGGGAGGCAAGCTACTGCTCACCGACTTTATCGATAGCGAAGAGACTGTCATCGAAAGCGCGGTCATCGCGTTTGACACTGTCGGTGCCGGCGTGGGTGACAAAGTCATGGTGGTGCAAGGGTCTGCGGCGCGGCTGGCCAATGGTGCATCGGCTGTACCGGTAGATGCCTGTGTCGTTGCTGTGGTTGACGACGTGGCGCTTGCGCCGGTGTCAAAATCGCGCGCACGACGGGTATCAAAGACGTCGCCTGCCCGATCTGTTCGCAAAAAAACCTGAATCGATTAACACTGAATTAACGAGGATCACAACATGGCTAAACCTGCTGCAGGGCAAACCGCACTGGGTATGATCGAAACACGAGGCGTTGTTGCTGCAATAGAGGCGGCAGACGCTATGGTAAAGGCAGCCAGTGTGACTTTAGTTGGCCAGAACAAGCCCGGTGGCGGACTGGTCGCGACAATTGTGCGTGGTGAGGTGGGTGCAGTAAAAGCTGC
The DNA here is from genome assembly GCA_020631335.1 of Chromatiales bacterium. Taxonomy (GTDB): domain Bacteria; phylum Pseudomonadota; class Gammaproteobacteria; order Granulosicoccales; family Granulosicoccaceae. The sequence continues at coordinate 10,703 of JAHDHK010000150.1, forward strand.
CACCGACGCTGGCGCCACTGCGGCCAACAAGGTCGGAGAGGTCGTTGCTGTACACGTTATTGCACGTCCGCACGATGAGCTTGAAGCCATCATTGAATCTCTTTGATCTCCTCCGGCTAGTGAATAAAACAGCGTGATATCAGGTAATACTCATGAGCAATGAGTTCGCTGCCTTTACCGAAGCAGTTGGCAAACAGTACACGCAGTCACCTGCCGGGCTCACCGCGCAACTGCAATCTGTAGCCGTACTCGGCGGCGGTGAAGATGCCCGGTTAATCGCAGCGCTTTGTCTTGCAGCTGATGCACAGGTGAGTCTTTTTTCAGCCTACGGAAGTGAGTTACAGGCGTTGCGCTCGGGTGGCGGGATAGCGATTCGTGGTGCAGGGCCGGTCGGTTCGTATCAAATAGACAGAGAGGGGGTTCCGTCTATCACCACCACTGCCGAACTCGATAATGCGGTATCGGGTGCGGACGTGATTTTCCTGACCGGTCCGGTGCATAAGCAACGCACCTATGCCATGGTGCTGGCAAATCATTTGGTGGATGATCAGGTGCTGGTACTGGCACCCGGTCGTTCTCTCGGCGCACTTGAAGCGGCCTGGTTTCTGCGCATCGGCGGTTGCAGGGCCGACGTGACTATTGTTGAAGCACAGTCATTGCCGTACTGGATTACGGCAACCAACACTCAGTTGCACTTGTCATCAGTGGCACCGGTACCGGCGGCAACGTTGCCAAGTGGACGCAGCGGTGTAATAGAGCAGTTGAAAAAGTTTCTACCTAACATCACTGCGGCAGATAGTGTGTTGCACTCGGGCTTTGCCGATGGCTCGGCGCTGGTGGAAATACCGGCGCTGTTAATCAACGGCCCGGCGCTCGGAGACGGCTCAGTTAAAATTCCTATGGGTGGGCAGCCATTACCCGAAAACACAACGTTTGCCAGTTTAATCGGTGCAGAACAACGAGCTGTGATCAGCGCGCTTGCCGCCGAGCGGGTTAGCGTTGCTAGACACTTCGGCATACGCGGGCTGCCGGATGCCGATCAATGGATCAATACCGTGGCGGGTAGCGACAAAGGTGAAGGCAGCCGACCTGTGCCCTCTCAGGCACAGGCGCAGGAGTTACTGCGTGACGGGGTGATAGGCTCGTTGGTGCCGTTGCTGTCCGCAGCAAAAATAACCGGCACGGCAACCCCGATGACTCAGGCAATGGTCACGCTGGTGGGTAGTGTGCTGGGTGTCGATGTGGCCGCCGCAGGCAGACGGCTCGATACTATTGGCATCACCGCAGATGATATTGACACTGCCCGTAAAGCGATGGACAAGATTGCATCAGGAGGTCAGTAATGGATGCAGACCTTCAATCGGTAGCATCAGCCAGGCGCTGCGCAGAAAAAGCGTTTGACGCTTACCGCAGCGGGAACTGACCCGCACCGTGTTGATGCCATTGTCGATGCCATGGCGCGGGCAATAGAACCCGAAGCAAAACGCCTGGGTCAGATGGCGGTCGAGGAAACCGGTTACGGTAACGTGGCCGACAAAAGGGTTAAGAATCTTTTTAATGCATTATCGGTAGCAGATTATCTTCGCGACATTAAAACCCTCGGCATGTTGTGGAGCGACGAAAATACAAAAGTAGCTGCATTCGGTGAACCGATGGGCGTCGTCGCTGCCCTGATACCTGTAACCAATCCTACTTCAACCATCATCTTTAAAGTGTTGTCTGCAGTTAAAGCCGGTAATGCCATCGTCTGTGCACCGCATCCACGCGGGGTGAAATGCGGTTTAGAAACGGTTCGCATAATGGCGGAGGTTGCCACTGGCATGGGCGCACCTGCTGGACTGATTCAGTGTCTTGATCAGGTGACACAACAGGGTACTGCCGAATTAATGCGTCATCGACGAACGTCGGTGGTGATGGCAACCGGTGGCCCTGCGATGGTCAAAGCCGCCTACTCATCAGGCAAACCAACGCTTGCTGTAGGAGCCGGTAACGTGCCGTGCTACGTTCACAAGAGTAAAGCTGATGACATCAGTGAAGTGGCAGAGCAAATCATTGTGTCAAAGTGTTTTGACTATGGTACTGCCTGTGTCTCTGAACAGGCAGTGATTGCCGATCGTGAAGTCGCACGCGATTTGCGTCATGAGCTCAAACTTCATGGTGGTTACTTTTGCACACCTGCCGAAGCAGACCGTCTTGCCGCAGTGATTTTTAACGGACCACGTGCGATGAACCCTGAGCGGGTAGGGCAGTCGCCGGCCGCACTGGCGCAGGCAGCAGGCTTTTCAGTGCCTCCACGTACACGCGTACTGATCAGTGAAGAATCTGAAATCGGTTGGCAACGACCATTGTCAGCAGAAAAACTGAACCCGGTGCTGGCATTCTATGAAGCAAAAAACACCGATCACGGTATACAGCTGTCACATCAGATTGCACAATTTGAAGGCTGGGGACACACAGCTGTGGTCCACAGCAATGACCCTGATGTGGTCGCACGATACTCGGCGGCACCCACCGGCCGCGTGCTGGTCAATACGCCGGCGATTATGGGTGGCATGGGGTATTCCACTGATCTTGAACCCAGTTTTATGCTGGGTACGGGTACCTGGTCCGGCTCCATCACATCCGATAACGTCACTGCACTGCATCTGATTAACATCAAACGCGTTGCGTATGAATGCAGACCATGGCGTGACATCTATGAACAGTACGGAGAAGATGCGTGAGCGATATTTCGATCAGAGCGTTGATGCAAATCGACAATCTGCAACCGAAGTTTGCTGCCTATAACGGTGCAACGGTACAAGGGTCGGTACCCTTGTCCGGTGACACGGTATTAATCGGCGAGTTCGCACCGGGCAACGAAGTCTTCACGTTGATTGATCGCGCACTAAAGGCCAGTTCGGTTGAGGCAACCTCGCAACTGGTAGAAAGAGAGTTTGGTTTTTTTATCCTGCGCTCACCTTCCAACGCAGAAGTAAGTACCGCGAGAGATGCCATTCTGGCCGAGCTTGGCGCGTCGATGTCAGACAGACTGAAACCTTCTGTCGCCAACACTCAGATTATTAATTCGGTTGAGCCCTATCAGGCTCAACTCCTAAATAAATGGCGCAAAGGGTCTCTGCTGGTACCGGGGCAAACCCTGGGAATCGTTGAATGCGCACCTGCGTCGTA
>JAHDHK010000151.1:0-9530 GCA_020631335.1 Chromatiales bacterium
CCAGCCAGTGCCTTCACGACAAGGTGTGCACTGGCCACAGCTTTCCGAGTAGTAGAAACGTGAAATCCGGCAAAGGGCTTTTACCATATCAGTGGTTTCATCCATGGAAATTACCGCACCGGAACCGAGCATCGACCCTGACTTCGCAATGGAATCGTAGTCCATGTTGGTGGTCAGCATGACATCACCGGGCAGTACCGGCATGGATGATCCACCGGGTATCACCGCCTTGAGTTTACGTCCGCCGCGTACACCGCCTGCCATCTCAAGCAATTCACTGAATGGCGTACCCAGGCTTATTTCGAAGTTGCCGGGCTTATTGACATGGCCCGACATGGAGAAACATTTCTGTCCGCCGGAGTTCTCTACACCCAGATCCTGAAACCATTGCGCACCATTGCGAATAATAGCCGGAGTAGATGCTACTGATTCGGTGTTATTGATGGTGGTAGGTTTACCGTACAAGCCGAAGTTTGCTGGAAACGGCGGCTTGAACCGCGGCTGACCTTTTTTACCTTCAAGGGATTCAAGTAATGCGGTTTCTTCACCGCATATATAAGCACCGGCACCCAGAGACCCATAAACGTCAATATCGATTCCAGTGTCTTTAATGTTTTTCCCTACCCAGCCGTTGTCATATGCTTCTTTGAGTGCTGCTTCAAAACGCCTGAACGGTTCGTCCATCCACTCACCGCGCATGTAGTTATATCCGACAGTAGCGCCGATTGCGTAACAACCGATCAACATACCTTCGACTAATGTGTGCGGATTAAAACGGTGTATGTCCCGGTCTTTGCAGGTACCCGGTTCTGATTCATCACTGTTGACTACCAGATAATTCTGGCCGCCTTCAACGGGTTTCGGCATGAAACTCCACTTAAGGCCGGTTGGAAAACCTGCTCCGCCCCGACCACGCAGACCCGACGCCTTTACTTCGGCGACTACATCTTCGGGGGAGATTTTTTCACTGAGTATTTTGTTCCATGCTTCGTAACCACCGATCTTGAGATAGTTCTCATAGGTCCACGGTTGATCAAATTTAAGCGTGGTATAACAGACTTGATTAGGTTCGTGTTTCACCAGTATTAATCCAGTGCGTCCAGTATGTCATCGACCTTTTCAGGGGTTAGTGACATGTGATAAACGTGGTCTACCTGCATCATCGGGCCGCCATCACAACCGGCAAGACATTCTTCTTCTACTTTAAGAAATATTTTGCCGTCAGGGGTGCTCTCGCCGAGTTTAATGCCGTACTTCTTTTCGACGTGATTAACGATTGTCTCGCTGCCCATCAGCATGCAGCTGATGTTGGTACAAATCGCCACGCAATGCCTGCCTACCGGCTCGGTTTCGAACATTGAATAAAACGACGCCACTTCGTATACCGCGATCTTCGGCATATCGAGTTTGTCGGCAACCGCATCCATCAGCTCGACGGTCAGAAAACCATCATTTTGATGTTGTGCAGCCCGCAACGATGCCAGTACCGCCGACTGTTTTTGATCGTCCGGATACCTTTGCAGCCAGTGATCTATTTCTTCGAGCGTATGCGCATTCAGCACCGCATTGTTCTGGTTGTTATTCTGATCGCTGTTACTCTGGCTCATCGATCTATCTCCCCGAACACGATGTCCTGCGTACCGATAACAGCCACCACATCAGACAGCATATGCCCCTGAACCATTTCATCGAGTGCGGCCAGATGATAAAAACCGGGCGCGCGAACTTTTAATCGATAAGGTTTGTTCGCGCCATCCGACACGAGGAAACAACCAAACTCACCCTTGGGATGCTCTATCGAAGCATAGGCTTCACCAGCCGGCAAACAGAAACCTTCGGTGAAGAGTTTGAAGTGATGGATCAGCGATTCCATATCGCCCTTCATTTCGGCACGACGCGGCGGTGCTATTTTATGATCTTCGGTTAACACAGGTCCGCGGTTATTGCGAAGCCATTTGATACATTGCTTGATGATACGGTTCGACTGACGCATTTCTTCCATGCGGACAAGATAACGATCGTAGCAGTCCCCCTCGGTACCGACAGGGATATCGAATTCCATTCGGTCGTACACTTCATAGGGTTGTTTCTTACGCAGATCCCATTCAATACCCGAGCCTCGCAGCATGGCGCCGGTGAAACCCAGCTGAAGCGCTCGCTCCGGTGATACGACACCGATACCAACGAGTCTTTGTTTCCAGATTCTGTTGTCGGTAAGCAGTGTTTCGTATTCATCGACACATCCGGGAAAGCGATCTGTGAAGTCTTCGAGGAAGTCGAGCATCGACCCGCTGCGTGCTTCGTTGAGCTTGCCCGCATCGGCCTTACTGCGAAAACGCGAAGCTTCGTACTGAGGCATCGAATCAGGCAGATCTCTGGCCACTCCGCCGGGTCGGTAATAAGTGGCATGCAAACGCGCACCGGATACCGCCTCGTAGCAGTCCATTAGGTCTTCACGTTCACGGAAAGCATAGAGAAACATCGACATAGCACCGACGTCGAGCCCGTGCGCACCAATCCACATCAGATGGTTGAGCAGCCTGGTGATTTCGTCGAACATCACCCGGATGTACTGTGCACGTTCCGGCACTTCGATACCGAGCAGCTTTTCGATGGCCATGACATAACCGTGCTCATTGCACATCATCGATACATAGTCGAGCCTGTCCATATAACCGATTGTCTGGTTGTAGGGTTTACTCTCCGCGAGCTTTTCGGTGCCGCGATGCAACAGTCCGACATGCGGATCTGCACGATCGACCACTTCACCGTCCATTTCCAGCACAAGGCGCAACACACCGTGCGCTGCGGGATGCTGCGGACCGAAGTTAAGCGTGTAGTTTCTGATCTCTGGCATCAGCTTTCACCCTTTTCCACTGCGCTGTCGTCAGTGGCTTCGCGACGAGTAGTATTGCGAATAACGCGCGGGACCAGCACTCGGGGTTCGATAGTGACCGGCTCATAGATAACGCGTTTCTTCTGCGGGTCGTAACGCATCTCGACATTGCCGACAAGCGGGAAGTCCTTGCGGAACGGATGACCGACAAAGCCATAATCAGTCAACAGTCGGCGCAGGTCGGGATGCCCGTCGAAATGCACTCCCATCAGATCGAATGCTTCTCGTTCCGGCCAGTTGGCGCATGACCATATGTCGCATACGGAAGGCACTACCGGAAACTCGTTGTCGACGGCGTACACCTTCAGTCGCAATCTGCAATTATTTTTCAGCGAAAGCAGCTGATAAGCCACCGCAAAGCGGGGTTGATCGTTGTCGTATTCAGGGACCTCGTCACCAAAGCTCAGTCGTCCCACCGAACCTGCCTCTACACCCCGACTGAAACCACTGCCACCGGTTTCCCATTCGGTGGCACCGAACTGTGAGTAGTCCACCGCACACAGATCGATGAGTTGTTCGAAGTGGTGCTGATCGCGCAGCGCAGTCGCCACTTCTATCAGATTATCAGGACTGACCACCGCAGTGATTTCACCGACATCAGCAATGACTTCGCTGATACCGGCAATCGACTGCAGTGAAGTCGATAGTTGCTCGAGCTTATTCCGATTCATCAGGCGCGGGTTATCACGTTAGGTCTGCGAATTTTATTCTGGAGCTGAATAATGCCGTACAGCAGTGCTTCCGCCGTCGGCGGACAACCGGGGACGTATATATCTACCGGCACGATTCGATCGCAACCCCTGACCACTGCGTAGCTGTAATGGTAGTAGCCGCCGCCATTCGCACATGAACCCATGGAGATTACCCATTTGGGATCCGGCATCTGGTCATACACTTTACGCAGTGCGGGGGCCATTTTGTTTACCAGCGTACCGGCAACAATCATGACGTCCGATTGCCGCGGACTCGGCCGGAACACAATGCCGAAGCGATCGAGGTCGTAGCGGGCAGCGCCGGCATGCATCATTTCTACTGCACAACACGCCAGACCGAATGTCATCGGCCACATCGAGCCGGTACGGGCCCAGTTGACCAGTTTATCGGTGGAGGTAGTCAGGAAGCCTTTGTCCAGTACTGCTTCTATTCCCATTCCAGCGCTCCTTTTTTCCACTCATAAATAAAGCCGATCAGGAGGATACCGAGAAACACTCCCATTGCTGCAAACGCTTCGATACCAATGGTGTCGAGCACTACCGCCCATGGAAACAGAAAGGCGATTTCAAGGTCGAAGATGATGAACAGGATGGCGACGAGATAATACCGCACATCGAATTTCATTCTTGAGTCTTCAAAAGCCTCAAATCCGCATTCGTAAGGGGAATTCTTTTCAGTGTTTGGCGCTGTCGGACCGATGACGGTACCCAGCGTAAGCAACACCGCGCCAAAGGCCAGTGCCACACCGAAAAATACCAAAATAGGAAAATAATTTGCGAGCATGTTTAAGCCCTGACGGGTTTCAGCCTTGAGTTGTAGTTGAGGTGCAAATCGCAAGCCGTTGTGACTTGCTGTATGCATGTACGCCTATGTGCCAATTAGGGTTTGGTAGTGGCGAAGGTTTACCGCACAAGGACCTGAAAACAGGCCGCAAACAGCAAATTCCGCAACAAATGGTGCCGACGCCCGGACTCGAACCGGGACGGCTTGCGCCACTACCCCCTCAAGATAGCGTGTCTACCAATTCCACCACGTCGGCCAATTTGTTCAAGCGAAGTATTTTAAACCACTACACCGCAAACATCTGCTTTATTTTAAAGTAATCTCGAAAAATTTAGAGGAAAACTCAGGGTTCGGAAATGCCTGCCTACTCCGTCGGCGCAGGTGCTGCCGGAAGATCAGATTCAGACTCTGACGAGGTTGTCTCTGCCCCTTCTACCGCAGGCAGATCAGACTCGATGGCAGGCGCATCTGATTCGGGTGCTGCAGGCGCTTCTACCGCGGGAATATCCACACCATCAACGACACTGCCGATCGTGGTGTTACGCTGCGAGGCGAGATAAAAGAGCAATATGCTGGTCGCAAAAAAAGCGAGCGCAAACAGTGTTGTCATACGTGTGAGAAACGAACCGGATCCGCGTGACCCGAAAACGGTCGAAGATGCCCCGCTTCCAAATGCCGCGCCTGCATCAGCGCCTTTGCCGTGCTGAATGAGTACCAGCCCGATCACGCCGAGCGCAAGAAAAACATGTATTACAAGAGCAATGGTTTGCATAGTGATTCCGTTAAGCCTGGCTGTACTGCTTTGCTGCAGCGTCACAAATAGCGAAAAAGTCTGCACTCTTCAAAGAGGCACCGCCAATAAGCCCGCCATCGATATCGGGCTTTGCAAAAAGTTCATCCGCGTTACCGGCGTTGACACTGCCGCCATACAGGATACGCACACTGTCCGAGGCCTCGGGGCTGCGAGCATGCAGCATGTTACGGATTGCTGCGTGTACTTCCTGCGCCTGATCAGGTGACGCTGTTTTTCCGGTTCCGATAGCCCAAACCGGCTCATAGGCGATCACCGCCTGATCGAAAGCCGCGTTGCCGACATGTTCAAACACCGCATCAAGCTGCCCGGTCACTACGCTGAGTGTTTCACCCGCCTCGCGCTCTTCAAGGCTTTCGCCGACGCAGAAAACCGGAGTTAAACCTGCATTGAGCACCGCCTGATGTCGCTGAGCGCAGCTTTCGTTAGTGTCACCAAACAGGCTGCGTCGCTCTGAGTGTCCGACAATGACATGTGTGCAGCCATACTCGGCAAGCATGCTCGATGCTACCTCTCCGGTAAATGCGCCGCCTTCTTCAAAGGCTGCATTCTGCGCACCGAGTTTAACGCTCGACCCGGCGACCACCGATGCGACATCGGGGACATGCAGGGCAACAGGGCAGACAATCACTTCGACGTCTGAAAAGGACTTGTCAGTAATTTCGCTGGCGAGTAGGCGGACGCTCTCTCTGGAACCGTTAAGCTTCCAGTTGCCGGCGACAATAGGCAAACGCATGCGGATATTTCTCTACCGCAGAAGCGGCTGGTTAGCGACGTGTGAACACGCCCAAAAGCGCGCAAGACTACCTCGCGCAACGTTAAAAAGCAACGTATTGAAGATCGCACCCGTTACAGGCGCGCTGAGCCTAAGTGTAGTCGCCGTTCCGGGAGTTTGCTGCCTGCGGGTTATCCCAACACTCGACCGACGGTCTCGGCCACCCTGTTGCAGATTTTTTCGACATCATTGGCCACTGGCTCTGTGCCTGATGGTCGCAGTAATACCCGACCTGAATCCCCAAGCTCGCGCTCTGCCTCGGCAATAGCGTCTGCCACTTCAGCGTTGTCGTTCAGCGCTTCACGACGGCTTAACGGCACATTCACCAGCACTTGCGGATAACGGGTCATGCCTGCTCTCAATGCAGACAGGGATTCTCCGGATTGCTGCACGTAAGCAAGCACCTGCAGCGCTGCCACCAGACCGTCACCGGTAGTGGTTCTGTCGAGACAGATAATATGGCCTGACGATTCACCGCCAAGACACCAGTCGCGCTTGCGCAATTCTTCAAGTACGTAGCGGTCTCCCACCTTGGCCCGCACAAACTCGACACCCAGCTCTCTGAGCCCGTGCTCCAGCCCCAGGTTGCTCATCAGGGTTCCTGCAACACCGGGTACATCTTCACCGGCGTCGATGCGGGATTTAACGAGTACATAAAGCAGTTCGTCACCGTCTACTATTTCGCCGCGGTGATCGACCATAATCAATCGGTCTGCATCACCGTCGAGCGCAACACCGACGTCGGCACGCTCCATCAACACGTGTGCTCTGAGCAGATCCGGTGACGTCGCGCCGCAATCCCGGTTGATATTAAGCCCGTCAGGATCAGCACCGATTGACACTACCTCTGCGCCCAGCTCTTCAAACACGCCCTTCGCTATGTGATAAGCCGCGCCGTTAGCAGAATCGACAACCACTTTCATGTTGTCCAGACGCAATCCGCTGGGGAAGGTACTCTTGCAGAATTCGATATATCGACCGGGCGCATCGTCAATACGGGTTGCTCGACCAAGCTCGGCAGAATCGACGGTTTCCATCTCCTGATCCATCATGGTTTCGATCGCCTCTTCAGTGGCGTCGGGCAGCTTTGTCCCTTCGGCAGAAAAGAACTTCACACCGTTGTCGTAGTAAGGATTGTGAGAGGCACTGATCACGATGCCTGCAGCGGCACGGAAGGTTCGCGTTAAGTAGGCGACTGCCGGTGTAGGCATCGGGCCGAGCAGACGAACATTAATACCCGCAGAGGACAAGCCGGCCTCCAGCGCTGATTCAAACAAATAACCTGACACTCGCGTGTCTTTACCGATAATGACGTCTTTGTTGCCCTGGTCAGCGAGCACCTTGCCGGCAGCCCAGCCAAGCTTCATCACGGTGACTGCCGTCATGGGCTCAGTGCCAACATGACCGCGCATGCCGTCGGTTCCAAAGTACTTTCTGGCCATTATCTGATTACTCCGAGAATTGGAATTATGATTGCCCGTACAGGCGCAATGCAAACCGACGCACTCGCAAGATCTGTGCAATTGACAGCCGAATGTGTCTGCTGCGATCTCAATCTCGAACGGCAGCCACAAGCGAGCCTACGAGGAATACACCTGCAGCAATTTTAGACCGGCACTGTTGAAGTGCTAATACGCCTGGAGCGCCAACATGAAGCACGCCTGGTAATGCCAGGCGCACTTGCCACAAACCTGTGGCCTAACTGGCTGGGTCCGGATCGGCTACCGGGCCATCACCTGCCGGCTTTGATTCATCGTTTTTCGCAGGATCTGCATCAATGGCATCATCGGTAGCCTTGACCCCGCCCACCGGGCTGTCACCGCCGCTACCACTGTTGTCAGTCCAGCCGGACGGCGGATCGGGTTCGCGCCCTTCCATGATCGCATTGATCTGCGAGACGTCTATTGTTTCGTATTTCATGAGTGCATCCGCCATCAGATGGAGGATGTGCAAATTGGTTCGAAGGATTTCCTCTGCCCGCTGGTAATTGCGATCGATGATCGCCCGGACTTCAGAGTCGATAGACTCTTTGGTAGAGCTTGAAATCTGCTTAGGCTGGCTGGTACTGCGCCCGAGAAATACCTCTCCTTCTTCTTCGCTGTAAGCCAGAGGCCCGAGCAGATCAGAAAGTCCCCACTTAGTGACCATGTTACGCGCAAGTTCAGTGGCACGCTCGATATCACTGGAAGCCCCGGTGGTGACTTTGTCTGCACCGAAAATAATTTCTTCGGCAACCCGCCCGCCGTACAGGCTTGATATCTGGCTTTCCAATCCGAGCTTGCTCAGACTGTATCTGTCCTGCTCTGGCAGAAACATGGTGACCCCGAGCGCTCTGCCACGAGGAATGATCGTGACTTTGTACACCGGATCGTGATCCGGCACCAGGCGCCCGACAATCGCATGTCCCGCCTCATGATAGGCCGTGAGCTTTTTCTCATCCTCGGTCATGACCATGGACTTTCTTTCAGCCCCCATCATGATTTTGTCTTTCGCGCGTTCAAACTCGCCCATGTCCACCAGCTTTTTGTCCGCTCTGGCGGCAAAAAGGGCAGCTTCGTTAACCAGGTTGGCAAGGTCGGCACCGGAAAACCCGGGCGTACCGCGCGCCAGCAGATCGGGCCTAACGTTATCCGCAACCGGCACTTTGTTCATGTGGACACGGAGGATCTGTTCCCGGCCGCGTACATCCGGCAGCGGCACCACAACCTGGCGATCAAAACGCCCGGGTCGTAACAACGCCGGATCAAGCACATCGGGACGGTTGGTCGCTGCAATAACGATCACGCCTTCATTGCCTTCAAAACCGTCCATCTCAACCAGCAACTGATTCAGCGTCTGCTCACGCTCATCGTGACCACCGCCCAGACCGGCTCCGCGATGCCGACCGACAGCGTCTATCTCGTCGATAAAGATAATGCAGGGAGCATGCTTTTTTGCCTGATCGAACATATCACGCACGCGTGACGCGCCGACTCCGACAAACATTTCGACGAAGTCTGAGCCCGAAATAGTAAAAAACGGCACTTTAGCTTCACCGGCGATAGCCTTTGCAAGCAGAGTTTTACCGGTACCGGGAGAGCCGACCAGCAACACGCCGCGAGGAATCTTTCCGCCAAGTTTCTGAAATTTGCCCGGATCACGCAGAAACTCCACTAACTCGGCGACTTCGTCTTTGGCTTCTTCCACACCGGCCACATCGGCGAAAGTTACTTTGACCTGATCCTCTCCCAGCAAACGCGCCTTACTCTTGCCGAAGGACATCGCCCCCCGGCCGCCACCGCCGCCCTGCATCTGCCGCATGAAGTAGATCCAGATACCTATAAACAGTAAGAATGGGAACGTATTGAGTAGTAACTGCAACAGCAGGTTGGGATTTTCGGGAGGCTCAGCCTCAATGGTGACGCCAGCCGCCAGTAAATCACCGACGAGCGCACTGCCCTCTCCTTCAGGAGCATAGGTGAGGTATCGACCCGAAGAGTTCGTTACACCGGTGATCTCGCGACCGGAAATGTACGCAGTACGCACCTCTCCTGATTTCACATCTGAGATAA
>JAHDHK010000151.1:9540-13766 GCA_020631335.1 Chromatiales bacterium
CGAACCAGACTGCGCCTGGCTCCCAAGGTTGTTAAATACCGCCACCAAAATGACAGCAATCACCACCCACAACAGCACATTTTTAAACAGGTCGTTCAAGCTGAATCGCCTCTAGTTGTTAATAACCGGCACATTTCGCTGTGTCTCCGGTGCCGTTTTAGTATAAACCAATATCACCACTACCGACGCTGATCCTCAATTTAGGATCTTCTGTCTTGTGCAAGCAGGTAAACCTCACGGCTTCGTGATCGTGAAGCTGCGGGCTTCCTGGACTTTACTGAACCGAACTGATCACGCATTGCTTTATTCAGTGCTTCGAATCCGCTGCCCTGGAAAGTTTTCACCAACAACGTACCGCCAGGAGCAAGAAATTCTCTACACATATCCAGTGCCAACTCGGCGAGATACATTGAACGCGGCTGATCGACCACCGCCTGCCCGGTAAAGTTGGGGGCCATGTCGGACAATACAAGATCTGCCTTGCGCCCGCACAGCAAACGCTCGATTTCGGCCAGTGCTTCATTTTCTGTAAAGTCAGCCTGGATAATATCAACCCCGTCTATCGGATCCATCGGTAAGATGTCGATAGCAACCAGCCTGCCTTTCGCCGACAGTTTACCAGCGACATATTGTGTCCAGCCCCCCGGCGCTGCTCCCAGTTCGATCACACAGGAGTCAGGCCTGATCAGCCGGTCACGCTCATCTATCTCCGCCAGTTTATAAACGGCTCGCGATCGCCAGTTCTGTTTGCGCGATTTAATAACAAAGTCATCACTATGATGCTCTTTCAACCATCGGCGACTGCTTTTGCTACGACTCATGCATTTGATCCGTGTACACTTGCCCGCGCTTCTTCTATCCTGTTGCTCACAATGACACCAAACAAAAAACAGTTAAAGCACCTGCAGTCTATCAGTCATGGTTTGCAACCGGTGGTTCGTATAGGGCAGAAAGGGGTAACGGAGGCAGTTCTGGCGGAAGTTGACATTGCCCTGGCACACCATGAGTTAATAAAAATTAAAGTCGGATTCGGTGATCGTGAAGAAAGAAAAGCGATCATTACAAAAATGGCCGAAGACAGAGACGCAGTGATAATCCAACAGATTGGTCAGATAGCAGTACTGTTTAAGCGCAACCATGAAAAGCCGGTGATTTTCTTTCCAAAGCACTGAGTAATCAAGTGAGTTACCCGGTAACGTATTGAATTTACCGGTCGCGATTCAACCTTATCCCGGCCGCCTTTGAGCGCTTAATGCGAGATGGCGGCTACAGGTAACTTACCTTAACCACTTCATATTCACGGGTGCCGCCTGGCGCGTCAAAGCTGATGTCGTCACCTTCCAGCTTCCCGATCATGGCACGCGCCAGCGGGGAACTGAAGCTGATCATCCCTTTCTTGATGTCCGCTTCATCATCGCCCACAATTTTATAAGTCACATTCTCATCGGTATCGAGATCGGTCAGCTCCACAGTGGCGCCGAAGATCACCTTGCCGTTCGCATTCATCTGTGTGACGTCGATCACCTGGGCATTCGAAAGCTTTCCTTCGATGTCCTTGATCCGCCCTTCAATAAAACTCTGCTGCTCGCGTGCGGCATGATATTCGGCGTTCTCTTTCAAATCGCCATGCTCACGCGCAGCGGCAATCGCCTCTATCACACGCGGTCGCTTCACCGACTTCAGATCGGCCAGCTCCTCACGCAACAGTTCGGCGCCTTTGGCTGTCAGTGGCACCTTGCTCATATTGATTCCTCATGTATTTCGCTCAGGCTATAAACCTGATCGGCAGAAGACTTCTGCCCGCTGGCCGCAACCACCGCTCCGATAGCCTCAGCTGCTGCAATAGTGGTCGCATACGCAACCCGTTGATTCAATGCTTCACGTCGAATAAGAAACGAATCAGCAATAGCCTGCCGCCCCTCAACGGTGTTAATGATAAGGGAAAGCTCCTGATTTTTGATGCTGTCTACCACATGCGGACGCCCCTGAACCACTTTATTCACCCGTTCACAGGGAACGCCGGCGGACTCTATCGCAGACTGTGTGCCACCTGTCGCCAGCAGTGTGAAACCGGCAGCATGAAAAACTGCGGCCAGCTTCACCGCAGCGGGCTTGTCCGCATCGCGCACACTGAGCAATACACTGCCACGCTGAGGAAGCGGCATTCCTGCTGCCAGCGAGCTTTTATTGAACGCCTCGGCAAACGAGCGGCCACTCCCCATTACTTCGCCGGTGGATTTCATTTCCGGTCCCAGCAACGGGTCAACGCCGGGGAATTTATTAAACGGAAACACCGATTCTTTTACCGCAAAAAAGCCCGGCTGCCTGGCGCGCGTTTGACCCTGATCTGCCAGCGACCGTCCGCTCATGCACCTCGCTGCTATCGCCGCGAGTGACATACCGGTTGCCTTGGACACAAACGGAACGGTTCTGGAGGCACGTGGATTAACTTCGAGCACATAAATATCGTTGCCTTTGATAGCAAATTGAGCATTCACCAGACCACACACGCCAAGTGCGAGCGCCAGCTGCGACATCTGCTCGCGCAAGCGGGATTGCATCTCTTCATTCAAACTGTACGGAGGCAGCGAACAACCGGAATCACCGGAGTGCACGCCCGCTTGCTCTATATGCTCCATAATGCCGCCGATAATCACGTTTTGACCATCACAAATGGCATCGACGTCGACTTCTATCGCATCATCAAGAAAACGATCAAGCAATACCGGTGCATCGTTTGATACCGATACCGCATTGGTCATGTAACTGGTCAGCTCTTCGTCGCTATACACGATTTCCATCGCACGACCACCCAGCACATAGGAAGGCCGGACAACCAGCGGATACCCGATATTGGCAGCGCCCTTGAGTGCCTGTTCAATATTGACTGCGGTTTCGTTCGGCGGTTGCAGCAGACCGATTTGGTCGAGCAACTGCTTGAAGCGCTCACGATCTTCCGCGAGATCAATCGCATCGGGAGATGTACCAATCACCGGCGCACCACTTGTCCACAACTGTTCTGCCAGTTTCAAAGGTGTTTGACCACCGTATTGCACAATTACCCCGGTCGGGTTTTCCACATGCAGTACTTCAGAGACATCTTCAAAGGTTAAAGGCTCAAAATACAAGCGGTCCGAGGTGTCGTAGTCAGTCGATACGGTTTCGGGATTGCAGTTGATCATGATGGTTTCAAAACCATCTTCTCTCAGCGCCAGTGCCGCATGGACGCAGCAGTAATCAAACTCAATCCCCTGCCCGATACGATTGGGACCGCCACCGAGCACAACTATTTTTTTGCGATCGGTCGGTTCTGCCTCGCACTCTTCGTCATAGGTCGAATACATGTAGGCAGTGTTAGTCGCAAACTCTGCAGCACAGGTGTCTACCCGCTTGTACACTGGCCTGACTTTCAGCGCATGACGATGATCGCGCAGCGTCAGTTCGCTTATGCCAAGCAAATGCGCGAGTCGCTGATCAGAAAAACCTTTGCGCTTGAGTTGCCGCATCTGCGCTGCGTCGATATCGACGAGGCTTTTCTGTCGAACTTCTTCTTCGGTGATAACCAGATCTTCTATCTGTGCCAGAAACCAGGGATCAATACGAGTGGTTGCATGTACCTGCTCAAGGCTCTGACCTTCTCTGAATGCCTCTGCCACGTACCACAGTCGCTGATCGGATGGCTGACTCAACTGAAGCTCAAGCTCGGCTTGTCGCTCTTCATCGGAAAGCTCTCGCGGGAGTATTTCATCGAGCCCGCAGACGCCGATTTCGAGCCCGCGCATTGCTTTTTGCAGTGACTCCTGCTGATTCCGGCCTATTGCCATTACCTCGCCAACTGACTTCATTTGCGTGGTGAGTTTTGCATCGGCAGTGGGAAATTTCTCGAATGCAAAGCGAGGCATTTTGGTCACAACGTAATCGATGGCCGGCTCAAAAGACGCTGGCGTCTGCCCACCGGTTATATCATTGCGAAGCTCATCAAGCGTAAACCCGACAGCCAGTTTGGCTGCCACTTTAGCAATTGGAAAGCCGGTGGCTTTAGAGGCCAGCGCTGATGATCGCGACACGCGCGGGTTCATTTCGATAACAATCAATGATCCGTTTTCAGGATTCACCGCAAACTGTACGTTTGATCCGCCGGTTTCAACCCCAACCTTGCGCAATACATCGATCGACGCGTTGCGCATGATCTGGTATTCCTTGTCCGTCAGGGTCTGCGCCGGTGC
>JAHDHK010000152.1 GCA_020631335.1 Chromatiales bacterium
ATCGAGCATTTCATCACTCTCCACCCATGCGTACAGGCCAACTGACGAGATGATGCGCTCGGCCTGTTCTTTTTGAGCATCTGTTACATACTCGTTGGCCAACAATCCTGTGGCGCCACAACCGACCAGCGCCGGAGTATTGGGCATGCATCGCACCACCGCAGTATTGGACCGGCCCGACCACTGCACTATGTCCTGCATTCGCACGCCTGCCGCGACCGACACAATCAGCTTGTTGTCGAACTGCCCGCTCAGGCCGCCGACAACCTTGTGCATCTGTTGTGGCTTTACCGCCAGTACCACCACGCCAGCTGCGGCTATTGCAGCCTGATTGTCGCCGCTGGTGGAAACATTGAAGGTTTGTTCAAGTTGCTGGCGAGTGGTGTCCAGAGGGTCGGATACGGTAATGTCCGTGGCGTCCATACCGGCTTCTATCAGTCCGCCGATCAGGCTTCTGGCCATGTTGCCGCCGCCCACGAATGCTATGTTCATAAAGTGTGAATCCGTGCTTAAGCGGCTTTTCAGGCGGCTTTAATGGTCTGGCATTTATCAGTGATGGCCTGCAACAATCTGTCGAAGGCAGTGGAAAACGATTCCACACCTTCTCTTTCAAGTTGCTCTGTGATGTCCTGCAGGCTGATCCCCAGTGCAGCAACCTGATCAAGCAGCTGCTGTGATTCGGCCACAGGCGATAACAACCGCTGCTCTACTGTGCCGTGATCGCGAAATGCATCCATCGTTTTCGGGGGAACTGTGTTTACTGTGTCAGGTCCCATCAGTTCCTCGACATAGTAGACATCAGAGTATTCCGGATTCTTGGTAGCGGTGCTGGCCCAGAGCAGGCGTTGCGGAATAGCCCCTGCTGCGCTCAGTTTTTCAAACTGACTGCTGTTAAAAATATTCTGGTAGTGACCATAGGCCACTTTGGCATTGGCGATAGCGATGTCACCCATCAATGGTGACGCTGCGGCTTGATCGGCGTGTGCGGAAAGCGCTTTATCAACAGCAACATCTACCCGGCTGACAAAGAAGCTTGCGACAGAGGCGATTTTGCTGATGTCCTGTGATTGTTCGAGTCGCGCGGACAATCCATTAATGTAAGCCTGCACGATTTCTTTATATCGCTGCACTGAAAAAAGCAAAGTCACATTGACGCTGATACCTGCTGCAGTCAGGGTTTCAAAGGCCTCCACACCGGCCCGGGTGCCGGGCACTTTGATCATGACGTTGGGTTTATCAATCGCAGCATGAAGCTCTTTGGCTTCAGCCACGGTCGCCGCTGCATCATGGGCAAGTGTCGGTGATACCTCGAGGCTCACCATGCCGTCGTCACCGCGACTCTTCTCATACACCGGCAAAAATGCATCAGCCGCGTCTTTGATATCCTGAATGGCCAGTGCTTTAAAAATGTTTTCTGCAGTCATGTCCGGGGCGTCGCCGAGCAGTGTTGCAATCTGTCCGTCGTATTCATCGGTTGAAGCAATGGCGCTTTCAAAGATTGACGGGTTGGAGGTAATCCCTTTGATCTGATCCTCGTTGATTAATGAATCCAGCTCACCGTTGGACAGCATGCTTCGCTGGATATAGTCGAGCCAGAGGCTTTGACCCGCCTCCGTGGCGGCTACCAGGGGGTTCTTGTTGGGCATTGTGAGCTCCGAATGCATGGTTTATGTGGAGATGATACGGATAAAGTGTCGTGGTTGGTACTGTGCCTGGGTGGCGATAATGTATCGGGGAACCCTCAGGACGGTCGCTGACCGAAAATGGCGGTACCCACTCTGACCATGGTAGCGCCCTCTGCAATTGCTGCTCCCATATCTGCGGACATCCCCATAGATAATGTGTCGACACTGCTAAAGTCAGTTCGTAGTGAGTCAAACAGTAGTCTCAAGCTGGCGAACACTTTTCGTTGTTCGCTCTCCTCGCTGCTCGGGGCCGGAATGGCCATTATTCCACGCAATACCAGGTTCGGCATTGTCGAGGTTAGTCGCGCCAGTGCGGGTAACTCTTCTGCTGAGCAGCCTGATTTGGTGTCCTGAGCATCTATGTTTACCTGCAGGCATATATTGAGTGCAGGAAGTTCAGCTGGTCGGTGCGCTGACAGCCGTTCGATGATTTTTGCCCGGTCGGCGCTTTGTACCCAATCGTAATGGCTGGCAATCAGTCTGGTCTTGTTTGACTGAATGTGACCGATGTAGTGCCAGTCGATGGCCGGGTCAGCGAGTTCTGCAATTTTGGCAGCACCTTCATCGGCATAGTT
This sequence comes from Chromatiales bacterium, assembly GCA_020631335.1. Taxonomy (GTDB): domain Bacteria; phylum Pseudomonadota; class Gammaproteobacteria; order Granulosicoccales; family Granulosicoccaceae. The sequence continues at coordinate 2,261 of JAHDHK010000152.1, forward strand.
TTCGCCGAAGGCACGCTGACCGGCCTCAATCGCCTGTTTGATATCGGAAAGCGGCTTTTTTTTGCTGACTGCCAGCAGCGTCACGCTTGCCGGGTCGCGCTGGTGCTGATGCTCCAGTTGTCCAATGTCTGTGCGTACTTTTTCCAGATTGCCGGGGATCATGTTTGTCGTCTTCGAATGCGGGCGATTTCGCACCGCCGGGGCTGCAGGCCGCCGGTATCCTAATTAATTTCAGGTGATTGTCGATAGTCTGTAGAGGCACGTGGTTCTCGCACCCGTGCAACCGTAATTTTACCTTCAGACGGGATCGACCATGGATATCTCACAGCTTTTAACATTCAGCGTAAAAAACGGGGCGTCAGACTTGCACTTGTCGGCAGAACTGCCCCCGATGATTCGTGTAGATGGTGACATACGTCGAATAAACGTGCCAGAACTTGATGGCGGTCTGGTTCAGTCCATGGTTTACGATGTCATGAACGACAAACAGCGTAAAGAGTTCGAAGAAAAGCTTGAGGTCGACTTTTCGTTTGAATTGCCCGAAGTTGCCCGCTTTCGTGTGAATGCATTCAACCATGCCCGTGGCTGCGGCGCGGTCTTTCGTACTATTCCCAGTGAAGTGCTGACACTTGAGCAGATTGGCGCACCACCGATTTTTCAGGAAATTTCTGAATATCCGCGTGGAATAGTGCTGGTCACCGGCCCCACCGGTTCAGGTAAGTCGACCACCCTTGCGGCGATGATGGACTACAAAAACGAAACTGAACTGGGACATATACTGACCATTGAAGATCCGATTGAATTTGTCCACCAGAGCAAGAAATGTCTGGTGAATCAGCGTGAAGTACACCGCGATACTCATGGCTTCAGTGAAGCACTGCGCTCAGCGCTGCGTGAAGACCCCGACACCATACTGGTGGGTGAGATGCGTGATCAGGAAACCATCAGCCTCGCACTGACGGCGGCAGAAACAGGCCACCTGGTATTCGGCACCCTGCACACAAGCTCTGCGGCAAAAACGATCGACAGAATTATTGATGTCTTTCCTGCCGGTGAAAAACCAATGGTGCGTTCTATGTTGTCAGAGTCACTGCGAGCGGTTGTTTCACAAACACTGTTAAAGAAGGTTGGCGGCGGTCGAGTGGCTGCTCACGAGATTATGATGGGGACCCCGGCCATTCGTAACCTGATTCGGGAAGATAAGGTTGCACAGATGTATTCGGCAATTCAAACAGGCCAGGCTGCCGGTATGCAGACCCTGGATCAAAATTTAAAAGACCTGGTTGCAAAAGGAAAGGTGAGCCTGGAAGACGCACGTCGCAAGGCGGCGAACCCCGACTCAATCAACTGAGATTGATGTCACCGATACTTTGACAAACAGGTAGCACCGTGGAAAACGATTCAGCAAAGAAGTACCTATTCGGCTTGTTGACGAAAATGCAGGAGCAGGGTGGTTCGGATTTGTTTATCACTGCAGGGGCACCGCCATCGATGCGCCTGCACGGCAAAATAACCCGGATCACTGACAAGAAGCTCACCCCGCAGCAGTCTCTTGCGCTTGCGGTGTCGGTAATGGAAGACAAGGAAAAGAAAGAGTTTCTGTCAACGCGTGAATGTAACTTTGCCATCAGTGTGCCAGAGGTTGCCCGTTTTCGTGTTAACGCATTTGTTCAGCGCGGCAGTACCGGTATGGTCATACGAATCATCGGCTTTGAAGTGCCTTCGCTCGAAAAGCTGAATCTGCCAACGGTGCTGAAAGATGTTGCCATGACCACCCGTGGTCTGGTGATTTTTGTGGGCGGAACCGGGTCTGGTAAGTCCACCAGTCTTGCAGCGCTGATCGATTATCGCAATGAAAACAGTCAGGGCCATATCATCACCATCGAAGATCCGGTGGAATTTGTGCACCGGCACAAAGGGTGTCTGGTGACTCAGCGCGAAGTCGGTACAGATACCGAGTCGTTTGAAGTCGCTTTGAAAAACACCTTGCGGCAGGCGCCTGACGTCATTTTGATCGGTGAAATTCGCGATGAACACACCATGGAGCATGCGATAGCGTTTGCGGAAACCGGACATCTGTGTCTGGCGACTCTACATGCGAACAACACCAACCAGGCCATGGACCGGATTATCAACTTCTTCCCTGAAGAGCGTAGAAATCAGTTGCTGCTGGATTTGTCGCTTAATCTGAAAAGCGTTATCTCTCAGCGTCTGCTCGCCACACCGAATGGTGATGGCAGACGGGCAGCGGTAGAGGTCTTGTTGAACACCCCGTTAATGGGCGAGCTCATTAAAAAGGGTGAGATTCATGAGATGAAAGAACTGGTTAAAAAGTCCCGCGAGCAGGGCATGATGACGTTCGACGAAGCGATATTTGAACTGATTAAAGCGGGTGAAGTAACGATGGAAGAAGGTCTGAGAAATGCTGACTCGGTGAATGATCTTCGTTTGCGTATCAAACTCGATGATCCGAACGCCGGTCTGCCCGGAGGTGAGAGTAATTCCGGACTTGAGTTGAAGTCTGCTGATGACGACTCCTACAAACTGGCATCCTGATCTATTGATGTGTGTAGCCGGTTACACCTCGGGCTGATCGTGACTGTGGTCAGTGCAGCCGGCTGACAGCCGGTCCGGAAAAAGTCCGGCAATTAGACAGCCATCTGCAATGATGGCTGTTTTCAGTTATGTCAGTGCTATTTCGTTTCCATCGACGAATACCTGCTTCGCTTTGGCCTGAAAACTCCAGCCCTGATAGGGACTGTTCTTGCCCTGGCTTCGCATGTGTTGATGGTCGAAGTCCCAGTCACATTCGTCATCGACAATGACCAGGTCAGCGGGGCTGCCTGTGTTGAGTCGTCCCTGCGGCAAATCGAAACAGTCGGCTGGACCTGCCGATGCTCTGGCGATGAGCGTCGGTAGTGCGATATCTGATTCATTGCCCAGTTTGAACAACAGTGCGAGGAAGCTGTCGAGTGCAGAGGTACCGGGCAGACTTTCGGGGAAAGGGGCAAGTTTGCTATCGGTTTCATGTGGTGCATGGTTTGAGCAAATAGCATCAATGACGCCGCTGGCCACGCCTTCTCGCAATGCTTCAAGGTCGGACCTTGCGCGAAAAGGCGGTGAGGTATGGCACAGACTGTCAAACTCGCTGGTGTCCATTTCAGTCAGAAACAGATGATCTATACCGACATCGGCAGTGATGTTGATGTTGTCTTTCTTGGCCTGGCTAACCAGTTGTACTCCCCGGTGCGACGATAGCCTCGAAAAATGCACACTGGCGCCGGTTTGGTAGCAAAGCTCGATGAGCTGCGACAGTGCCACAGTTTCTGCCGCCGCCGGAATTGCCCGAAGCCCTAATCGTGTGGACACGGTGCCTTCATGTGCCACGCCGTCGGATAACCACGGATCCTGAGGAGCAATGATTAACTTCAGGCCGAAGCCCGAGCTGTATTCCATCAGTCGCCGCAGCACCTGCGTGTTGGTAATCGGATAGTCACCATTGCTGAACGCAATGCAGCCGCTGTCTGCCAGTGTTCGCAACTCCCCCAGTTGCTCTCCGTTCTGTCCCATCGTGGCCGCCCCGATTGGCAGCACCTTGATGCCACTACCGGCCAGTGCGCGGCGCTTGATCAGCTCAACGATTGCCGGCTCATCAGTAATGGGGTCGGTGTCCGGTGAGCACATCAGGGTGGTGATGCCACTGTGTAGTGCAGCATTGGTTTCTGAGGAGATCGTTGCCAGCTTTTCGAAGCCTGGTTCCCGAAGTCGGGCAAAGCAATCTATCAAACCCGGAATCACCAGCTTCCCGCCGGCGTCGATTGTGTTGTCCGGCTGCTGTGGCGATGCAGGGCCGGTCGATGTAATAACACCGCCCGAAAACCCGATCGAGCCGGTGCTGATAGTGTCCGATGAGGGATCGATAAATCTGCAGTTACTTATGAGTGTGTGCATCTGTTCTATTCAGGATGTGCGACTTGAAACCAGCGACTTTTCTACATTGCCCATGGCGATAGACATTATTGCCATGCGCGTTGCAATCCCTCCGGTCACCTGTTCCAGAATAATTGATTGTGGTCCGTCGGCAACGCTGGATTCAATTTCGACTCCGCGGTTGGTCGGGCCGGGGTGCATGACAATCGCATCCGGCTTTGCCAGTGCGACACGTGCCTGTGTTAACCCGTAACTTCGATAGTATTCATCTTCGCTGGAAAGCAGCGCTGAACGCATGCGTTCTTTTTGTAGTCTCAGACCGATCACCACATCAGCATTTTGCAGTGCTTTTTCAAGATTGTGTTCAACGCTTGCGCCCAGTTCACGAATAGGGCAACAGTGTTTTTGGACCGACGGCGACGACTTCACGGGCACCCAGAATATTTAGAGCATGAATTTGTGATCGTGCGACCCGTGAATGAAGAATGTCGCCGACAATGACCACTTTAAGTTGCGTGAAATCTCCCTTGTGGCGTCGGATCGCAAACATATCGAGCAGTGCCTGTGTCGGGTGTGAATGCTGACCGTCACCGGCGTTGATGACGCTCACATGGGGTTCAACATGCCGTGCGATAAAGTGTGCAGCTCCTGACGCCGAGTGCCTTACAACAAACATATCGCACTGCATCGCCTGAAGGTTTCGCAGGGTATCGAGCAACGTCTCGCCTTTACTGGCCGAGGAGACGCTGACATTGATATTCAGTACGTCGGCGGAGAGTCTTTTAGCGGCAAGCTCAAAGGTGGTTCGCGTTCTGGTACTGTTTTCAAAGAAAAGATTGGCTACTGTTTTACCGCGTAATAAAGGGACTTTCTTGGTGGCTTTGTTGTTAACGCCGACAAAAGACTCTGCGGTGTCGAGTATGTGCGTCAGGTGTGCTTTGTTCAGCCCTTCCACCGTCAGGAAGTGTCTTATACCGCCGTCACTGCACAGTTGTATGTCTTTAAATGAAGAAGACATAATTGCCGGTTTTTGTATGATCGTAGTATTCATGGCTGAGGCTGGCATGTGCGTGCTTCGATGGTGACTCCAAGATCATCCTGCAGTTTAAAATTCTGATGTGCCGCCAGCGACAATTCGGCACCGCAGACATCTGCACTGATCGGGAGTTCCCGGCCTTCCGCGCGTGACACCAGCGTCGCCAGAATAATCCGCTCCGGTCTGCCGTAGTCGAAAATTTCGTTCATTGCGGCTCTAATGGTTCGCCCACTGTAAAGTACATCGTCCACCAGAATGATGATCTCGTCGTCGACAGAAAAAGGAATTTCGGATGCGCCCACCTGAGGGTGCAGTCCGACACGGCTGAAATCGTCGCGATAAAACGAAATATTGAGCTCACCGTGAGCGTCCGGCAGTTCAAGCAGTCCATGCAGCGCTTCTGCAACCACAACACCGCCCGTTCTTATGCCCACGATACGGGGCGTTTTACCCGCATGTCGCTGCTCGATAATATTTTTCAGATCGGCTGCCATGCTCGACAGCCACTGTTGCACCTGCTCCGGTGCTATTTCCCGGTTGTTCGTCATCTTAATTCATGTCTCTAAGGGGGCCGTCTGCTGTTACGCATGGGTTCATCTCGATTCAGAAGGCAAGGGTCGCAGGCGATAAAACATCAGTGGCCGTTGATCTGTTGCTCCTGACTGAACCACTGTTCCAGAATCAGTGCGGCGGCAATTTTATCAGTATCTTCCCGGCTCGTTTTGCGTCGTCGTCCGCGTCGTCGGTTTTCGGCAATAACCCGTGAGGCTTCAATAGAACTGAATCTTTCATCACTGCGGTATACCGGCAATAAATATTTTTTTTGCAGTCGTTTTGCAAATGCGTTCGAAAGCGGAAGCATTGGCTGAGTCAGACCGTCGTCACGAACCGGCAGGCCGACCACGAGCCCCACCGGTTTCCACTCGTCGACCAGGCCGGAGATTTTTTCCCATTCGGGGCGGCCATGGATGTTCCTTACGACACCGATTGGTGTGGCTTGCCCGGTCTGCGTGCTACCCACCGCCACACCGATCCTTTTTTCGCCAAAATCGAACGCGATGAAAGTTCCTTCGGGTGTCTGGTTTTCGCTGTTCAACTCAATATACAGCCTGTGCTGATACCGGGAATGAGTTGATGGTCGTGTCAAGCATGACCGGTTTCATTGGAGAGTCTTGAAAAGTCGACACCTAGAGAATCGGCTGCCAGGTTAAAACGACTTTCAAAGTCATCGTTAAAAAGAATGTCAGTGCTGGCGGCACAGGTGAGCCATGAGTTTTCAGTCATTTCTGATTCCAGTTGTCCTGCACCCCAGCCGGCATAACCCAACAATAATAAGTAATCCTCGGGCCCGTTGCCGGCACCTATGCTGTCGAGTAACCCGGTTGAGCCGCAAAGGCTGACGCCGTGTTCACCCGCTTCAATGTGTGAAGCGAGCTCACCGGAATCTGCAGGCAGGCTCGATTCAGAATTAAAAAGTATATAACCACGCTGATTGTCGATAGGCCCGCCCTCGAAAACCACCGTTTCATCTTTTATCGTATCGATGATGTCAATCTCGAGTTGGCGGTACACCTCTGCCACGGAGATAGGGGCCGGTCGATTGATCACAAACCCCAGCGCGCCATCTTCATTGTGTTCAAAAATGTAGGTGATCGTATTTTCAAACCATGAGTTCGCCAGTGAGGGCATTGATAGTAAAAAATGGTGGCTGAGATTCATCGGGTTATGGTGAGGAGGCCCTTGTCCGTGCGGCTGACTGGTGTGATTCTGTCGTTGTCGAGTGTCGTTAGCGATTGTTCAGACGCGTTTCTATGGCGTCCATAAACATTGAGCCGATATCGAGTCCGCATTGTGCATCGAGTTCACGGGCGCAGGTCGGGCTGGTGACATTAATTTCGGTTACCCAGTCACCAATGACATCTATTCCGGCAAACAGTACATCCCGTCTTTTCAATTCGGGTCCGATGCTGGCCACAATCTCGCGGTCGCGCTCAGTCAGCGGGACTGCCACGCCGGTGCCGCCGGCGGCCAGATTGCCCCGTGTTTCACCCGCAGCCGGCATCCGCGCCAGTGCATGAGAGACGGGTTCGCCGTCCACCACTAAAATGCGTTTATCGCCCTCAGTGATCTCGGGTATGTAGCGTTGGGCCATTATCTGTGTGCGCCCGAAGTCGGTCATGGTTTCCAGCACCACGCTGATGTTCGGATCATTCTCTTTTAATCTGAAAATCGACGCGCCGCCCATGCCATCGAGCGGCTTGACGATAACGTCGCCGTGCTCGCTATGAAACTCCCGCAGGAGATCGTGGCGACTGGTGATCAGTGTCGGCGGGCAGCAATCGGGAAACCAGGCGGTATACATTTTTTCGTTGATATCGCGCAGTGCGGCAGGGTTGTTCAGTACCAGTACGCCACTGTCGGCTGCCTTTTGCAGAAAGTAGGTGGCAAAGACATAGTCCATGTTAAACGGCGGGTCCAGCCGCATGAGTATGCAATCAAGCTCGCTCAATGGACGATCGGTGGCCGGCTCGCGGTTAAACCAGTGCGACTCATCGTCGAATACTTCCACCGTACTGGTGGATGCTGACGGCACCCCGTCGCGCATGAAGAGTCCTTCCCGCTCGAAATATTGTAATTGCCATCCGCGTTTCTGTGCGGCCAGCATCATTGCCAGAGAGGTGTCTTTGGCGACTTTTATCCCCTCAATGGGGTCCATCAAAATGCCAACGCTGATTGTCACTGTTCAGATCCTGTAGATGCCCGATAGCACGATTGTATCGAGTTTGGTTTCCCTGCACTGTGTGGATTTATAGTCGGAAATCAAGTAATTGAAAAATATAGAGTATTTTTAACGCAAGTCTGCGGGGCAGTTGATGTACAGGAGGTGTTCCGATACAGTTGCCCCAGATCGGCAGGCGGCCGGGCTGGCGATGGTTTTCCGTCGATCCAAGCCGGGTCTTCTGTTGGTATCATCCTTACCCTTACAGTCCGGAATTACCTTGCGAGTACTGGTCGTAGATGACAGCAAGACGGTGCGTAGCGCAGTACAGCGCATACTCCACCCGCGCGGTATTTCTGTGCTGACTGCTGTCGACGGTATTGCCGCGCTGTGTGTGGTCGAGCGTCAGCCGCCGGATATCATTTTTATGGATCTGATGATGCCCAGGCTTGATGGCTATCAGTGCTGTCGATTGATAAAAAGACACGAAAAATATCGCAATATTCCGGTGGTAATGCTGTCGAGTAAAGACAGTGTGTTCGATCGCGCACGCGGTCGACTTGCCGGTTCGGAACATTACCTGCGTAAGCCGATCACGCAGGACAGTCTGCTCGCAGCCATATCAGCTCACGTGGAGCTGTCGCTATGAGTGTGCAGGTGAGTACAAGGTGGGATGCGCGTGACGAAGAATGTATGCAGGTAACCCGTCGCGCCTTGTTGTTTCTGCTCAGCGAAACCACCTATGCGATCAATATTGAACACGTAGATAAAGTCATCGAGCTGCAGCAGGTAACCCCGGTGCCGGGTGCGCCATTATGGGTGAGCGGTATTGTCGTGCACGATATGTTGCCTTATCCGTTAATCGATCCACGTGTACTCCTGCAACCGGCTGCCGCGCGCAACGAAGCACTGAATCGTGCAATCATCATAAAGAGCGCCCACGGTAATGTGCTGATCGGTGTCGAACAGCTGGTCACGATATCCGACCTCGCATTGCGGCCTCGAATAAACGCAACACGCGAGGAGTTTCCTGCCCCTTTGATCGAGTACATCTGTCGTTCGGACAACTCACTGGTGGGGGTGATATCGGTTCCCGGCTTTCTCAAAGCCGCGGAAGCTGAAAATAACACGTCGACTGCAGGTCAAAACCATTGAAGCCCGCTACCCGACGTCGATGGTTTGGTGGCAGTGTGCTGTTGTTGATAACTGCACTGACCGTGCTTAGCGTCTGTTTATGGCAAACGTTTCGATTCGGCTCACAAAAATCGCTGACCACCGATCTTGCATTAACCCTGACCAGGCTGGCGCAATGGCAGGCTGATACAACCGGGAGTGCATTGACTGCACAGATGTTTACCCACGACGGTGCAGCACAACTGGTGGCCGCTGGTGATGTTCAGTCAGGTGCCATTCAGCGCGCGCTTGGTGAGGTGCCGGTCGGGGCGTTCAAAGAACAGGGCGCGGGATTATTAACGCGATGGCAGAGTGTGCGCGGCGCGTTTTCCGAATTGAATCTGGCCTCAGCTGACATCGCGAACGATAAGGATGCCGGTGTCAGGGTCACTCAGCTGCCGGCGGTATCAGAAACATACGGTGTACTATTCGATGCGATTACCACCGAGTCTTTGTCGCAACCATTGCTGGCACTTGTCAGTGATATTCGCGGTGAGCTTGTGGGTCTTGAAGTGCTGTCATCTTCACCGGTTCAGGTGGAGGCGCTCAGTGCGCTTGTTGAGCGAATAAAGGAGCGGGCGGCGCATCTCGACAATCTGGCCCGTCCGACCAATGGCCCGGCGCTGCTTGGGTATCAATCCACTTTGAAGCTCGACACTTTCTTTGCGACGCTCGATCAGCTCAACGTTAACACGGTTATCGGAGAGGTTTCGGATCCTCAGTTACCGGCATACCCGCCCGCACAGTTTCTACGCATAACTTCTGAAGCCCTTAGCTATACACGCTCGCTGTTGCAATCCATGGAAACCGAACTGCAGGACAGTCGTCGAAATGTGTTACTGGCGGTGCTGTTGTCATCGTTAGCGCTTTTGTTGGCAGCGTTGATGGCGTGGGGGCTCAGACAAAAAAAGGCCGCTCACGCGGGTAAGTCCCAGCAGCTGCTCAGAGCACTTCACCACGATCTCGGGTGCATCGCCAATGGAGACTTCACACATCGCAGTACTTTATTGGCTAACTCCCCGCCCGCAATAGCTATTGCAGAGTCATTCAATGCAGCGGTGAGCGCGCTGGATGATCACGATAAGTTCTGCAGAGGTATGCTCGATCAGTCATCGGCGCTTGCGGTACAGCAGCAGGAAGTCATTGAAGCAATGGAGGTACGGCTTGCCGCTTTGCCGCAAACGCAGGTGAGTCATGCACAGGCAATTGAATCCGCACTGCGTGAGGTTGATCAGTGGCTGTCAGCTGCAAAGAATGAAAGTCATGCGCCGTTGCAGCTGCAACAGACGATAGCTGACTCCGTAAACGAAACGGCAGCATCGTTTGCACGACTGACAGCGCAGCTGGATATCAGCTGTGGCCGCATCGAACGTGCACTGTCGCGTTTAAATGAGCTGCGAGCGGTTGTCGGTGATATTGAAAGCAGTGCCCGGCAATCCAGTTTGCAGGCATTGAATGAATCTATCAAACGCGCCAGCCTCCATGATCTGGACATTGAACCCGATCGCTTCGTCGAAAATGCACAGCGTTCCAGTCAGCAAGTGCAGACGGCGGCAGATAACGCAGTGCGCAGCGCGGTAGATATCAACTCTGATCTCGAGGCCAGTGCTATGGCGCTCAGAGAATGCCATACACTGGCGGAGGAGGGTTCACGTCATCTGCTCGAGTCTGCACGCACGCTGAAGAACACAGGTGTCGAGCCCGTCTTATCGCCAAAAACAGAACAGTTACAGGCGATGGTCAATGAGTTGATCACTGCTATTCAGCAATCGGAAGACAGCAACAGTGGTGCGGTCAGTGAGGCGGTACCACAGGAAGAGCTGCTCTACCTGAAGGGGCATGCGCTGGAATTGCAGCTATTGGCCGCCGAGTATCATCAATCGACCACCGGCAATTCACGGCCGGAAGTTCAGGCTGATGAGCAATAAAGTACCGCATACAGGCGCATTAACTGATCAGGCTGTACGGCGGGCTCACCTGGTAACCGCATTGCAGGAGGCAGGCCTGAGGCTTGAAGTGCAACCGGAAAACAGCGCTTCCGGTCTGGCGGCGCTGTTATCGGAATGTATCGACTTACTGGGTACAGACAACACAGCGATTGCATTGCTCGAAGAGACAATAAGTCTGGCTGGTGGCATAGAAGAGGGTAAGGGTGATGGTTTTACTGCCTTGTTGCAGCGTTCACTGGATGCCAGTATCGGCCTGTTAAATTCTCAAAGCGCGTTAAGTGACTATTTCTGGTTAATTAATGATCTTCGTTGTGAGCAGCAGAAGTTACCGCTTTCTGAACTGATCTTTGCAATACCCGATGCTTATTCAGCAGCGATAAATGACGGTTTGGTCTCGGTGATGCCGTTGCAGAATAGTGCTGCTGCGGCAGAGCGATTTGAAAAATCTTTTGAGTCCAGGTTGCAGGCAGTCATGGCTGCCGGGTCCGATAACGCGCCGTTACACGAGCTTGCGTCCTTTTGCCGTCAATCAATAGAAGGTGCGACTCATGAATACGCCACAGTCTTCTGGCTTACCTGTGCCTGCTACATAGGCAATGTTACCCGGTTGCAGCTGAGCACATCGGCAGCGCACAAGCATGTATTTCGGCAGATCGAGCTGGTGGTGCAGCAATATGTGAGGGATG
>JAHDHK010000153.1:0-8051 GCA_020631335.1 Chromatiales bacterium
TAGTTGTAGCTGGTGAGATTCCGGGCTGCACCGCTGGCTCTGTTTTCTATCTTTAGACTCAGCTTTCAAATAGAAAAATCGAATGACTGCATCAGCCACGTTGCTCGGTTGACAAAACGCTTATAGCAACCGGCTGCCACAAAAATCCTGTGATTACCTTGCAGCGCTGACACCTGTTCCAAGCTCTCCTCCGAATCCAGCGTTCGAGTTTGATCGCTTTCACCCACCCCGGGAACATCGCAATTTACTACCTTATTGGATTTTGGCGTAGCCAATCGTCTATTTCTTTGTAGAAAACCTGTCTCGTCCTTTCATATATTAAGCGCTGGGCAAGCCTTACCGTCGAAAACAACAAATCTTCAAGCAGCTGCACACCTTTTCTTCAAGGCTACCCACCTACCCGCAGACAGTTAGCAATGCAGACACTGTTAACTCTGTTCGATGGAAATCTGCAGCGCAAGCATGACTAGCAATACTGGTGGAACCACAATCTGTGCATCGGCAACGGCGATAGAACGGCACTGACTATGACTTAACCACTCAGGCGTGGTAATCCGAAACACATAGAGGGAACACAAGATCTAATACATCTTTCGATGTGCACTTATTTAGAAACCCATCCTTCGCTTAAGCACAACGCCCAGCAGCGATAACTGAAATAATCTTGATACTGTACCAACCCGACCTAATGTGTAACCGTTCACATCCACAGCACGACTTCACGTCTAATATTACTTTCAGAGCTAGCGGTACGGCTCTGCAGTGTTTCTCGAAGTAGTTATGCTCGCAGTAGAAGTAAGATGTACCTTTAGTTGTAACAGTAGTTGTAGCTGGTGAGAATCCGGGCTGCACCGCTGGCTCTGTTTTTATCGACCTTTTGGATTCAGGAAACGCAAAGCAGTTTTGTAACTAATTTATTCTCGCTAACCACGATTCATTTCGCTGTAAATCCCCCATCAAGATAGATCACCTGGCCGGTAATATAGTCTGAAGCGCTACTTGCCAGAAACACGGTGATTCCATCGAGATCCTGCATTTCGCCATTTCGGCCGATGGCGGTTTGCGCGGCATTGCGTGCTACCGTGTCGACGTTACCGAATACGGGAGCAGTCAGCGCTGTGGGGAAGAAACCGGGGGCTATGGCATTGCAGCACACACCACCTGCCGACCAGGCTTCGGCCATGGCACGGGTGAGCTGCGCAACACCGCCTTTACTGGCACCATAGGCCATGCTGTTAGCGAAGGCTCTTTCGGACTGCAACGAGGCGATGTTTATTATTTTCCCGTAGCCTCGCTTTTGCATTGACGGCACCAGCTCTCGGGCAAGAAAAAACGGTATCGTCAAATTGAGATCAATGGTTTGATCCCAGCTTTCTCTGGTGATTTTTTCGGGTGGTTCACGCAGGTTGACGCCAGCGGTATTACACAGAATATCAACCGGGCCAGTTGTATTGACGGCATCTGTCAGCAAGGTAGCCAGATCGGCGGTTTGCAAGTCAGCCTGGACAGTCACACAATCGCCCGGCAGCTCCTGCTTTACTTCTTCAAGTTGCTCACCACTGCGGCCGACGGCAATTACTGTGGCTCCTGCGGCAGACAAAGCATAAGCCTGACGCCGCCCGATACCGGATGTGGCACCGGTGACCACGGCCACCTTGTCGGTCAGTGAAAACATTGCTGAAGATGTTCTATTCATCGACGTTCTTTTAATAGCGCAGTCGCTGCGACTATCTGAGGACAGCAGCAGGGAACTACTCGTTAGCGGAAGTTAATTATCGGGGCACCACAGAGTGCAACCAGTAGCTGACCGGACTCATCGACAGACCTGGCACCGCGTTATTGTACTTCATTCACATTACCTGGCGCTGTTTGGTTAGGCGCTTGCGTCGATCTTATTCAGGGCAACGATCAACCTGTGTTAACCACCACTATGGCATTGTGGCTTACCGCGAAGTACCCGCAATTCAGCACTCGTTACTTTTTTGACAACCAAACCTGCGCATCAAAATAGTTGAACTACACTTAGATAAGCAGGAGTGCCGACATATGCGTCGCGCCTGCCGGGAATTCACGGTGCCGAGCACCATATGTAAACCAACAATAAGAACGAGATACACTATGACCCCTACAATCGGTCAATTACAGCGGCTGACAGCTGTCTGTTTTGCCGCCGCGTGCCTCTCACTCGCAGGCTGCGACAGTACAGTGCTCACTTGTCAGACTGACTGCACGGAAGACACAGGTGGCACCGGCAACGAGACGCCGAATATTATCGAGACCGCTACAGCGGCCGATGATTTCTCCACCCTGTTAACAGCACTTGAATCCGCTGGATTGAACGCGACTCTGTCTGACGAGACGCAGGAGTTCACTGTTTTTGCCCCGACCGATGCTGCTTTTGACGCACTGGGGGAAGCAGCAGTCACTGCTCTGCTGGCTGACAGTGAGGCCCTGACAGACACACTGTTGTATCACGTGTTGTCCGGAAACGTGAGCTCGGCGACTGCACTTGGCCTGGCGGGCACCAACATCGCCATGCAGAACAACAAAGCCGCCGCACTCAGCCTCGATGGCGACGTGTTAAAAATTAATGATGCCAACGTCACGCAAACCGATATCGTCGCATCCAACGGTGTGATTCATGTGATCGATGCGGTGCTAACACCACCAGATGAAACTATTCCGGTTAACCTGGTGCAAACCGTGATCAACAACGATGACTTCACCACACTGGCAACAGTGCTGCAACAAAGCGGACTCGACCAGGTGCTGGCAGACGGGTCGACAGAATATACAGTATTTGCACCTACCGATGCTGCTTTCAACGCACTTGGCGCTGACACGGTGGCAGCACTGGTCGCCGATTCAGCAGCGCTGAACAGCACGCTGCTCTACCATGTGTTATCCGGTTCAGTGGATTCCGAAACGGCGACCAGCCTCGCAGGAAACGACATCACCATGCAGGACGGTTCGCAAGCGGCACTTACGCTTGACGGTGACACGCTTAAAATCAACGATGCCAATATCACTGTTACAGACATCGTTGCCACCAACGGTATTATTCACGCCATTGATGCTGTGCTGATTCCACCCAGCACCGACACCACCCCGCCTGCCGTAGACCTGGCAACCACTCTTGCCGGCTTGGCCAACTACAGCACACTGCTTGCAAACCTGCAGAGCACCGGGCTTGACACCGAGCTTGCTGACGGTTCAAAGACTCACACGATTTTCGCACCGAACAATGCAGCGTTTGCTGCAGCGGATGCCGCCATCCAGGCTGCCGTGGCCACCGATGCCGATGCGCTCGAAGCTGTGTTACTCGGTCATGTTTTGTCGGACAGCATTGTGCCGGCCGCGACTGCACTGACGCTCAACGGCACTGCGATTACTATGGCGGACGGGACTAACCGGACGATTACCGTGACCGGCAGTGTTGTCAGTATCGACAGTGCTAATGTGGTTGACCCTGACATTGAGGCGCGCAACGGCATCATTCATGGCATTGATGCTGTGTTGTTGAATACTACTGAATAGTATTTGCCCGCACACACGTGGTTGCGAAGGCTGAGGCACTTATGTGCTTCGGCCTTTTTTATTTGGGGCTTTGAGGTTTTTTGTAGTGGTGTGTGGGTTGGATGGTTAGTGATTTTGATTTATTTGCTGTTTGATAGTTTTTGGTGGAAGCGCCTGGCGCTTTTCCACCCTACTTTGCTGCTCGGTCGGCCTTTTTTATACGCCAAAGCCGGATGCTCGCAGGTAGGCGAGTATGCCGTTGGTGTCATCAAAGATGCCGCGATATAACATTTCCGTAGCGACGTAGATCAATACGAACAACCCGAGCCATGATATCCACGGATAACGGGTCAGCAGCTTCATGATCATGGTGGCTGCGACTGCCATTAACACGATGGCCAGCGCCAGACCGAAAACAAGCTTGTTGGTGTCACCATCGGCAATTGCGGCCACGGCAAGTACGTTATCGAGCGACATTGAAATGTCGGCAACGGTAATCGCTAACAATGCCTGACCCAGCGTACGCTTCGGCTTGCCGGTGTAACCTTCTTCGGGGTTTTCTGCCACTTCCAACTCATGCAGCGCCTGCTCATCGGTGTGGTCTTTTATTTCGGTGTACAGCCTCCAGCATACCCAGTACAACAGCAAGGCACCCAGCAGCAGCAAACCGGGAATCCCGAGCAGCTTGGTTGCCACGACAGCGAAGATTATCCGCATTACGGCGGCCACCACCATTCCAAAGAGAATGGCTTTTTTTCTAAGCTCCGGCGCCAGCCCGGCTGCCGCCATACCAATAATCAGCGCGTTATCACCAGACAGGACAATGTCTGCAATGATGATCTGTCCAAGATCTACGATGTGTTCTAACATGAATTTATAGAGTGTCCGGGGTGTATCACCGGCATCGCAGCGGCCGGTATTGGAAAATTAATACGATTCAAGTCGATGGCACCCGAATCAGTGCCACCGTTTATAGCTAAGGCAAATCAGGGGAAGGTTTTTATCGACTCCAGATACATTGGCAGCCACAGTGCTATTTTTGGAATAAACATCACCAGTATCAGTCCAATGAGCTGAATCAGCATAAACTGCATCATCCCGAGGTAGATGTCTTTGAGATCCCACTCGGGGACGACCCCTTTCAGAAAGTAGGCAGACAATGCCACCGGAGGCGACAACCAGGCGGTTTGCAGGTTCACCGCAACCAGTATCCCGAACCAGGTCAGGCGACGGGTTTCATCTGCCAGTACACCATCAAACTCAAGTTCACGAACCAGTGGCAGAAGAATAGGCACAATAATCAATACAATCGGCACCCATTCAAGCGGCCAGCCCAGCAGAAATATCAGCGCCATGATCAATATCAGGATCATATAAGGCGACATTTCCAGCGTCAGCAGGTACTCGGTCATCAGATTAGGTGTGCCAAGCTTGCTGAACACTGCACCGAAAAAGTTCGACGCCGCGACCAGGAACAGAATCAGCACTGAAATTTCAAGCGTCTTCAACAAGGCATCTTTGAAACTCTGCCAGGTAAAGCGGCGATAAAGCACAGTCAGTAAAAACGCACCGAACGCACCACAGGCGGCACCTTCTGTCGGCGTTGCCAGCCCGAAAAGAATACTGCCCAGCGCAGACCCGACCAACAATGCCGGAGGCACCAGACCGAGCAGGAACTCCCTGAACACCATCCAGATAGAAGTGGCCCGGAATTCCTCCGGTAACGGCGGACCAAGCGCCGGATTCATCTGGCAGCGGATAAGCGCATAGCCGGTGTAAAGCACTGCCATCACAATGCCCGGGATAATGGCTGCGGCAAAAAGGTCAGTCACCGGTACTTCGAGTATCGGCCCCATGACCACCAGCATAATGCTCGGAGGAATCAAAATCCCCAGCGTGCCGCCGGCGGTGATCACCCCGGCAGAAAGACGCACATCGTAGCCGGAACGGTTCATGGTTTTTGCCGCCATGATCCCCAGAATAGTGACCGATGAACCCACAATACCGGTTGCCGCCGCAAAAATGGTTGAGACAAAAAGCACGGCGATATACAGCGAGCCTTTGACACGTGACAGCATCAGCTGCACGGCGGTAAACAGGCGCTCCATTAAACCCGCCTGCTCCATCAATATGCCCATAAAGATAAACAGCGGCACCGCCGAGAGCGTTTGCTCCATCAACGCACCGGAAAACTGCAGTGTCTCTAAATAGAAAACCAGACCGCCGAACCCCCAGTAACCGAAAACGGTGCCCAGGAAGATCAACGTAAATGAAATCGGAAAGCCGATAAAAATGGCAAACAACATACTGGCGAGCATCAGCGCGCCAATCATCTCATTACTGAGGTTGCTGAGTGTTTCGATCATACCGGCCATCTCCCGCGAGTCATGGCATACCAACTCTTAAGGGTTTCAGAAATGCCCTGGATGATTAAAAACAAGACGCCCAGTGGAATAGCTGTTCTGACCGGACCCAGCTGAGGCATCCATGCGGTATCCATCGCCCGCTCACCGCGGCTCCACGCCGACCACGCGTAATCGATGCCGTAATACAGTAGAAAGACCATTCCCGGAAAATATAAGACGAGGTACAAAAACAGATCTACCGACCCCTGAGTTCGAGCTGACCAGTTTCGATAAAGAAAATCCGCCCGGATATGCACGCCGCGAGACAGCGCGTAACCTGCCCCCAGCATAAACATCGCGCCGTATAACATACGGCTCACATCATAAGCCCATAGGGTTGGTGCAGGCTGGAGAAGACTGGGCGCTTCCGGGTCTGTGAATACGCGAACCAACTCATGCCACCAGGCCGAGGGCGACGTGCCGAAATTGCGCACCACAACCTCGTACACCACCGCCAGGCACAACGGCACCAGCATCCAGCGCACGGTTCTGCCAGTCCAGTCGCTGAACGTATCAATTGCGCCAATCACCTTGCGATGCAGCGGCGCCATATCATCCGGCAACTCACCGGGTGCCGCTGACCTGCGCTCGGCGATCAACTCGTCGGCGATTTCCAATTCGCCCGGGTCTACCTCTTCAGCCATGGGTTTCTCTTGAAGATGTTAACGGGAAGCCGGGAACAAGATCAGCGCATGCAGATGCTGTTTGCCCCTGGACCTGATAAAAAACAAGCCCCGCAGCGAAAACATACGGGGCTTGTGGTTACCGGTATTCAATTACACCGGTAAGGCGACAGCTGTCCTTTCAGACGAACTGCGCTGGAAGCTGACACTCCCGTTACTTAAGAGACTCGGCAAACGCACCACCAAGAGCAGCGTTTGAAGCCTGTGCACCTGCCCAGAAAGGAACAGCGATACCGGCGAACTCTTTCATGGAATCCCATACTTCCGCGAAAAATTCGTTTTCAGCAGCGTTCTTTTCCAGTGTGGCGTTGGCAGCAGCCATGTACTCAACGAAGTAGTCTTCAGGCGTGTCGTGCAGTTGAACGCCGTGGTTTTCGGTGAGGTCTTTCAGTGCTTTGCCGTTTTCGTAGATGCGATAGCTGATTGACTTGATCAGAGAGGCGTCAGCAGCAACCTGCATTGCTTTCTGCTGCAGTGGAGTAAGGCCGTCCCATACATCGCCATTGATGTACATGTCAGCGTTTACCACAACCTGATGCAGACCCTGCAGATAGTAGTGCTTCAGCACTTTTTGAAAACCGAATACGCTGTCAGGCTTCGGGCAGCACCATTCTGCTGCGTCGATTGTGCCTTTTTCCAGTGCCGGGAGGATATCTCCACCACCCATGGCAACTGCTGCAACACCGATATCGTTGTAGGTTTGGCCTGGAATTCCAGGAGGCGCACGGAAACGAAGCTTGCGGAAATCATCGAGGCTGTTGATCGGCTCTTTGAACCAGCCCAGTGCTTCAGGACCCACCGGCTGCAGCATCAGACCATGGACGTTCATGCCCATTTCGTCCCACAGACGATCGTACAGTTCTTTACCACCACCGTTATGGAACCACGACAAAAACGCGATGTTGTCGATACCGACACCGGCGCCAGCTACCGGAGAACCAAACAGCATGGCTGCAGGGTGCTTACCGGACCAGTAGTGAGTCCAGGCGAAACCGCCATCGAGCAGGCCTTTGTCAACAGCGTCGAGGATGTCGGCACCGGGAACAACAGAGTTGTTCGGCAGGACTTCAATCTGTACTTCACCTTCAGTCAGATCACTTACCGTGCTGGCGAAGTCTTTCAGCATGACGATTTCGTCTGCCGCGTCAGAAAGTACAGACTGTACCTTAATAGTGGTTGCTGCAGACGCAGTGCCGGCAACCATTGCGGCGCTGAGTACAGTAGCGCCAAATAGATGTTTCAATTTCATAGATCCTCCAGCGGAGCTTGATATTTATTGATGAGACTTGTCGTCACGTGCCCGGCCTGAGCGCAGACATCGCTGCACTATGCGCAAGCGTCAGTAACAAGTCAACCGCATTTGCGCCATTTTTAATCAGGGGTCCCGTTAGCCTACTTAGGGTGTGTTTTACAGCGACTTTATGGCTTTATTGAAAGCCGTTACACG
>JAHDHK010000153.1:8061-13627 GCA_020631335.1 Chromatiales bacterium
ACACGCAATGGTGTGAGCATCAGCGAAGCCACGCACAATGGTTGCGCTGTCGGTATTCATCGCAAAAAGATGAAAATCCGGAAGCGACTTAAGCAACGGAATAATTTCTCCGAACCGGCTTTCCATCTGCCCCAGCACCAGCTCCCACTCCGGCGCATCTCTTTTTATGTGGGAAACATCCACCGGAAATGTAACGCGCCTGCGTGCATGAAGGTTCGACGCCGCCGATTCATTTTCAATGAATAGCAAACTGGCTCGCGGATTGTCTTTCAGATTTCCCGTATGCATCGACAGCTCGCTAACAAAAACATAAAGCCTGCCGTCGACGATGACATACGGCGTATAGCTGATTTCCGGCACACCGTCGCTGGTGCAGGTCGCCATCAAAACCGTCTTAAACTGATCACACAATGATTTGATATCACCGAGAAGCGTATCAGTATTGTTCCCGGCTGTTCTGTCCTCGCCGCTTTCATAGCCATCGGCCTTTTGCTCATCGGTTTTTTTTCCGGGTGACATATAATACTTTCCGCCTGACAATGGATCAGCCTGTACAGTAGTGCAGAGCCGCTCTGCCTGACAACACATCAGCCACATCTGCAGGAGAATAAGATGAGAAACGCCATTGCCGAACATGACAAGCAATATGTCCTGCACCCCTACACTAACTTGTCAGCTCACCAGGAAATCGACCCGTTTATCATTACCCACGGTGAAGGCATTTATGTCTGGGATGATCAGGGCAATAAACTGATTGAGGGGATGTCCGGGCTGTGGTGCGCTTCACTCGGCTTTAACGAGCAACGCCTGACCGATGCCGCTACCCGGCAAATGCAAAAGTTACCCTACTCTCATTTGTTCAGTCACCGCTCTACTGAACCGGCCATCGAGCTTTCGCAAAAACTGATCGACATCGCACCGGACAATATGGCCCGGGTGTTTCTGGTCAACTCCGGCTCTGAAGCAGTCGACATGGCAATCAAAATGGTCTGGTACTACAACAACGCACTGGGCAGACCGAACAAGAAAAAAATCATCTCACGCAAACGTGCCTACCACGGCATTACGATCGCCTCCGGCAGCCTGACCGGCCTGCCCTATGTACATGACGGTTTTGACCTGCCGGCTATTCCGGTCATGCATACCGAAACACCACACTACTACCGCGAAGGCCGCGACGGTGAAACCGAAGCACAGTTTACCGACCGGCTGGCAGAGACACTGGAACAACAAATTCTTGAAGAAGGTGCCGACAACATCGCCGCCTTCATTGCTGAACCCGTGATGGGCGCCGGCGGAGTATTAGTGCCACCCGCCGGATACTTTGAAAAAATACAGGCAGTGCTGGACAGACACGACATCCTGTTAATATGCGATGAGGTCATCTGCGGCTTCGCACGCACCGGGGAAATGTTCGGCACCCAGACGTTCAATGCTAAGCCCGATCTGATGACAGTTGCCAAACAACTATCATCTGCCTACCTGCCGATTGGCGGTGTCATGCTGAGCGAAAAAATATACGACGCGCTGGTGACCGGCAGCGACAAGCACGGTATGTTCGGCAGTGGTAACACATACGGTGGCCACCCGGTTGCCGCCGCCGTAGCTGTTGAAACACTGAACATCTATGCCGAACGCAATATCGTTGACCACGTAAAGTCACTGGCACCGCAGTTTGCAGAAGGCTTACAGTCACTCACCGACCATCCGCTGGTCGGACAGGCACGCGCTGCCGGGCTCATCGGTGCAATCGAAATTGTGCAGGACAAATCCACTCGCGAGCAATTTCCGGTTGCCAGCAAGGTGGCCGCCCAGATTGCCAACCACGCGCGTAATCATCAGTTAATACTTCGACCGACTCCCGGTGACAGCGTCGCCTTGTGTCCGCCGCTTATCATCAACTCATCCGAGTTGAGCCTGATTTTCGAGCGCATGCGCCTTGCATTGGATGATATGTACGCCACCATGTAACAGCACTGCCTGCTGTGACAATAATTTGTCCCGGCAGGCTCGCGCACCGGCACTTGTAGTAACAAAAGCAAAGCAGCGAGAGCAAATATTTTTGCTCGCCTGCTAAAGTGTCATTGCCCTATGTAAATTCATGCTTAAGCACGGCTGTGTAATCAACGCAAGCGCGTCAACAGCATCAACGCGCAACAGCGAAAACCGCGTACGTGTATTAAAAATGCATTCCTCCTCTGCAGTAAGTTCAGGAAAGGCTGCAAATGGATTGCATGGTATTCACACGAACCACACCACGACTTTTCTCAGTCAAGCAACTGGCGCTGCTGACTGTGTTTTTATGGTCTGGTGCTGCCACAATGGCACTCGCTGCCATACCCACCGTACCGACCACTGACGATACGCGCCTGCGTTCGGGCGAAGTACCGGACGGCTGGACAAACTATTCGGGCAACTGCGACACCAGCAGTGCTGAAAAATGGGGCTGGAATTTTGCCACCTGGCACGGCACACCACCTTACACGCCCCCGAATAATCATGACTACTTTATCTCCTGCGGTTCCTGGTTCGAATCAGAAGCAGCCGGCGCCCCCATTACCGGGCTGCTGGCCGGTGATGATTACACAGTGGTTTTTTATGTAGCGGGATTTCGTGAGCCGGGCACCTACGGTGCTGCGGAAGGCGGAAGTTATTCGGTCAGTGTTGGCAACCAGAGCAGTGGTGGAGTCACCGTTAATGCTACCGGCTGGGTGGAACAAAGCTTTTCTTTTACCGCCACAAGAGAGACTGAAACACTGATATTTCAAGGACCGGGTGGAACCGAAAGACCATTTCGCATGACACACTTCAGCCTTGCACCTGATAGTGTGATTGCAGTGTTGAGCGATTCCGATGATGACGGCCTGAAAGATCAACAGGAAACAATACTCGGCACAGACCCGAACAACCCGGACACAGATGCTGACGGGCTCAGCGACAGTATTGAAGTCAATGATACTCGCACCAACCCGCTTGTGGCAGACAGCGATGACGATGGCCTGCACGACGGCAACGAAGTCAACAATACACTGACCAACCCGAACCACAGGGACACTGATCGGGACACGCTCACCGATGGTGACGAAGTGCGTACCTATTACACCGACCCGAACAAGGCAGATACCGATGGAGAAGGGCTTGATGATGGCACTGAGGTGACATTGCTTTTAACCAATCCCGTCAACCCCGATACCGATAATGACGGTTTGCGTGATGCCGCTGAAGTGAACACCCACAGCACCGACCCGTTAAAGCGTGACAGTGATGCCGATGGATTATCAGACGGCGACGAGATTACCCGCTATTTCACCGATCCTTTAAACCCGGACACCGACGCGGGAGGACTAAATGATGGCGATGAGATCAACAACGGGTCTGACCCGCTTAACAATAGCGCAGATGATTTTCCGGACTCAGACAAAGACGGCGTCAGTGATATACAGGAAGCCGAATATGACACCGACCCTGACAATCCGGATACGGATGGAGACGGTCTTTCAGATGGTGACGAACTCAACACTACCGGCACAAACCCGTTAACAGCAGACACCGATAATGACGGCCTGGCAGACAATGATGAACTGTCCGTTACCCTGACCGATCCACTCAATGATGACACTGACGATGACGGTCTCAACGACTTTGAAGAAACCAACACCTATGGTACCGACCCGAACAATGCCGACAGCGATGGCGGCGGTGCGAGCGACGGGCAAGAAATCATTGCTGGATCAAATCCGGCCCTGGGTGCAGACGACAATATTGACCTTGATCTGGATGATGATGGAATTCCCAATATTATCGAAGGCAACACAGATCAGGACAATGACGGCATACCCAATCTGTATGACCTGGACAGCGACAACGACGGCCTGAGCGATACGATTGAAGCGGGGGGCACCGACACCGACAGCGATGGAAAGATAGATGGCTGGACGGATCTCAACGAAGATGGAATAGATGACACAGTAGCGATAACGCCGTTAGCGCTACCGGACAGCGACGACGACGGGCTGGCGGATTATCTCGATCTGGACTCTGATCAGGACGGACTGCCCGACCTGCTGGAAAGTGGTGGCACCGACAGTGACGGCAACGGCCTGATAGACGATGCAACAGACAACAACAACGACGGTTTGCGCGATACGTTGCTGCAAAACCCGCTAAGCGATATTGACCCTGACAACGACGGTATAAGCAATCGCCTTGATCTGGATAGCGACAATAACGGCATTTTCGATCTGGTGCAGGCCGGTGGTACCGACACAGACAACAACGGCATGATTGATCTTTACAATGATGCCGACTCCGATCAGATACCCGATCAGGCCGACGTTGACGCCACCGGTGGCTCAGACATTGACAGAGACGGTATCGACGATATCGCAGATGCAGACCTCACCGCAGGCCCGGACGTTAATCACAACGGAATAGACGATGGTTTCGACGCAGACCCGGATCAGGATGGACTGGCTTTCAGTTTGAAAAACGAACGTCGTGACGGGCTATTAAACGATGGCACCATGACAGAAGACAACGAAACAGGAAATGCACCATTGCGCACCGGCGTCAGTGGCACCGCGTCAGGCTGTGTACTGCAACCAAAGGGCGCCTCATTTGATCCGTTGTTTCTATGTATCCTGCTATTTGCTGCAGGTTTTCTTAATCACAGGCAAGACACACCGGCGCAATAGCATATCAAACATATCACGGAAACATACACTGTCTCAGTGCTGGCTGTCAGGCCGCTTTACCACAACCGGACACCGGCACACGACGCGGTGCAGGTACCGGTTGTATTCTATTATCGGTAAGCACAATGTTTGCGTTATTACCTCGATTCCACGGCGCAGAACTCAAACGATTGGATTTTATTTGCAGGCTTTCAGACTGACGGTACTCTATTGCTCCTCTATAGCGATCATAAAGCAGCACCGTATTATTCTCGACCACAACTCCGCTGGCTCCCTGTAACTCAATACCTGCATCACCGGCAACCGTGCGGATGATCGTGTTATGACGAATAACCCCGCCCCGGTGTCCGTAGCCCAGACCGAACGCGATATTTCGGAAGCTTTCCTTAATTACATTTCTCTCAACCACCGTGTCACGTGAGTTATTCCATACCAGTATTGCCGGCCCACTGATATAGAAACCGCAATCAGTGTTCACGTTGCAGCCGCTGCCATCACCGGCAATGTTATAGATCTCATTATCTCGAATGCTCCAGGCGGTGGCACCGTGCAGATTGATAGCCCCGTTATAGTCTCCTTCAGCGCCCTTGTCGGTATAACCGATTAACGAACAGGCAATAACACCACTGACGGAGCCAGCATTGCTTTTGATATGCTGCGTACCAATATCGAAAACGTGCACGTTATAAATAACCGGTGCAAATCCGCCTCCCACATCCGGCTTGACGAAAATACCGTGATCACGCATACCGGTTACCGAGATATCTGCAATGGTGACGCGGTCACCGGCGATTACCAGCCCCTGGCTATGCCGACGATAGCCCATACCTTTTATAGTGACGCCATCACGATTGCCACTGGCTGACCTCAGC